>NZ_CP101657.1:900000-1190930 GCF_024804185.1 Wolbachia endosymbiont of Aedes albopictus
TACCGCCGCGGTATCTCTTAGCCGCTAACAACCAGCGGGATGACGAATTGCTTAACCTTCATACCGCCACGAACCGTCATTCCACCGCGAACCGTCATACCGCCGCGGTATCTCATCCGCTAACACGTAGCGGGATACTTGACCTTTACAGGGATGACGGTTGTCGTTTAGCTATAAATGTTTAAGAAATTTACCAAACGAAAAAAAAGGCAAAAGAAGCCCCGTGGTGCGAGTTTTGACTCTATATTACTGTAAGTGGCGCTGTAATAATGTGCTAACGCTTAAAATAAGCGCGATTTGGCTGAATGTAGAAAAAATAAAAAAGACATGCAGCCGCTATAATTTTATGTAATCCGCCAATAAATACTCTGAGTTTTTTACTGAATTTTGTCATTGAACCCGCGCGGATCAAAAACAAGTTTTGAGTCATAAATACCCTTAATACTACAATAAGGGGGTTGGTAGAGTTTGTCAAGGAAGTTTTTTCGTTATAGTATAAAGGAGTCCTATGAAAATCTTCTCAATAAAGGAAAAGCGGCAAGGAGCGAACCAAAAGCGATGAGAAAGGATCCAAGCCAGATTATAGACATTCCAGGTTTATAGTGCACTTTAGCTGCAATTTTGCTCTTACTCTTATCAATCTCTCCAATTACAACATAAATATCAGAAAGCAAATTGTGGTAGATACTGCTTTCAACATTTTTTTGACCTTCCGCAAGGTAAAATCTATATTCAGGAGTTACTTCACCCAATATCTTGTTATTCAGCAAATTCCTGATATCCATTATACCTCTCACTGCATGGAAATTTTTTTCTTTTATTAGCTCAATATTTTGCAAAGTAACTTTAAATTTATTGACTGTTATGCTATCCCCTATTTTTAAGTAATTTTCTTTTTTCTCCTGCCAACCAACTGAATAAGCTATACCAAGCACTAGAATTGCCACTCCAGCATGAGCGAGCATCATTGCATAGTAGGATTTAGAAACTCTTCTTGCTAATAAAATTGATTCGCTCTTAAATAAACGAATTCTTTTACTGTATGCTTCTAAAACAAAGATTAATAATGCTATGGAGATAGTAATTGATAGCACAATTATTAGCTCCATGTGAAAGATAAACGGCAAAATAGCTGCAGCACTGCAGAATGAAAATCTATATTCGCGGAATATTGGCAATAGACTATTTCCCTGCCAACGGCAGTATTGCCCGATTATGGTGAGCACTAGAATAGCCAGTGCGATAGGATTAAATAAAGAATTGTAATATGGTGCTCCAACTGAAATTAATTCACCGGTTAAATACCCAAGCACTGTAGGGTATAAAGTGCCAACGAACACGATGAAAAAGGCAGTGATGAATAATAAATTGTTCATCAGCATCATCGTAAGGCGTGAAAAGAATCTTCTACCCTCTGTCACTTGAGTAGCAGATTTCTTTCTGGATTCCAGTGTCAAGCATTGGAATGACATCGCAGATGTGTGATTCTTTCTCGTAAACACTACAAATATTACTAAGCTACTGGCTGTGATTATACCAAGTAGAGCTAATATATATAGTCCATACCTTGGGTCATCTGCAAACGTGTGCACTGAGGTGAGTATTCCTGAGCGGACTAGAAATGTTCCAGTTACACTCAATATAAAAGTTATAAGCGTAAGTAAGATAGCGAAATTCCTTAAAGTATTGAAATTTCGTACAACGAGCAACAAATGTGTCAGCGCCACTGCAATTAGCCACGGCATCAAAGAAACGTTTTCCACTGGATCCCAAAACCAAAATCCACCCCACCCAAGTTCGCGATATGCCCACCAGCTACCCAAGCTGATGCCTAAAGTGAGCAGCGACCAAGAAATAAGTACCCAAGGCCTGACAATTTTAGCCCAAACATTTCCTTCAGTATTTGCAATTAATCCAGCTATAGAGAGCGAAAAAGGAACGCTAAATCCAAGGTACCCCAAATATAATATCGGTGGATGAATAGCAAGGCCTATATCTTGCAATATCGGATTAAAACCCAATCCATCTTTTTCAACGCTTGGCATTTTAGTGAAGGGGCTGGATTCAAGTAAAGTGAACAGTAAAAAACAAAAGCAAATCAAGCCTTGGGTGATCAAGGATACTTTCTTCAATTTACTATCGTTATCAGTAAAAATACCCATCAGAAATAGGTAAAAGGTAAGCACTAATGTCCAAAGCAACATAGACCCTTCTTTATTTCCCCAAACTCCACAAATCTTATAGATCAAAGGTTTTGTTGTGTGTGAGTGGTAAAATACGTTTTCGAGTGAGAAATCATTTGTAATGTGGCAGTAGATCAAAATAGCCATTGATGTTGATACACAAAAAAATATGGCAGTGGTAATAAACCGACAAGAACTAAGAGGTAAAAACAAATATGTCAAAGACAATAAGCAGGCTACCAATAGCAATATATTCCCAAGTTCAGGCATAAAAAATTATATTTTTTATATAAACAATATTACTGATGACAAGTAAGAAGTTAAAGTGTTAATTGACGCTTACTATTGATGCTATAGCTAAAGTGGCTTAGGTTTACCTACAATTTGAAAAACAACAAATTCGTCATTCCGCTACTCGTTAGCGGAATCTATGCTGAGATACCGCGAATGAATCGCGGTATGACGTAGGGAAATCTTTCTTGGGTCAGCTATAGCATAATGCCCCCGTAGTTAGCTGTGCTAGTAATGCTGGCATTAATTAAAAATTAAATATTAAATCTTTATACTTTTATAGATGGCGTTAATATTGAGGTAACATTATGGGTACAACTAAGATTAGTAAATTTCCATTCAATATAAAAGGTAAAGTGGCAAAACAACATGCCGAACCAATAGTTGAAAAAAATCTCTATACTATTTTAGGATTCAAAAGTAGAGAAGATTTTGAAAATAAGACAAGTAAGCTTGTTAATAAAAAAGTTTGGCAATCATTTGTTGACTGCTTTGCAAAAGAAATAGATTATGCAGCAACTGAAAAAGTTGTAAAAAACATCGTTTGTAACATTGCAAAGAGTGATCAAGGTGATGCTTTTACCAAAACTGAACATCTGATATTAAATGAAAAGCAAGATAATAAAAAGAGAGAAAAAGCGATTAGAAAAACTATTAGCATTTTGAGAAAAATCAATCCAGAAAAAGCCTTCAATGAACTTTCAGTAATAAAAAAACAAGCTGAAGATTTTTTACAAACCGATTTTTATAAAGCTCAGAGTAAACCACTTCAAGGATTTGCTCCATCTGGTGGACAGCTCTTTGCGGAAGTTCTGAAATATATAGAAACACTAGAAAAATTATCCGAAGTAAAAAGAGAAGGGCTAGTTAAAGATTTCTTGTTAAATCATGTTAGTTCATTGAATAAAAAGTATCCTAAATCACAAGGTAAAAGGGAAGATGCTATAACAATACTATCAAGTAATGAGTTGAAAAATTTTTACAATAAAGGTGTAGAAGAAGGAATATTACAACCAATGGTATCTTACAAAGAATGCAGAAACCTGTATGACAAAATGAACCAAATGAAAAATGAATCCAAAAGTATAGTTAAAAGAGAAGAACGGGAAGAAAATTTGAAGAAAATAGATAAGTCGATAGTCAGCGCAATTAATGACATAAAAAAACATAGAGAAGCAATCCTTAACTGTAAAGACTTTCAAAGTTCTTACATAAAAGAGAAAAAAGAACATCCATTTAGAGGCAACGCATGTCAAAAAATGATTGATATATATCAAGAGAGAATTGCTGGATATCAGGAGAAAATTCGTCAAAATTTAAACCAAATAAAAGCGATATTAAAAAGTGCGCCGCAAGAAATGGATGATGTGGAAGAATTAGAGGAAATAATCGATGGTATGCATGAAGCGAAGCAGTGTGATGAAAATTTTGATTCAGCTTTGATTTGTTTATTTAACATACAGAATAAGTTAGATGTTCAGCTAGAAAATCCTCCAACAGAGCTAAGAGTTTCACACATTAACGTTAAAACTGAAGTAACTCGGTTATAAGAGCCAAATTTTTGGGACAATTTTAATTCAAGACAGCTCTCGCAACTTTAGTCTGCGTTTTTATTTGGTTGTGTTTTGTTAAAAAAACTTTAGATTTATTTTATAATCGATACTCAAATATAATGACTCAAACTTGGAATTTATTGCAAACAGGGCAAAGGGAGGGCTATAAAATTGCGTATACTAATGCTCGTATTATCGACACGGAAACTAAACTTGATATAAAAGGTTCATTATTGACTGAAGGGGATAAAATTATTGACTTTGGTGAATCATTATTTTCAACAAGTGGGGTCGATGAAACAATAGACTGTAAAGGGCTTGTTCTAATGCCAGGCCTTATTGACATTCACGTACATTTTCGTGAACCAGGCCAAGAACATAAAGAAACTATATATACAGGCAGCAAATCTGCAGCTGCGGGAGGCGTTACAACTGTAGTTTGTCAGCCGAACACTATTCCAGCAATTGATAGCGTTGTTTTGGCTAAATATTTGAAATATAGAGCACTTGAAACTTCACATGTAAACGTTGAATTTTACGCTAAAATCACCACTTCGGAAGAAAAATTGACTGAAATGGCACTTTTAAAGGAAGCAGGTGCGGTTGGGTTCACTGATGATGGCATGCCAGTTATGAACCCAATGATTATGAGACAGGCGCTGCTTTATTCAAGTATGCTGGGTGTTCCTATTGCTCAACATGCAGAAGATTTAAATTTATCAGCAGGTGGTGCAATCAATGAAGGTAAAATTTCTGAAGAATTGGGAGTAAAGGGAATCTTGAGTGCGTCAGAATCGGTTATAGTAAGTCGCGATATACTGCTCATGAAAGATATGGAAAATGTGCACTACCATATTTTACATGTCTCTTCAAAAGATTCACTTGATGCTATTAAACGTGCGAAAGATTTGGGATTAAATGTTACATGTGAAGTAACCCCTCATCACTTCACTTTGACTGAAAATATAGTAAAACAACATGGAGCAATTGCAAAAATGAACCCGCCGCTTCGCACTGAAGAAGATCGTTTAGCTATGATTGAAGGTTTAAAGACAGGTGTGATTGATTGCATTGCAACCGATCACGCTCCGCATGATCGTAATTCTAAAGATCTTCCACTTGAAAATGCTGCATTTGGTATTGTTGGCCTTGAAACAATGCTGCCCCTTTCACTTGAACTTTACCACAGTGGGCAAATCGGTCTACTTGATGTGCTTGCAAAATTGACATATAAGCCTGCAGATATAATAGACATACCACGTGGTCGTATACAAAAAAACCTTGCTGCAGATTTAATTTTAGTTGACCTCAATCATGAATGGGAAATTAAAACTGACAACTTTGCTAGTAAATCAAAGAATTCCCCTTTCGATGGGCGCAAAGTAAAAGGGCACGTGGTACGTACTGTTGTGTCTGGCAAAACTATATACTCACAGAAAAGTTAGTTATCATACCTTATCTATTCCAATTTATTATCACCAGAATGGGCTAAGTGCACCTAAATTTAAATTAAGAAGTCTCAGTCAATTTGTCTAACTTGCAAGACTTTGTATATCAACCTGATTCCCAAATAGCAAAATTGTTGTATAATGTTACTTTGAAGTTTTATTTTCAATGCGCAAGTTTGCAATACTCTTTTCTATGCTGTTTGCAATAATTGCTTACTATTTAAACAGTGAGATTATATTTGAAATAGCAAAGCTGTTTAGTGACATATTTGTTAGTTTGTTGAAATTAATAAGCTTACCTTTAGTTTTTTTATCAATAGTTTCCACAATTTCCGGGCTCAAAGACTCAATCGAAATTAAAACCTTAGTTAAGAAAACACTATTTTATACGCTGCTTACAACTATTATAGCTGCGTTTGTTGCATTATTGTTTTACCTGCTAATAGACCCAGTGAAAAAAAATTTCATATGTAACACGATAGGAAGTTTGGATAATAACAATTACAGTTACTTTTCATACTTAAAATCACTCATTCCTTCGAATTTTGTGCAAGTTTTTCTTGAAAATAACGTTATTGGTAGCATATTGATTGCTTTTTTGATGGGTGGAGCTATTGTTTCACTTTCAAAAGAAAAGCAGGACATATTACATCAAATATTCTCTGCACTTTTCGATACGTTACTTAAAATTGCTCAGGGGTTACTAAAGCTTGTTCCACTTGCTGTGTGGTCTTTTATTACATGTTTTTTGCACGAATTAAAAGGTGGTAGCAAGTTCTATAGTCTTTTTTGGTACTTTACTTGCATAATGTCTGCAAATTTTGTGCAGGCATTTCTGATTTTACCTCTACTTATGTGGTATAAAGGCATATCACCAATTCAAACGCTGAAAGGGGTTATGCCGGCACTTACACTTGCGTTTTTTTCTAAATCATCCAGTGCAACGCTGCCTACAACCATAGACTGTGTGCAGAACAAGCTAAAGGTGCCAAAGAAATTATCGTCTTTTATTTTACCAATATGCACAACAATTAATATGAATGCATGTGCTGCATTTATACTAATCACTGTGATGTTTGTTGCAGAAATGAACGGATACGTATTTTCCTTAAGCGAAATGTTGATATGGATTTTTTTAGCAACTAGTGCAGCAATTGGTAACGCTGGAGTGCCGATGGGGTGCTATTTTATGGCAACTAGTTATCTCATATCGATGAATGTTCCTCTGCATATTATGGGACTGATTTTGCCTATTTATACAATCATCGATATGTTTGAAACTGCAATAAACGTGTGGTCTGATATTTGTATCACTCAGATAATTAATAAAGAATGTAATAGTGAACTTAAAAAATGATATTAGACGAAAATAACCTAATAATAAAAGAATTTAAAGAAGCAGAGGCAATTTTGCATGGGCATTTTGTTTTATCATCCGGACTGCATAGTGACACATACATACAGTGTGCGAAGATTTTTGAAAATCCAAGCAGAGCCATGAAAGTTTGTGCATTATTAGCAGATAAAATAAAAAAAGAATTAAATAGCTCCATAGATTTAATACTATCTCCTGCAATTGGTGGAATAATTGTGGGTTATGAGATTGGCAGGCAGCTTGGAATAAAGACAATGTTTTGTGAGCGCGTTAATGGCAAGTTTGAATTACGCCGTGGATTTAAGATCAAAAAGGGTGAGAAAATATTACTTATCGAGGATGTGATAACCACAGGTAAATCTTCACTTGAAGCAGTGAAATGTGTAGAAGGGGAGGGAGGTAAAGTTATTGCTGAAGCTTCTCTAATAAAGAGGAATAGTGAAACGAAACTGCCTTTTCCTGTCATACCTTTGATTGAACTGAACATCAAAAACTACAGCGAGGAAGAACTTCCAAGTGAATTAAAACAACTACCCATAACAAAACCTGGGAGTAGAGAATATTTAACAAAGTAATCCTATAATATCTTGGAAACACAGCACAGCTTTAGTTATTTACTCCAAGTGTATTTTATGTATACTTATTACTAAATTAATTTTGAAATGATAGAAAATGAACGAATTTAAATCGATCCGAAATATAGCAATAATCGCACACGTTGACCACGGGAAAACTACTTTACTCGATAACATGTTAAAACAAAGTGGCACGTTTCGTGAGAATCAAGAAGTTCAAGAACGAGTGATGGATAGTGGTGACCAAGAGCGTGAACGCGGAATTACAATACTTGCAAAATGCACATCAATAATGTGGGGCGATGAAAAGATCAATATTATTGATACGCCAGGGCACGCGGACTTTGGCGGAGAAGTAGAAAGGGTATTGTGCATGGCAGATGGTGTGTTGCTGCTGGTTGACGCTGCAGAAGGGCCAATGCCACAAACTAAATTTGTGTTGTCAAAAGCACTAAAAGCAAATTTGAAGCCAATTGTGATAATCAATAAGGTCGACCGACCAGACAGCAGAATTGATGAAGTATTAAATGAAATATATGAGTTATTTTTTAACCTTGATGCAACCAACGAGCAGCTAGATTTTCCAGTGTTGTATGCTTCAGGTAGAAATGGCTGGTGTGCTAAGGAGCTTTCTGATGAAAGGAAAGATTTAAGCCCATTATTTTCAACGGTTATAGATTATATAAAACCTTCTGTTTATGATCAAAATGCCCCTTTTGCTATGTTGGTCACTCTACTTGAGTCTGATAAGTTTCTTGGCAGAATATTGACAGGAAAGGTTTATCAGGGCGTTGCAAAAGTCAATTCAGATCTTAAGGTACTTGATCTGGACGGTAAAGTAATTGAACGAGGGAGATTAACTAAGTTGCTCTCATTTTCTGGCTTGAAACGTATCCCAGTAGAACAAGCTGTGGCGGGAGACATAATTGCAATTGCAGGACTTGAGAAAGCTTCAGTTTCTGACACTATAGCAGCACCAGAGGTTACAACTGCAGTGAGCTCAACTCCAGTTGATCCGCCAACAATGGCAATTACTATAAGCGTTAATGACTCACCTTTTGCTGGGCAAGAGGGAACAAAACTTACCTCAACTGTTATAAAAGATCGTTTATATGCAGAAGCAGAAACAAACGTTGCAATTACTGTAACTTTGGCACCAAGTGGCGAAGCATTTGAAGTGGGTGGACGTGGTGAGTTGCAGCTTGGAGTGTTAATTGAAAATATGAGGAGAGAAGGTTTTGAGCTTTCGGTTTCACGTCCTCGCGTGCTATTTAAGGAAGAAGATGGCAAAAAACTTGAACCTATAGAGGAAGTAGTAATTGATGTAGATGATGAATATAGTGGAATCATCATGGAAAAACTCAGCTTCCGAAAAGGTGAAGTGACTGACATGAGACCTTCTGGTAATGGCAGGACAAGATTAACGTTTTTAGTGCCATCAAGAGGATTAATTGGTTATCAAGGAGAGTTTTTAACTGATTCTCGGGGCACAGGCATAATTAACCGTTTATTTCATAGTTATGCTCCACATAAAGGTTCAATTTCTGGAAGGCGCAATGGAGTTTTAATTTCTACAGATAAGGGTGAGGCTGTGGCGTATGCAATTTTCAATTTGCAAGACAGGGGAATTATGTTTATCAAGCCACAGGATAAGGTATATTGTGGCATGGTTGTCGGCCAGCATAGCCGTGACAATGATTTGGAGATAAACGTGTTAAAAGGTAAGCAATTAACAAACGTAAGAGCTTCAGGTAGTGATGAAGCCATAAAACTCACTCCTCCAAAGATAATGACACTGGAGGATATGATAGCGTATATAGATGATGATGAATTGGTGGAAGTAACTCCAAAATCTATACGTTTACGCAAGAAATTCCTTGATCCAAATGAACGTAAGCGTGCAGGAAGAGCAAAGAATAAGGAGTAGAGGTTTCTCTTTATAGGTAATGTTCGTAGCAGTGTACTGTACGAACATTTGTTTTTGTTAAGCACAACAAATGGGTCAGCGCATGACGCACAATTGTACGAACATTGTAGCCGTTATTCAAGTAGCCCGCAGAAACGAAAAAACTTGCTTGACAAACTTCACCAGCCCCCTTATTATGATAGTAAGGGTATTTATGACTCAAAACTTGTTTTTGACCTGCAGGCTCAATGACAAAATTCAGTAAAAAACTCAGAGTATTTATTGGCGGATTACATAAAATTATAGCGGCTGCATGTCTTTTTTATTTTTTCTACATTCAGCCAAATCGCGCTTATTTTAAGCGTTAGCACATTATTACAGCGCCACTTACAGTAATATAGGGTCAAAACTCGCACCACGGGGCTTCTTTTGCCTTTTTTTCGCTTGGTAAATTTCTTAATGTTTACAGCTAAAGTAACTTAGGTTCACCGACAACCGTCATCCCGCTACGTGTTAGCGGGATCTATGTTAAGAGATACCGCGAATGAATCGCGGTATGACGGTCTGTGGCGGAATGACGGTTCGTGGCGGTATGACGGTCTGCGGTGGTATGACGGTTAAGCAATTCGTCATCCCGCAGCGGGATCTCTTGTTAGCGGATGAGATACCGCGAATGAATCGTGGTATGACGGTTAAGTAGGGTGTCATTCCAGTCTGGAATCTAGTCTTTATTATGCAGCCACTTATTTAAAGTTAAGTTTTCTGGATCCAAGTAGTCAAGGCACTGGGATGACAGGAAAAGAAGGCTACTGGGATGACGAGAAAGGAGCACTGGAATGACATCATTCTTTTCCCTGGATTCCAGTGTCAAGCACTGACCATTTGCTGTCTTCAAAAATGAATGTTCGTACAGCTATGAACGCTAACTATGGATTAGAAGGAGAATAGAGAGAGGGAGGGAAATAGCGTACTATTAGAAATAGCGATAAAGAATACTTTCTTAAAATCAATGTAATTGCCTGATTGTCTTGAGTAAGCTTTGGCAGCATATAGTTGAGCACGCTTTTCAAAGTTCTTGTCCTTAGCGAGCTGCATTTCCGCGATATATTTATTTCCATGGGAATCTTTGCAGAGAACATCGACTATACTTTGTTTATCAGAGGCAATTTCAGGATTCATGATGGTGCTGAGAAACTGAACTTCTTGTATTGTGTTAACACCAGTGAAGGCCAAGATATCATTGAGAAAATGGATAAGAATATTCTTATTTTTTTCAGTACCGAAGATTTTTTTAAAGGTCAGGGCCAATTTTGGATCGAGAAACTTCGAAAGAGCCATGGTCAAAATGCTTAAAAGTATTAATAATTATACACCATTACTATCAATTATTCAACCATATTTTTAATGTTTCTACCTTTTTCCTTACACAAAACTTCAAGCATGGTAGTCCTGCAGAGATACAAGTATTGTGGCAATCCTGAAAAGCTCACTGCTTATTTTGGAGTTGTGCCATCAGTTTCCCAATCCAATCAGCAATGTACTATTGGAAAAATTACCAAACATGGACCAAAAATGGCACGTACTTCTTTAATGCAGTGTACCTGGGTTGCTATACGGTATAGTCTTTACCTGAGAAGTTTTTACGAGCATGTGAAAAAGAAGCGCGGTTCTGCTAAGGCTATTATTGCTACTGCCAGGATTTATAAATGCGACAGAACTGATTATACTCACGTTATTATACACATTCAATTATTCATGAGCCCTTTTTTGCCACAGTGATATTCATTTAAGTATTTGTCAACTTTAAATTTATTCTGTATACAAAAATATTTTGTATACTATAGTATGGGTTTCAAGAGCATTTTTACTAAGGTGATAGAGTTCATTTTTGGAAGCAGATTAAGTATGGAACTTGATGAGTATAAAAGTAATTTTTCTTTTATGATAGATGTTCTAATTAATTCTCTGAAAAATGATAACAAAAGCAGTAATGCCGCAATTGATGGGCTGGTGGAGCTAAAAAACAAGAACAGCGATTTACTGGATAAGCTTTTTGCTAACTGGCAAAAGAAACAGGAACAACTTTTATATATTTGTATATCTTTATTAGTAGTTAATATCTTACTTATATACTTCCACTTAAAGTCTTTTTCGCAATTAGCTAGTATAATTATGAGCATATTTTCTTAAGAACAGTACTGGTAGATTTTATATATGTTTCTGCTGGTAAGGGGCTTTAGCTGACTGAATGATAGGAGGTACTATTTGACACTTGGTTTAAGCTTTGTTAAGTTATTGCTAGTATTCTGTTTTTTTTTGTGGAGTCGTATTGCATGATATCAAGAAAATCTAAAATAGTCTTATGCTTGATGATACCGATAATAGGGTTGACTTCTTATGTTAATGGTCATTACTTTACTGATAGCCATATACAAAAGAGCGTTGAGGACGATTTTGAACCATTTTTCAGAACGAATCCTTCACAACCAAAGTATATTCCTGATCCTCCGAAATTGACTGAGTTTGATAGAGATGTATTGAAAATTTGCGGAGATTGGGGATCATATCCAAGCGAAAAGGATTTCAGATCTTTACTTGACTCTCCAGAATATCAAGGAGTAGTGAAAGGAATATATGATAAGCTTGATCATCAAGTGATTACACCGAATGCGGACCTAGGGCTATTTAAAGACGAGCTAACTCAAATTTGGTTTGCTGGCAAAGGAAGTAAATTTGCTAGAAGAGGAGAAAACGGAGAGACTGTAGGGTTTAGACATGTTTTTTGTGATGAGCCAGACAAATCCAAGTTAGGAGGTATGCATTTTGTTGGAAGGTATCTTGAAGCTCAGGGGAATAAGTGGGCAGGAGCAATTTGGTATGATGCCCCATGCAATAAAACGGATATTGAGCCGCCAGTTTATACATTGGGGGTAAAATATTTAGGTAGAGGTGGAAATATAAAAGTTAATTGTGAGAAGGGATATGCATATAACCTTCATGCTGATGATATTTTAGTTTATGCAACCAAAGCGTTTAAAGAATTACGAAAAGACGGAGGGTGCTTATATGAGATGGAAGGTGGCAGATATCAATCAGTATTTGTAAGAGAACGTAACGCTATAATTACATTCTATCCGGATTTAACGCCACACTGTGATGATAAACGTACTTATTGTAGCTGCAGTAACTCTTGAGAAAAATTGATGGTAATAGCGCGGACCAACCCATTCCAAAACAAAAAGCTCTCACCGTCCTTGGTTTTGAGCGCTGGAAATGGTTAGATTATTTCGATTTTTAATAATATATTTTTCTAAATTAATAGCAATCCATTTGGAAATAACAGGGGAATTTATGATAATTGTATATTTTTAATAGAATAAAGCTCTTTGTCCTTTTTGCAAAAAACATTCTTAATTTTTCCAATACTTTTTCTTGATAAAATCATTCATAAAACGTTAGTAATTTTACTGTAACAATAGATTTTACAAGGAAGTATGGAATGAGCAATACTGATTTATTTATATCTATTGAAAATGGTAAAATTGATGAAGTAAGGCGCCTGATAAATGATGGAGTCAATGTTAACGAGAAAAATAAAGATGGACAGACTCCTTTACATTTAGCTGTTGAAAAGAATAATGAAAAAGCAGTAGATGCGCTACTAAAAGCAAGAGGAATTAATGTTTATGCAAAAGATAGTTCAGGAAAGACTCCTTTAGATCTTGCTCATTATAGAGATCACAAAGGAAGTCACACTACATTGATGATTGCTCTGACAAAAACACAAAATGAAATAGAAGATTTGTGTTTAGCTATTAAAGATGTTAAGGTTAAGGAAGTAGACGATTTAATAAATCAAGGAGTAAACGTCAATGTAATAGATCAAGATGGAATGACTCCTTTACATTATGCTGCCAAAAAACACAATGAAGATATAGCAAATGCTTTAATAAAGGCAGGAGGAGATATTAACATAAAAGATCAAGATGGAAGAACACCTTTACATTGGGCTGCCATAGAACGTAATAAGGGTGTAGCAAATGCTTTAATAAAGGCAGGAGCAGATATTAACATAAAAGATCAAGATGGAAGAACATCTTTACATTGGGCTGCCATAGAACGTAATAAGGGTGTAGCAAATGCTTTAATAAAAGCAGGAGCAGATATTAATGCTGAAGATGAATATGGAAGGATTCCTTTACATTGGGCTGCCGACGTAGGCAGTATAGAGGTAACACAAATTCTATTAGAGGCAAAAGTTAACGTTAATGCACAAGATAAAAATGGAAAGGCTCCTTTACACTTGGCTGCTAAAGAAAATCACGCATAGTTAGTAAAAGTTCTGTTAAGTAATAGAGCAGATATTAGCGTAAAAGATCACCATGGAGATACTCCTTTCAATTTAACTACTAACGAAGAAATAAAAGCTCTATTAAGAAATGCTGCTTTACTTGAGGCTGTTAAAAGTGGCAACATTAGTGAAGTAAAACATCTAGTAAGTGAAGGAGCAGATGTTAATGTAGTTGAAGATTTTTTTACTCCTTTATACTGGGCTGCTGAAAATAAACATTTTAGTATAGTCGAAATTCTATTAGATAATGGAGCACATATTGATAATGGCGATTATTCTCGAGAACGCGGTGTATTAGCTCTATTACAAAAAAAAGAAGCTGAATATTGCAAGAGTTCTCTACATCTGGCTGCTAGGCTTGGCAAGTTGAGAGAAGTAAAAGATCTATTAGAAAAAGGGGCAAATGTTAATGCACAAAATGATAGAAAAGATACTCCTTTACATTTAGCTGTTCAAAATGGTCATACAGAGATAGTAAGTGCTTTAATAAAAGTAGAAGGAATTGATATTAATGCAAAAGATAGAGATGGAAATACTCCTTTAGATTTGGCTAGAACAGAAGAAATAAAAACTCTACTAAAAGAAGCCGTAGAAAGAACTGATGATGGTGGTGAGTCATCGACAGGTAATGAAGGAGATCCACAGAAAGATGCTGGTGCGCAACAGCCAGATGATAATAAAAAAGGGGGTGCGGGAGAAGGAACAAGTGTGGAGCCTGCTTCCAAAGAGCCTACACAAACAGAAGAACAGCCGAGCTCTTCAGGTAATGCAAAAGGTCTACAGAAAGATGCTGGTACGCAACAGAAGGAAGGGCAAGGAGATAATGTTCAATTACACCCAGATAGTAATGAAGGAAATTCAGAGGAGGAAGAACAGCCGAGCTCCTTTTTTGGTAATTTATTTAGTATAATTACAAAGCCTTTTTCATTAATTATATCATTTTTCGGTGGGTTTTTTTCATGGTTGTTTGGGTCTAACGGAGAAGAAGCTGATGAATCTAACTCACAATCTGATGTTTCTTTATCTACATCGGATTTATTGGACTATGATACAATGAACACAGATTTAGAGTAGCACAAGAGACCAACTGATTCCAAGACAAACTGTTCTCGCGGCCGGTGGTTTTGCGTTGCCGAAGGTAGTTATATTATTTGATATTTCAATATAATTAACTAAGAAATCAATAATAATCTGTTTGGCAATAGAAGAAAAATAATGGAAGATTCATAATAAAAATATACCTATTCGGTACATGGTTAGCTTTAAAATTGAGTTTCTCGAGATTTCTCTCTACTTTTTCCAAGAAAGTCACTTTAGTGTATTTTAATATGTTGATGTTACTGTTGATTATGTAGCATTTGAGTGAGATTGGTAGTATGAGTAATGATGAAATGAAAAATTATGTAGCTAAGGAATTTTTCAGCTTAGATGACAAAAGTGATGTCGCGTTAAGAAAGTTTGTTCAAGAAAAGTACATCCCAAAGTTTTACCCTCAAAACACAGTTGAGACGGCCAAAATCATAGATTATGTACAAAAAATGATAAGCTATATTCATTCAATCGAAGAAGACTTTCAACAATGTTATGGACGAAATTTAAAAGATGTTGGTTATGATTTGAGTACAGTGACCCGTATTAGAGATAATGAACAAACTAGTTATATAGCTAAGGAATTTTTCAGCTTAGATGACAAAAGTGATGTCGCGTTAAGAAAGTTTGTTCAAGAAAAGCATATCCCAAAGTTTTACCCTCAAAGCACAGTTGAGACGGCCAAAATCATAGATTATGTACAAGAAATGATGAGCTATATTCGTTCAATCGAAGAAGACTTTCAACAACGTTATGGACTAAGTTTAAAAGATATGAATTATGATTTTAGCGAAATAAGAGAAGCAGTTCACTTTAGCCAGGGTGATTTAATAAAAGGCAGCTATATAACCGATAAAGAAAGATATGAAGAAATTTATAAAGGGCTAGCTAATAAAATTGGTTCTTCGATTGATAAAGGAGTATGTGATTACTTGTGTAATATTGCTACTTTGACAAACGCTGTTTCAAGTCAAAAAAACTTTCTTCGTGTGTTCCCTAATTTTAACCCTAATTCAGAGCAGTACGAAAAAGAGAAAGGAAAACTAAGTGAGAAATCTATAGGATTATTAAATAAACTAGAGTCAACACCATCAACAGGCAGTCCTATCACATTACTTAATCATTCAAATACTATACAACTACAAGGTTGTGATCTATATAAACGTCTTCCTTTTAGCACTTTATCAATCAAAGATCATAAAAATATTCTTAAAAGAGACACCAGTACTGGACAGTGTAGCATAAATCAAGAGAGGTTAAAAAAAGTTCTGAATAATATGAACGTTGGAGACGAGAGAAAAATATGGATGCTTCATTTAAAAAGAAAATCTTCAAGAAAATCAGTAAGAGGGAGATTGAAATTAGTTTCATGTAGGTATGTGGGAGAAGAATCAAAAGAAAATATGGAATATAAACCTGGACATTCTGTGATGATTTGTAAAACTGCAGAAGACGAGTTTAATTTTTTTGGCCCTAATGTTGGATTTCTTGAAGGGTTAACAACTCATCAAGCATCTATTGCTTTAACCAGTAGCTTTGATATAGCTAATAAGGAAGTTAAAGATAAATTCAATAATATTGCTTTTTTTGATAATAAAAAGATTCTAAATAAAATTGAAAAAGGAGAGTACAGTAATAGATTAAACGTAGAATACTATGATAGATTAGAATGCGATGATATATTTGAACAAGAAGTTTCATCCTTTCTGAACGATATAATCCTTTCTGAGCTATCTGTTCCGTGTCCGTTCAAGTCAAAGCTCCTGAATTCATAAGAGGTAAGATCATTGAAAGTTTTGAATCTTTGTGCATATTCACAGCCGATGTCAGAATAAAAGCTTGCTGGTTTTGGTTGTTGGAGATGGTTATATAATTTAAGTTTTTAGTAATATTTTATATTAAATTAACACTAATTCATTTGAGAGTAATTGGAAAAACTCATGGTAAATTTATAGCAAAATAGACCTTTTCTGTCAGTGTGGTTAGCTTTCTCTAACATGGATTTACCTATCTATACTGGCTTATCTGCTGCTTAGCACTTTGCTCTTGACTTGCTGCACTTGCTCTTCTTTTTAACTCAGCTTTGACTTGACTTTTAGCTTTTGGTTCACCTTCCGAAGTTACATGAGATTTGGGAGAATGGTTAGGGTCACTTACTTCTATATCTCTTTTTGACAGCCCTTGAGCTTCCTTAATCTTTGAGAATGTTGCCTTCCCTACATTTAACATTTTTTTCCCCACAGCACTTAATGCATCATAGCCTGCACCCAGTACTTTTTCTGCCCCTTGAATAAGTTTACCATTTGATATGATATCAACAGCTACAATACCTAAAGCAATTGCAACACCAATTGGCCCTCCAAAAAGGAAACCAATTGCAATAGTACCAACTCTAAACAAGAATTCCTTTGTGAGACTTGGTTTTGCACTTTCTGTTCTATTTTCCTTTGTGGCAGTAGAGTTTTCAGTTCTATTATTGTTTCTATATGGTATATAATTTAATATTGTGCTTCCTAAATCAGTTTTTTTACCTTTTTCTCTTTTATCTCTTTCAGAAGTATTATTTCCTGTATTTTTATCTTGTGTAATTTTTATATACCTTCTAGGAGATGCAGCTGCTTGTTGCACTTCAGACTGGTTTATGGTTACGTAATTTGGGTTTATATTCGTCTTTTGCAGATTAACATTTAATAACTCTGATATTTCTTTCCTTAGCTGGATATCTTCTCCTTGATAATTACTAGCAAGATCTTTGATTTCTTTCTTTTTTTCCTGAATTTGGGCCATAATTTGAGTGAAAGAGTCATCGGTTATTTTGTTATCATTGTTGTGACGATGACGTGATTCAATATAAAGAACTTCACTTTTTTCAATTACCCTATCGCCTCGTTCTCTTATTGCCTTAATTACTTTCTCTTTAAATAAACTGTAAATGGCATGTATTGCCTTTTCAGGCAAATCATCTTTTTGAAAAGAGTCACGCAGTCTTTGCATAGGAGTTTCTAGATCTAGTTCGCTACAGTAAGGAAAATGTACTTCGGTTTCCTTTACTACGGGTACGGAGATGTTTTGAGTATATATTTGTTCTTCATTTTTACTATTGGCAGCTACACCATTAGCAGTATGTACTTTGTTTAGCTTCCTTTTTTTAGGAGGTAATGCTGGTTTAGCTTTTGAATTCTCAGGTTTAGGAGGCAATGGAGGTGCGGTTTTTGTATTAAACCCAGGTTTAGGAGGTAATTGTGGTGGCTTTTCTTCAGATAATTGTTTCTGAATATCTTGAAGATTTTGGTATATAGGTTCTTCTTTCTTCAAATTTTCATAAATTGGTTCTTGTACTAAGTTAGCATTGACAAACTTCTGTACTCTTTCTAGATAATGAGCATCTTTGTCTTGTTGAGGTACTTGAACACCTTTAAATTTAATATTGTTTATATCTTCAATACTCAGCCCATTTTCTTTAAGCCATCCCTCTCTTTTGCTCACTGATTCAACAAACTCATTAATCTTTTCAATATTTGTTTTATCATCATCAACCAGCATGACAGTTTTTGGCAACCTACCATTTTTATCTTTGTACTTTACAATTGCTTTACAGATATGCAAATTTTTTCCGAATTGGTCTCGCTGCCCTCTCTCTGGTAGCTGGAAATCATAATGTTTTGGAAAGTGGCCAAATATAGAAACACTGTCTGCTTGTTCTTTAGATAAACCCAAATGATTCTCTACAACCCTTTTCACAGCATTTGGATATCCTGTGAATGATGCAATACTCACTTCTATTCCCTTTGAAAGTGCAGATTGTAATACAGATTTTAGCTTCTCTTTATTTTTTATTCCACCTTCATTCTCTATAAATTTTCTTATATCGGCATCAGTCACTGCACCTTCCGCAGCAGAATTATAATCACTTTTTTTAACTCCGAAATGTCTACCAGAAAAAGTACCATGCATGTGCCCATTAGTAATAGTGTTATCGAAGTCAAATATTAATAGAGCACTATTTCCTTTAGCCATACCTTTGCCTCTAATCCTTATAAATTAAGGATAAAGGATAACATTAGCAGACTAATTATTTATTAAGATACTTGAATTACTTTTTCAATTTTTCAACTTCGCTGATGGGCAATCCTGTTAATCTAGCAATAGTATTAATACTCATTTTATCAGCAAGCATTTCCTTTGCCACAGCTATTTTAGCCTGTTTTTCGCCCTCTTCGCTGCTTTTTTCATGTCCGATGAGGATGACTTCTGTGGTTATTGGCTGATAACCGTAGTGCAATGATTCCCTATTATCCAATCCGGTGCTTCTCTGCCCTTTTCCCACTTAGCAAACCTTATCTTTTCCTTTAGGTAATACTCTCTATAGGCTTGTATAGGACTACTGCATTTATATCGATCAGGCAGTGCTTGTGTAAAAGTTTGTATATCAGCTGATTGAAAAATGAGTAAATCCTTGTTATTATTACACCAATCTATTACTTTCTTTGACTTATGTTTTCTTTTGTATCGCCACGTATACTCTTTACACAATTCTTTTCCATATCCTATCAACCAATAAAAATTCCCTTTCGACTGTCTAGCCCATAAAGAGCAAGGATGGTTTTTGTGAGTAAGTTTATATGGAACTTCTATATTTTGGTTTGTGATACTGACAAAAGGATTTGGCGCTTCTAATGCGATTGAAAAAACACTACTAAGCAATTGAGCAGTTTCTAATGGCATTTTCACTATGTGCTTATCGCATAACATTTGTGCTGCAATTGCTGGGTCTTTATCTAGTACAAAGATGTTCATCTAAAAGCTTAAGTCTTTAACTTCATCAAACATAAGACCAGTAGTTTGAGCTATGATATCAATAGAAACTCCTGCTTTAAGTAAATTCTTTGCAACTTCAATTTCCCTCTCTTTTCTGCCTTTTTCTTGACCAATTTGGATGCCTTCCTCCTTGCCTTCCGCTCTGCCTTTTTCATGACCGATTTGAATGCCTTCTTCTCTACCTTTTTCAGTAGCATCATCAAGTTTTTGAGCGAGAACAGCCTGTTCATCAAGAATACGTTTTATTTCCTGTTCATAGGCAATAAATTCTTTTTCTGACCAGTTAAATCTATTTAGCTCTTCATAGGCCTTTTTAATTATTACATCACTACCTATTATTTTTTCCAGCTCTTCTTCACTAGTCTCATCTGCATACTTAAAGAAGTATATCCATTTTTCGACTATATTTGAAAGCTGATCTTCTTTGGTTTTTGAAAATTTTGGCAATTCAATAAATATAAAGTAAAAATCTTTTAGATCATGCTCATTAGTGTCTTCGTCGCGAATAGTATGCTTTGATTTATACTCAGACTTATCCGGAAACAGGATACAATCTGCTATAGCAATGAAGATAATTTCCTTAGTATTGATCACCTTTATCAGCTTGTCTTGAATAGGCTTTAGCTGCATAGTATTAGGCACGTTTTTCGAAGCCTTTGGTTTTAGCGACCTGCATCTCGCAAACGTACTGAATACCTGAAGAATCTCTACAGAGAACATCAACAATACTTTATTTTTTAGAGGCAATATCAGGGTCTTGAATAGTACTTAAAAACTCTATATCCTGTATTGCATTTTTGCCAGTAAAGCCCAGAATATCATTGAGAAAGTGAATGAGAATATCTTTATTCTTTTCAGTACCAAAGATACGGCGAAAGGCGACATCATTTTTGGGATCGAGAAACTTGGAAAGAGCCATAGTAAGAGTACCTAAAAAGCATTAATAATTATACACAATTCTGAAGGAATGTTCAACCTTTTTATCACTAAACCTTATTTGACCTTACCCAGAAAAAGTGGAGAGAAAGGAGTTTTTTTCTGGTAAAATAAAATTTTGGAGATGGCAAGAGAATATACGGCAGAATTCAAATTAGAAGCTGTTAAACTGGCAAATGAACAAAGAAAGGCAGGTCAAACAATTACAAAAAAGTAGCAAGGGATCTAGGAATAAAGGATAGTTTATTAGGAAAATGGATGAAGAAACACAACGAAAAAAAGTCGGCAGCAGATGCATTTCCAGGTAGAAGCAACATATCTCCTTACAACAAAGAGAGATTTGATTTACAAAGAGAGTTAGCAAGAGTAACAAGGGAAAGAGACATTTTAAAAAAAGCCCTGGGATATTTTGCCAGTCACAAAGAGTAAAATACTTTTTTATAAAAGAGCACAGCAAACGTTATAAAGTACAGGAATTATGTAGGGTTTTGAATGTATCTGCTAGTGGCTACTATAAGTGGGCTGCAAGAAAAATAAGCAGCAGAGAATTAGCAAATAAAAGCAGATATTCAAACAAAGCTTCTAAATGTAGATATGGAGCTCCTAAAATTCATGCTGAATTAAAAGCTTTAGGTAAAAGTTGTAACTTGAAAACAGTGCAAAGTATCATGCGAAAGAACGGCATGAGGGCTATGCTAAGAAGAAAATTTAAAACTAAGAAACAGCAGACAGATAATAGAATTGTAGTACCCAACATATTAGACCAGAATTTTATTGTTGATCAGCCAAATAAAGTATGGGCAACTGATATCACTTATATAAGAACCAAGGAGGGATGGCTATATTTGGCAGGATCTATATTCACGTATGATAGTTAATGAGTAGCTCAATAAATAAGCAATTGGTATGGCTGTTAACAAGCGTAAACCTGCCAAAAATCTAATGTTACATAGTGACCAAGGTTTACAATATACTTCACAAAGTTACCAATATCTCCTAACCATAAAAAACATAGATGAGTCATAAGGGTTGTTGTTACGACAATTCTGTTGTAGAAAGCTTTTTCAGTTCTTTAAAAAGGGAGTTACCAATAGACTTCTAAGCACTCTAAACAGTATATTAGAACTGCTATATTTGAATATATAGAAATTTTTTATAACAAACAACGTAGACTTTCTACTATTAACTATTGCTTTCCTGAACTTTTTATTCTTTTCGTAAAAAAAATATTCAAACTTTCTCTCCACTTTTTCTGGGTAAGGTCAGTTTGCTTGACCTAAGATCCAGGAGTATTTAAACTGAACCCTATACAGTGCTAAAAATGATAGGAAATCTAAGCGGAATAGTTGATGAAGTGCGCAGTGACCACATAATCCTGAATGTGAATGATGTTGGCTATATGGTGTATCTTTCAGCCAAAACTTTAAATGCATGTTCCATCGGAAGTAGAGTTAAATTACTTATCGAAACCTATGCAAATAACAGAGAAAATGTCGCTCAGCTATATGGTTTTATAAGCAAAGAAGAACAGCAGTGCTTGAGGTTGCTTGTTAAAGTGAGCGGTGTTAGCTATAAAACTGCAATGTCAATTTTGAGTAAATTAACTCCAGAACAGCTGTTTTTGGCAATTATGAATGAGGATAAAGTAGCACTCAAGATGAGTGGCCTGGGCCAAAAACTCATAAATCGAATCATCACTGAATTAAGTGGCAAAGTGAGTAAATTAGAAATAAATAACAATAATTTTCATCCAATGAATGAAGATGCCCTTTCAGCATTGATCAATCTTGGGTATGAAAAAATGAAAGCTTATGATACGATAAAAAAAATACAAGACGAATCGTCAAATCTGGACACCAAGGATATTATTCGCATGGCGCTTAAGGAGCTCTCAACATTATGAAATCAATATCGTGCAGTAAAGAATATGCTGAAGATGCGCGCAATATCAACATCAGGCCTGAGCAACTTGATGATTTTGTCGGACAAAAAGACTTAATACAAAATTTAAAAGTATTTATAAATGCTGCAAAGACGAGAACTGAAGCTTTAGATCACGTTTTATTGTATGGTCCCCCAGGACTTGGCAAAACAACTTTAGCACAAATTGTTTCTAAAGAATTAAGGGTCAGCTTCCGCGCAACTTCTGGTCCTTTACTTAGTAAAGCTGGGGACTTGGCTGCAGTGCTTACCACTTTAAATGCAAAAGATGTCCTATTTATCGACGAAATCCATAGATTAAATCGCAACATTGAAGAAGTTTTATATACCGCTATGGAAGATTTTTGCCTGGACATATTATTAGGTGAAGGGCCATCTACTCGCACTTTAAGGATAGATCTACCACCATTTACATTAATCGGAGCAACAACACGGCTTGGATTACTTTCCGCGCCGCTGAGGGATCGTTTTGGTATCCCTTTGCATCTTGAATTTTATTCTTTTGAGGAGCTGGTTAATATTATAAAAAGAGGTGCAAGAGTTCTTTCTGCTGCAATTGAAGAGAATGCCGCACAGGAAATTGCCTGCCGTGCGCGTGGCACTCCAAGAATTGCTTTGAGATTACTTAGGAGAATAAGGGATTTTGTTGAAGTAAAAGACGATAAAAAAATCACTTATGAAGTCGCTGATTCTGTATTGCTAAAATTGGGTGTAGATAAAATGGGATTAAATAAATTAGATATGCATTATCTAAGATTTTTATTCAACACTTCAGGCCCTGTTGGGATTGACACTATATCTATTGCGCTATCTGAAGATGCCGGCAATATCGAGGAAACAGTGGAACCTTATTTAATCAAAATTAGTTTTGTAAAGCGGACACCAAGAGGGCGCGTTTTAACTGATCAAGCAAAGGAGCATTTGAACTTTCAACATTAGAAGCTTTGCCATAATTTATGTTGACTAATTGATATAATGCTCGTACGCTAGCATTATGTGTTAACAATAATGGAGGGTATATGTTAGGCAAGATTACAGAACTCTGGAAAAAGCTCTGGGAAAGCATTCCAGTTTTTCGCAATAAGGATAAAGTTAAAAGTCCTCATTTACCTATGGTGGAGAAACTTCCTTCTGATGATACAACTTTAAAACCGGATAAGAAAAAGCCAGAAGAGCATATTACCCTTCTAAGTAATAAAGCAAAGGAGAGCGGTAATTCTGATGAAACAAAAGGACTTTCTAGCGATTTGAGCACTCAGGATATACCTAAATCAACACCAGACAAGAATAAGCGTAAAATGTCGAGTTAGAAAGCGATGAAGAATGTAATAAGTTTTTTGCATTACAGAACAACCCTTCTACCAATACCACAAATCAAAAACCTTTTTCTCCGAAGAAAGGAGAATCTCAGTATCACTGCAAAGAGATTGTAGGCAAAATTGCTGACCAAATTAAATCAGAGATATCTGAAGGTATGAAAAATAATACCATAGGGGCCATAATGATAAAAGAGGGCAAAAGAGCAGTTGTGTTAAAAGTCAATAGAAAAATTGATGTAGCTGTGAATAAATACTTAAAGTTTGTGTGGACGTATTTATTCACAGCTACGCTAGTACTAGATAAAAGTAGAATTAGGACTATATTCCTCAGTGAACACTCTACCATCTCTTACTAAAGAGTTAGCAAGAATAAGTAATTTTCTCATGGCAGCAGTAGAAGCAACTTTATATGGTTTTTTGTATTGATCACATAGCCTATCAAAGAAGATTTTTATATAAGAATTGTACCTTTGTGCACTAAGAATACACATATACAAAACTGTTCTAATTTGCGATCTACCGCCTTGAATACACCTTTTTCCTTTACTAAAACCGCTGTCTCGATTAAATGGCGCAACTCCAGAAAGGCTAGATATTTCTTTATGCTTAAGAGTTCCTAGTTCTGGCATGTAACAGATCATAGTAATAGCCAAGGTTTTACCGGCACCTGGTATACTAGTTATTGATATGTATTTTTTTTAAGCTCTTGACTTTGATCAACTAATGCCATCATTTCATCTTCCAAGATTTGAATTTGATTTTGTAAAATTACAAGCAACTCTTCTATTTGTTTAATGATGGATACATCAGTTATCTGATGAGCTTGAGTTTTTTGTATCTTTGCCATTTCCACTAGTTGATTTCTGCGAGATAATTTTTGCTTTAAACAGTCAATATTACTAACTTTTAAAGGAATAACACGCATGTCTGTATTATTAATATAACGTAAAATGATACTGCAGTCTATTTTATCAGTTTTTGTAGTAATACCAAGGCTTTTAGCATAGTCTCTCACCCACCTTGGTTGAATGACGTACACCTCAAAACCATTGCTTAGTAAAGTATAGGCACATAATTTTTCGTATCCACCAGTTGCCTCAAGACCAACTTTGGTTACATTATGCAAACGTAAAAAGTCCAGTATTTCATCAATGGATTGTACATTGTTTTCAAATATTTTATAATGCTCAAGTGGGTGAATGTGGATATCTAATTTACTTTTGCTAACATCAATGCCAGCAATAATGTTTGATGAATTCATAATTCCTCCGTAGATGTTGATAAACAATATATACTGTATTTTCCACCCTTATATACGAGCCTAAAAACTCAATCAGTTGTTCGGAACTTCAGTATAATAAACAGAGAAGAGAACCTTGCTCCACCGCGGTCCTTATGACCAAGAAGGGAAACGGCTCCTCTTCTCTGTGTGTCTTTAATATCACTATTTTGATATTTATAAAGACTTGTTCTTAACATATAAGAAGGGAATGTTGTTTACCCTTCCGTGAGAGTTGTGTTGAATGTTAGTAAAGAAGGGGTAGATATAGCTAAACTTCTAAGTGGTGATATATGTAAAAAGTATAAGGTCAAAACAATTACATTTTGTCATCCTAATCAAGAAAAAAAGAGAGGGGCATGTTGCTATATTAATGATAATGGGGAAAGAGTTTATGAAGTAATTAGTGAATTATATGAAATGACTTTAAAGTGGTATGTTGATGGAAAAGAATGTAAAATTAATATTCACGATAATGCTCAGATAGACCTGATTGAGAGTAATGGTGTTACTAAAGAGCAGCTAACTGCAAACAATGTGAAAATAGGAAGGCAATATGAAGCACAGCCTTTATATGAAGCATTAGCATCACAATTGCCACAAACACAATTACAACAAAGTTCTGAAGAAGTAAAATCTTGGAGCAACTTTCAACAGATGTAACAGAGAGCACAACACAAAAGCATCAAGCTCCTGCTGCTCAAATGAGTAAGTAAGAAAAAACAAAAGTAATAATTAGTATAAGTTGCTTGCACCTGCAAGTAACTTATACTCTTATAATGAGCAACATAATACTACCAAGAAATTTCTACGAGCGGCCGACCTTAACTGTAGCTGGAGAGTTATTGGGAAAAGTCCTTAAATTTTCTAACTTTAGTGGAATAATAACCGAAGTTGAAGCCTATATAGGAATGAATGACCCAGCTTGTCACGCGGCAAGAGGCTATACTAACCGAACCTCAGTAATGTTTGGTATGCCGGGGTTTTCATACGTGTATTTTATATATGGAATGTATTACTGTTTAAATATTGTAACAGAAGCAGAAGAGTTCCCAGCGGCAGTGTTAATACGGGGATTAAAGCTCATTGAACCGCTTGAAGCAAACTTAGGCGGACCAGGAATATTGTGCAAAAGATTAAACATTACAAAAGAACATAATAAGCAAGACCTTACTATAAGGCACGAATTTTGTGTTTATGAATCTCACCTTAAACCAGATTATGTTTGCACTCCGAGAATCGGAATTAGTAAAGGCCAAGAGAAATTTTGGCGGTTTAAGATTTTCCAAATTTAAGATCTTGCGTAGACTATTTGCCAATCGGATAATCACCAGTGAAACAAGCATCGCAATATTGTGGTGTAGCATTGTTACGCACCTCTCCTTTAACAGCCTGATATAGTCCATCAATACTCAAGAAGGCTAGGCTATCTACTCCTATAACTTCCTTAATTTCCTCTACAGATTTATTTGCAGCAATTAAATCTTTGCACTCTGGCGTATCTATTCCATAAAAACAAGAATGCTTAATTGGTGGGCTTGAAATTTTGAGGTGAATCTCTTTTACTCCTGCATCCTTTAGCATAACTATTATATTTGTTAACGTACTACCACGGACTATACTATCATCTATTAAAATTATGTTTTTACCTTTCAAAGTGTGCTTATTAGCATTGAATTTTAATTTTATTCTAACTTTACGTACTTCAGCGGTTGGTTGTATAAAAGTTCTTCCTATGTAATGATTACGAATTATCCCCAGTTCCATAGGTAATCCTGAATGCTTTGCATATCCAATAGCTGCAGGTATTCCAGAATCAGGTATTGGTACAACCATATCTACATTGTTTTTTGGTGGGCTCTCTTCTGCAAGTATTCTTCCTATTTCTTTTCTTATATCATATATGGACCTATTCTCCATTATGCTGTCTGGTCTCGAAAAGTAAACGTATTCAAAAATACAAAAACTTGATTTTTGCTCTGGGAAAGGAAACATTGAGGCTAGCTTACTATCCGAACTGATGGTAACTAATTCGCCTGGTTCTATTTCTCTAACAAACTCTGCATTTATTATATCAAGAGCACAAGTTTCAGATGCAAGAACGTAAGAACCGTTTAACTTTCCTAAAACAAGAGGCCTGATTCCAGATGGATCACGTACTCCAATAACTACTTCTTGATTGATTGCCACAAAAGAATAAGCACCTTGTATTTGCTTTAATGCATATATAAAACTCTCTAAAAAGCTATCTTTTTCACCTCTTGCTGTCAGATGCACTACTACTTCTGTATCAATATCTGACTGAAAAACGCACTCTTGTTTAATCAATTGTTCGCGTATCGGAGAAATATTAATTAAATTACCATTATGTGCTATGGCGAAATCCCCAAATTTGCCACTTTTGCTAAACATGGGCTGCACTCCAAATTTATTACCACTTGTTGAGTATCGAACATGACCTATTGCACAATCTCCAGGTAAGGATTTCTTTATTTCATCTATATCATCAAATACGCTGCTCACTTGACCTTGAAAGTGATAAGAGTGCAGCTTATCGTTGTTACTGGTTACTACGCCAAAAGACTCTTGACCTCTATGCTGCAAAGCGTGGAGAGCAAGTATAGAGTTAAAAGCAGCACTTTGGTTGCAACTTATGCCAAATACCCCACATTCCTCACGCATTTCATCTAGCATAAAAACTATTAAGTAAAGTTTAATTTTACTTTAGCATAGGTAAAATACAAGCATTTTGTTGTTCATCTGCTTTTATTGCCAGCAATAATCCTATGCATATCAAGCTTGCAGCAGTTGTACTTCCTCCATAGGAAAGAAATGGCAGTGGATCTCCTATCACAGGCAAGAGGCCTATTGACATTCCAATGTTTATAAAAAAATGAGCGCTAAAAAAGGCGAAAATGCCGATAGATACTGACTTAGAAAAATAATTTTTCGACCTATAAGCGGTAGAGAAAATTATGCCAAGTAATGAGGTATAAAGCAAAATTAAAGCCATGCTACCTAAAAAGCCCCACTCCTCACTCAGCACTGCAAAAGCAAAATCTGTACGCTTTTCCGGCAAAAATCCAAGTTGAGTTTGACTTCCGTTAACAAAGCCCTTACCAAGCAAACCTCCTGAACCAATAGCTATCTGAGATTGCTGTGCATTATAACCTATTCCAAGTGGATCCACTGATGAATCCAAAAACGACAATATCCTTTGCTTGTGATAAGGACGTAAAAAAGGCCAAATAGCAGGTACTGCAAAAATGCCAAGCGTCCCACAAATTACTAAATGAGCTCTTTTTATTACTGCTGTGAATATAATTGATGCTCCTATAAACAACATTATCACAGCTGTGCCTAAATTAGGTTGCTTTAACACCAAGAATACAGGCAAGAAAATAATTATTACCGCCTTAAGCAATCTTTTAAATTCCATCATTTTATACACACTTTGCTTATCAAAATAACGAGCAAGTGCAAGTATTAAGCCTACTTTTGCAAATTCTGATGGTTGCAAACTAATTGATCCAATTCTTATCCACCTCGTCGCACCCATTATGTGCGAGCCAAAAAAATTTACTGCTAATAGCGAAATCGCTGCTGCTATATAAAAAAAGTAGGCGTGCTCCAAATAAAAATCTAACTCTATGAATGACATAGCTATAGCGAGTAGGAAAAAGAAGGAAAATATGACTATTTGGTGAATTGCAAATGGTACCCACTTCCCTCCAGCAGAAGAGTATTGAACAGCAATGCCAATGCAAAACAGCGCTATCACGTTAATGACTAATAACCAATGAATCTTCTTCAGCCTATCCACACTTATAACCTTAAAGTATAGTAAAATATGAAACAAAGATAAAAATCAAAAAACCAACTTCTCAACTACTAACCGAATTGGAGTGCTATATATTCCAGTTACTATTGTTAAAGCTGCCATGAACAATAGACAGAAAAGCATAGGAAATGGCACATCATTAATTTTGCCTAGTGTCATTCCAGCGCTTGATGCTGCACTATTTTCAAAATACATTTTCTCTACCATCTTCCACATGTATATTAGTGCAAGAAAAGAACCGGCAGCAAAAGCTATCAGGGAAATCCACGCGCGAGATTCTATAACTGCTTTCATTATATACCATTTGCTTACAAAGCCATTTGTTAGCGGCACACCGACTAATGCTAAACTAAGTAGAATAAACGCAAGTGCTGTATAAGGCATTGATTTCTTGAGTCCCGATAAATTCTCTATTTTTGTTGTATCAAATTTGTAAGAAGCACATCCTGCAGCCATGAATAAAGATGTTTTTATTATGCTGTGGTTTACTATGTGAAGAATTGCTGCAAATACGCCTGTTTTTGAGTTAAAACTCAGTGCTAAAATTATATAACCAATTTGGCTGACACTAGAATTAGCAAGCAGTCTTCTTATATCTTTTGCAGTTATTGCAGATATTGACCCAAATATAACAGCGCAAAGTGCGAGGATAATTATCACGTTGCTTAGTGATGGTTTAAATAAGAAGAAATTCTGATGGAAAACAGTATAGAAGATCCTAATGAAAACATATATCATCACTTTTGTCACTGTGCCTGAAAAGAATATGCTAATGAAACTTGGCGCCTCACTATATGCATTAATCAGCCACCTGCTTAATGGAAACAGTGCCATTTTAATTGAGAGACCAACAAAAATGAACAATGTACCAAGTTTTATGATGTTGTTATCGTATAATGGAACTATTCTTTCAGCCATGTCAGACATATTGAGCGTTCCTGTCATGGAGTACAAAAGCCCAACACCAAACAAGTAAAACGTTGCCCCTATAGTGCCACTAATTAGATATTCAAATGCTGCAACCAAGGCTTTTTTATCTCTCCCCATTGAAACTAATACATAAGAAGAAAGAGATGAAATTTCCAAAAAAACATAAAGATTGAATATGTCGTTTGTTACTAGAATCCCGAGCAGTCCGCTTAAGCACAGTAGAAATAGAGAGTAAAAACCAGTGATTTTGTTTTTGCTAATTTCTTTTTCGTTAATATAAAAGCTATAAAGCACGCTAATCAGCGCTATAAAATTCACCAAAGTTAGAATCAAGGAGTTTAACACGTCGATTCTTAACTCTATTCCATGCGGAGGAGCCCAATTTCCAAGGTGATAAGTTATAATCTCGCCTTTATATGTTTTAACGAGTAGTATCGATGAAATGATAAGAGTGATTGTTGTTGCAATAAAAGAAATAAACCAAGATACCTTGTGTTTCTTGGTAAGAAAGCAAAACATTGATGCAATTATTGGTATAATAACTTGTAAAATTGGTAATTGCATTAAATTGTTGTTAATATATCGTTAAAGTATTAGTATATATAATACTTTTTGTTTTAATACTCTTATGTTATCTAAAATTTGTAACGCAATAAAACGCCTATTACGAAGAGAAGATAAATTTGTAGGAAGAGATGAAAATGGAAATTCTTACTATGAATCAAGTAAAGGAAAAAGGTGGGTTATGTATAGCAGTGTTTCTGAGCCTACAACAGTGCCTCCGGAATGGCATATATGGCTTCACTATACTGATAATGTAGTACCAGTTAATAATAAAAAAAGAAAAGTAAAACATACTCCTAATTTAACGGGTACAAAAGATGCATACTATCCAAACCAAAAAGTGAAAAATTACTATAAAAGCTGGAGTCCTGATAACTAAAGATGCGAAGGTCAAATATACTTGAAATAACCGCTGGATTATTTGTATTAATTTTTACTATTTTTCTGATTTTCTTTGCTATTGATAAGCTATCTTACATAAAGAAAAACTATAAGGATTGCTATAAAATATATGGTCTTTTTGCTAACGCTAACGGTATAGGAGTTGGTGATAGTGTCAAGATCTCTGGTGTGGACGTTGGAAGCATAACTGGTGTGTCACTTGACAAAGCTACCTACATAGCACGAATCGATATGTGCGTAAGCCGGGATATAAAGTTGCCAGTTGATAGCTCAGCTCTGATCACTAGCAGTGGAGTTGTTGGCAGTAAATTTGTTAATATATCACCTGGATCAGATATTAAACTAATCTTGCACGGTGGTAAAATAGAGTATACTCAAGCTGAAGCAAATATGGGTGGAATAATGGACAGAATTCTTGGTATGTTTACGAAGTGAAAATAGCAGGATTCCAAGTATATCCGTTCAGGTGAAGCCTCCTGTAGTTCTAAAGTATTTAAGGAGTTTCCCTTATTTCTTGCCTTTTCTACCCCTTGCTAACCTATAATTGGGGTTTATAGTACAGCTTAACAGTTGCAGTGTATGTCTATCAATGATAAAATGAAGATTAATTTATTTCGATATTATGATTGGTTTACTGTTTGCCGTACTGTTGTTTTTTTGTGGTAGTGATGCACTTGCAAAACAGGAGCCACGTTCAATAGCTGGAGATAATCACATAAAGGTAATAAATTATAACCCACAAGCTATACATAAGTATACGGGTTTTTATGGTTATCAATCCAGCATATTGTTTGAACCAGGGGAGGTAATACAAAACCTTTCAATGGGTGATTCAACTGGTTGGCAACTCCTTCCTCAAGGTAACAGATTGTTTATTAAGCCTATAGATGATATTGCCGATACTAACGCAACTATAATTACCAATAAAAGAGTTTATTACTTTGAACTTCATGCTGAAGAAGCAACTGGACTAGATGATCCAAAATTAGCATATGAAGTAAGGTTTCTTTATCCACTATTTAGCAGTGATGAGATTTACACAACAAATAACGGCGATATCTTCGAACAAGCTAGTCATACCATTATTCCTGATACAAACGACATTGAAATTGTAAAGAAGGGCTTAAATTTTAATTATTCCATCTCGCACGTTAAAGGCAGTCAGTCAATAGTACCTATTAAGGTTTTTGATGACGGAAAATTTACATATTTACAATTCAATAAAATAAACTCTGATTTCCCGGCAGTTTTTATGGTTGATTCCGCAGGGTATGAGTCTTTAGTAAACTTCCGTACAGCTGACAACTACCTGATAATCGAAAGGGTGAGTTCAGTGTTTACCTTAAGGAACGGATCAAGTACAGTTTGCCTATTTAATGAAAACATGCCTTTCAAAAAAGGTAAGTGATTAAAGGCTATAATGCCCGAGATATGGGTGCAAAGTTTTTTCTATGATGTTCTGTAATTCCATAAAGGCCAATAGCGTTAAGGTGCTCTTTTGTCCCATATCCTTTATTTTTATACCAATTATATTCAGGATGCTTATTGTGCAATTCTTGCATAAGCCGATCTCTTGTAACTTTTGCAACGATTGAAGCTGCTGCAATTGATGTACTCAAATTATCACCATTTACTATGGATTTCACTTGCCATTTCACTTCAGGTGGTTGATTACCATCAACTAGCACATAATCTAATTCTAGGTCCAGATCTATCAACGCACGTTTCATTGAAAGTTTTGTTGCTTGCAAGATATTGTATGAATTTACTTCTTCTACGCTTGCCATTCCTATACCAAATTTTGCAACGGATGTTATTTTTTCATATAGGACTTGCCTACATTGAGGAGTCAACTTTTTCGAGTCGTTGATTCCATCAATAGTTGTATTTCTATCAATAAACACTACGGCTGCGGATATTACTGGACCAGCTAGCGGGCCTCTTCCAACTTCATCCACTCCTGCTATCACTCCTGATAATTTATTTTCTAATGTAAAGTCTGGGTATTTCATAGGTTTTTATAATAAGAAAGTTATAGTAAAAACTGAACAGATAATAGAAATTATCCAAAGTTTCATAACGATTACATTTTCTGACCATCCCTTTTTCTCAAAGTGATGGTGTATTGGTGCCATAAGAAAAACTCTTTTTCCTTCTCCATATTTAAACTTTGTATATTTAAAATGTGATATCTGAATAATAACAGATAGAGTCTCTATTACAAAGATTATTCCAATAACGGCAAAAAGCATTTCTCTTTTAATTAGGACACTAGTTAATCCTAAAGCTGCACCTACCGACAAGCTACCAACATCACCCATAAATATTTTTGCTGGATGTGTGTTAAACCACAAGAAACTTAAAATAGCTCCTATAAATGCAATGCAGAATAAAGTAATATTCATATCTGCTTGAGTTATATATGCAATTAGCCCCAAAAAAGCAAAGGAAGTGATGACTTGAGTTGCAGCAAGGCCATCCAAACCATCTGTGAGATTCACAGCATTAGCAGAGCCGACAATTACAAACGCAGCAAATGGGACATATAGATAGCCAAAATCAATTATTACTCCTTTAAATAGGGACGTTTTTGTAAAACCTTCAGCAGAGTATAGCTTAAGTATAGACATACTAACCAGAGTTACAATAAACTGAATAAGTATTTTGGTTTTTGCACTTAAACCTCGATAGTGATTTGTCTTCAATTTTAAATAATCATCAATAAATCCAAGTAGAGCAAAAAATAGAGTTATCAATATCAGCAGCAAAATTTCTGGTGTTAACTGAGCCCAGAGTAAAATTGGTAATAAAGAAGAAATCAGTATTATTATTCCTCCCATAGGTGGTACATTCTTTTTTGTTATTAAATGACTTTCTGGTCCACATGATCTAATTGGTTGCCCATCTTTACTTATTTTTTTTAGAAGCTTTATAAAATAGGGAAAAAGAATAAATCCAAAAACAAATGAGGTAAAAAATACTTTTGTAGCTAAGATCATCTGCTTACTTAAATTGACTAAGTGTCATACCACCTATAGCTAATAAAGTCAACTTCTGTCATCCTATAGCCTGACCCACAACTGTACGAACATTGTGCTACCAGAAGGGCAATGCCTCTTATCCAAGTACCCTCTTCTTGTCATCCCAGTCTGGAATCCAGTTTTCCATATAATCTCATCAAAAATGTTTATTTTCTAGCTACTTTTTATACTTATCAACTCAGTAATATAGTTATAAAATAATTGTTACACTTGAATTTCTTTCTGGTTTCTGTTGTCATCATAACATTAAAAACACTTTAAGAAAGCTGCTTAGTTAAATTAACTTGGACAAGTAAATAGCAGCTTTGCAGCCTGTTTTTATGAATGAAGATAAAATGTTGTAGCCAAATGCGCTTTCAGCATTGTGCTGAATTGCAATATCTCTGTGTTCTAGCTCCTCATCGCGGAATTTACTTATAGTTTCTCTTAATTCCCCATCTTCTAAATGTGAAACTTGCTCTTTGTAGTGCTCCCCTATAACTTCTTCAACTGCAGCAGTGCAAGCCATAGCAGCTTTTTTGCCCATAATGGCAGTTGCAACGCCAAGTGATACTCCTAAAACACGCCAAACTGGCAACAAAACAGTAGGACGAACTTTTTGCTCTTTAATTTTCTCATTAAAATAGTGAAAATGCTTTTTTTCCTGCTCTTCCATTTCAATTATTTCATTGATTATAGAAGATTTTTTAAGAATAAATTTTTGACCAGAATAAATGCAAATAGCTCCATATTCCCCAGCATGATTTACTCTAATTGCCTGTTGCAAGAACTGATTGTTGCTGCACCTTAAATTATTTAGATTTCTTTCTTTCTCCACAATACACCTTACCTGATACGAACAGAGCTGCTATGAGATAAATTAAATTCCATGTTGCTAAGGAAACACCTAGAACGTAATGAGGTATGTCACAAGATGGAGAGTAATTAGGATTTAGTAGATTATTTCTGAGCTCTTCTATACTAACGTTACCACTTGCTTGCTCTGTACAACCTAAAACATCATGAAATAAGTGGAGTTCAAGGCCTACATGATAAAAAGATATTACTGCACCTATGAGGTAGCTACAAAACATTGCATAGATTAGAATTTTGTTGTCTTTAAGCATGCATATTACTGCAAGTAACCCTGCAACATAGTAAACTACCCGCTCGTATGTACATAACTTGCATGGCAGCATGTTGAAAAAATATTCTAGCACATATGCAAAAATTAGAGCAAAAACACTTGATAGCAGAAAGATTGTAGGAATTCTCGAGTTATCACACACGACTTTAAGTAAATTATCCCTGAAAGTATAAAGTAGAATATTCATTTTGCATAGGGATTTTTATTTTTTTTCAAAAGTAATCTGACTGGCACGCCTTCAGCAAAGAAATTTTTTCTAAGGTCATTAATTAAATAGCGTTTGTAACTTTCATCAACACTTTCAGGTATGTTACATATCAAAGAAAAAGCTGGAGGTTTAGTACCAATTTGAGCGATATACTTCATTTTAACTGCTTTGCCTTTTACAAGCGGGTGAGAGTGCCTATCTAAAGCATCAATTAGCCACTTATTCAGTTTTGCAGTGCTGACTTTCTTGTTTAAAGATTCACTCACTTCAAGACACTTATCTATCACATCGCCGCAGCGCATGCCTTTCAATGCAGAAATTGTTACAATTGGCACTTCCAAGAATAACCGAGTCACTTCCTGTTGTTTGACAAATTTTATTAACTTACTTCTGTCATCCTTACCTATTAAATCCCACTTATTTAAAACAACAATAGTCCCTTTCCCTCCCTTAATTGCAGCTTCACCAATTGATAAATCCTGCTGCTCAATACCAACTAAGGAGTCTAGCATTAAAACTACCACATGAGAGCGCTTGATTGATTCTAAGCTTTTTTCAACAAATCTTGATTCTAAGTTATCTATAACATTCGCCTTTCTGCGGATTCCTGCAGTATCAATGAGAGTAATTAGCTCCCCATTATGATCATATATAATATCTACAGAATCACGTGTGGTGCCTGGCTCTGAACTTGTTATTAGTCTGTTTTCTGTAAGTAAGCTGTTTAAAAAAGTTGACTTGCCTACGTTTGGGCGACCGATTATCGAAATTCTTAATTTACCGGACTCATTAGAGCTCTTATTGTCATCCCAGTGTTTGACACTGGGATCCATACTATTTTTTTTCTGGATTCCAGTGTCAAGCACTGGAATGACACCGAAAGGAGGACTATTTGCACTGATATTTTCAATAACACTAGCCAACGCATCATAAAGATCAACCATACCAAGATTATGTTCGGCAGAGATATACACCGGGCCAAGAAAATCAAAAAACTGCAAATAATCAACATTTTCGGATTTATGACTCTCACATTTATTTGCTATGAGGATTACAGGTTTATTCATTTTTCTCTTTAGCCACTTTGCAAATTCTTTGTTTCGCTCATTTTGCACTTTTGCATCAACAAGAAAGAAAATGATGTTTGAATTGGATAGAGAAAATTCTATTTGTTCAATAACTTGTAGTGAAAAATTAGTTTGGTCGTTCCATCCTCCTGTATCTATAACTTTAAACTCCAAATCGCTAATTCTCCCTATTCCCTCACGTCTATCCCTTGTCACTCCTGGAATATTACTTACCACTGCCGCTTTTCTTCCCACCAATCTGTTAAAAAGGGTCGATTTTCCAGCATTTGGTAGACCTACTATAGCGATTTTTAGCATAATTTAAGGGCATCTTCTATGTAAAGTAGATTATAACTAAAATTTTTCAATTTAACTATTGACTTTATAGATCACGCGAGCATACTATAATTAGAATTTCTTGTTTTATTATGTCAGGTAGGGGGATATATGAAAGTTCAAGATATACAAAAGCATAATGTGACAGATGAGGGGTATCATACTCGTGCTTCTACTCCTATTAATCGTACTCATCTTGAAGATGATATGCTTGATACAACTTCATTACCTGAATTGCCTATAACAGAAGAGAATAGTGAATTATACGAAACGTGCCAAGGTGAACAGGATATAGAAGATGAACTTGAAGGTTCAGAAGTAATGTCGGAACTTCCATTAGATGGAACAATATATGAACAAGTTGATGAACGTATGAAAGAAAATATCTCGAATGTATTGGAAGCTATATATCAAGCTTCTAGGTTATTTATTGCTAAGCAACTGACTAGGGAACAAATGATAGAGGAATGGATAAAATCTGTAGAACTTGGAGAAAGTCAAAAGATCATGTTTGGCATGCCGGAATATATATTCTTCGAAGATTTATCAATAATAGATACTCTGGTATATTATATGAACGGGCAAAAGAAGTGCGAGTTGTCCACTGATGGGAGATATCAACTAGATCTTCTTTCATCAAAAATATCCGATCTAGTTTTAACAGGCACTTATGTGAGTGAGGAACCTTTGCAATTCTTACCACCAGATTTGATAGAAAAACGTAGCAACTATTTATCGAGCCTAAAACAAATTGTATGTGACAGCATTGAAAAAGATGGAGAAGAAAATGTGATAAAAGATATTATAGTAGAAAGAGATAATAAACTTTATTGTATACAGTGTCCAGAAGCAAGCATTGTGACTCCTGCAAAATTCCTGAGTAATCCAGAATTTCAAAATTTAGATGGAGTATTAAAGATCGGGGAAGGAGATGATGTAATACGAATACAAGATGGAAAATATCATGATATAAAGGGCAGCTTACAGATGACTTTTCCAATAAGCAACAGTGAAAAGATTGTAATGACTCTATCTTCTGAAAAGGCTGACAAACCAGAAAATGCCTCAAGCTTTGGCAAAATAATAGTACATATGGATGATAAAAGTTGTGAAATCTTCTCAAAGTACCTAAAAGAGCTAGAAAAAGAACCTCGTATAAGCAAGGTTGTTGAAGCTGCTAAAAGTTTTGTCGAAGAGAGAAAAGGGAAACAAAGTGAGCCATTTAGTGTTCTGGAGGAAGTTAGTATATCAAAGTGTTCTCATTTTAATCACCAACGTTAAGGTTAAAGTTTTAATAATTGTTATACACATACACTGTTGCCACATGCAATAGTGTATGTGTATAGTAGTAGAGTTTGTAAACTTAATAAAGTCTACAACTAATTTGAAAACTACTTTATTGTATGCAAGACTTTGAAATACTAGAAAATCTAAAAACCAAAGCACTAGAAGCTGAAAAAGGAGGCGGTTCTAACAGAATCAATAAACAACACGAAAAAGGGAAATTAACTGCTAGAGAAAGGCTCAGTGTATTACTCGATGAAGGTTCGTTTGAGGAATACGATAAATTCGTGAAGCATCACGCAGCTGATTTTGGCATGCAAAATGCTAATTTTTTAGGTGATGGAGTAGTGATTGGTCATGGTACTATTTATGGCAGAAAAGTTTTCGTTTACTCGCAAGATTTTACTGTCTTTGGTGGGTCACTTGGTGCGTCACATGCAAAAAAAATATGCAAAATTATGGATATGGCAATTAATGCTAGAGTTCCTGTCATTGGGCTAAATGACTCTGGTGGAGCTAGAATTCAGGAGGGAGTAAATTCTCTTGCTGGTTATGGAGAAATTTTTCAAAGAAACGTAAATGCATCGGGTGTTATACCACAAATCTCTTTAATCATGGGGCCATGTGCTGGTGGTGCAGTTTATTCCCCAGCATTAACTGACTTTACTTTCATGGTGAAAAACAGTTCATATATGTTTATAACCGGACCAGATGTAGTAAAAAAGGTTACCTACGAAGATGTAAGTTTCGAAGACCTTGGTGGAGCAAAAATTCATACAAGCAAAACAGGAGTAGCGGATTTTGCATTCAATAATGATGTTGAAATGCTGCTAAAAATGCGTGAATTCTTTACTTTCTTACCAGCAAATAATCAAGAATCACCGAAACCTAAATCAACCTGTGATTCAGTTAATGATATTGATGTATCTTTAAATACTCTGATTCCTAGCAATCCTAATACTCCTTATGATATGTATGAACTTATTGAAAAGGTGTGCGATGAGAAGAAATTCTTTGAACTAAAACCTGATTTTGCTCGTAATATTATAATTGGTTTTAGTAGGATTGAAGGAAACACTGTTGGTATTGTTGCAAATCAACCTATGCACCTTGCAGGATGTTTGGATATTGATTCTTCAAGAAAAGCTGCAAGGTTTGTGAGGTTTTGTGACGCATTTAACATTCCGATCATCACACTTATTGATGTTCCAGGATTTCTGCCGGGTACAAATCAAGAATACAATAATATAATACAACACGGAGCGAAACTACTTTACGCTTACGCTGAAGCAACCGTGCCGAAAATTAGTTTGATCACCAGAAAAGCGTATGGTGGTGCGTACATTGTTATGAATTCAAAGCATCTAAAAGGTGACATAAATTATGCTTGGCCAACTGCTGAAATAGCTGTAATGGGCCCTGAAAGTGCAGTTGAAATTATATTTAGGCATGAAAAAGACCAGCAAACATTAATCAAAGAATATAAAGAGAAATTTGCTAATCCATTTTTTGCTGCATCACATGGATACATTGATGACATTATAGTGCCAAGTAAAACAAGGCATCACTTTCACAAAGCATTAGAGCTACTCAAAAACAAGAAAGTAGAAAGGATATGGAAAAAGCATGATAATCTTCCTTTGTAACTTTAGGAAGAGCACGTTCTTTCACTTGAGCTTTTTTAATTTAAAATAAATATAGAAAATTGCTTGAACTAGCAGTCTTTAAAAATATGGTTGAATAATTGTTAGTAATAGTGTATAATTTTTAATACTTTTTAAGTTAATTTATTATGGCTTTTTCTAAATTCCTCGATCCAAAATTGGACCTAACATTCAAGAAAATCTTTGGCACTGAAAAAAATAAGAACATTCTTATCCATTTTTTGAACGATATTTTAGGCTGTACTGAAGTTAATACTATACAAGAAATAGAATTTATCAGCACCATTTTGAATCCTGAAATTGCCTCCGAGAGACAAAGTATAGTTGATGTTCTCTGTCAGGACTCTGTTGGCAACAGATTTGTGGTTGAAATGCATCTCACTCGTGATAAAGGTTTTGAAAAGCGCGCTCAATATTACGCTGCAAAAGCTTACTCAAGACAAGTTGGTAAGTACGCTAATTTACAAAAGATTTTCTTTATTGCAATATCAAATTGTGTTTTATTTCCTGACAAGTCCAATTACATATCTAGCCATACCATAAGAGATGAGGAGACTAATGAGCATGACTTACAGGATTTTCAGTTTGTATTTATTGAACTGCCCAAATTCCCTAAAAATAAAGTAGAGCAATTAACAAGCACAGTAGAGCGTTGGTGTTTCTTTTTTAAACATGCAGAAGAGACCACTGAAAAAGATCTAAAAAAGATTGCGAAAGAAGCACCAATAATAAAGCGAGCATATGATGAATTAGACAAGTTTCACTGGAGTGAAAAAGATCTAACGGCATATGAAGAAAGAATAATGGATCTGTACAAAGAGGAAGCCATTCTTGAATACAAACTTGAAGAAGGTATGGAGAAAGGTATGGAGAAAGGTAGAGAAGAAGGTAGAAAAGAAGGAAAAATTGAAATCGCAAAAGCAATGCTGGCTAATAGTGTTGACATCAACATTATTGTTGAGTGCACTGGTCTTTCCATTAGTGAGATTAAAGAGTTAAGCGAAAATCTGTGAACGGTTACGTTTTCTTTATGCGGCATGCGATATTGTAAGAGTGTGCCGTTACCAAGATTCGAACTTGGGACCTCGTCATTACCAATGACGTACTCTACCACCTGAGCTACAACGGCAGTCTTATATATTATGATAATGAATAACACAAAAAGGAATAAGGAAAAAGAAGAAGAGAGAAAAAGATTGGCAAATGCTTTAAAGCAAAATATTGTAAAAAGAAAAAAACAGCAACAGAGTAGACAAGATGCCAGAACTACCGGAAGTGGAAGTAATCTCTAACTTTTTGCTTGATAAAATCAAAAACAAGCAAATTAGCAATGTTACAGTCAATAATTGGAATTTACGTGTACCAATAACAAAAAATATTGATGATTTGCTAAAGGGCAAAGTTATAAACGATATCAAGCGTAGAGGTAAGTATATAATCTGGAATACAGATGATAGTATGGCTGTCATCATACATCTTGGCATGAGCGGAAAGCTTATATATGCTCAAGCCCGGAATAAGCACGATCACGTGGTATTTTTATTTTCCGATAATACTTCAATAATCTTTAATGATCCAAGAAGATTTGGACTAGTTATTATTTTAAGCAAAGAACAAGAAATAAATTTTTTTGACGGTTTCGGAATAGAGCCCCTCACGGATGAATTCAGTGGAAACTATTTACAGGAGTTACTGAAAAACAAAAAAGTGAATATCAAATCAGCATTAATAGATAATAAATTAATAGTTGGCGTAGGCAATATATATGCTTCTGAAAGTTTGTTTAGAGCCCGCATATCACCACTCAGGTCAGCAAAAGACTTGACCTATAGAGAGTGCGAAAAACTTGCTGCTGAAATAAAAAATACTCTGAGTGATGCAATTGCTGCAGGCGGTTCAACACTGAAAGATTATGCACAGCCATCTGGATCTGCTGGATACTTTCAAAATAACTTTTACGTATATGGTAAAGTTCAAAAACCTTGCAAGATCTGCAACAATATCATAACACTTATACGACAAAATGGCCGTAGCACTTATTTTTGCAATGCGTGCCAGAATTAAGATTTTATTTTTAGATATGACATTCTCACCTGAAAAAGATCCGTTTGATTTATTTTCAAAGTGGTATAAAGCAGTTTCATCAACTGCAATGACGCTAGCAACTTGTAGCAAAGACTGCATTCCATCTGCAAGAGTAGTATTACTAAAGGAATATAGTAAAGAAGGTTTTGTGTTTTTCACTAACGTAAACAGTAAAAAAGGGAAAGAATTGACTGAGAACCCCAAAGCTGCGTTAGTGTTTCATTGGATAGAATTTGCTAGGCAAGTACGAATTGAAGGAGATGTTAAACTTCTAAACGATGAAAGAACTAACGAATACTTCTCTTCTCGAGCGCGCGATAGTCAAATTAGCGCATGGTGCTCAAAACAATCGAGCGTTCTGAAAAATTGGCAAGATTTTGAGCAAGCCATCAAATTGAAGGAGAAGGAATTTTACAACACACAAGTTCCTCGTCCTAACTTTTGGGTGGGATTTTGCGTAGTCCCAAAAGTAATTGAATTTTGGCAAGAAGGTGAATATAGGAGACACACTAGGTTTAGATATACTCTTATTGAAGAAAGCAATTGGAAAGTGGAACAATTATATCCCTAACGTTATTGCAGTTGCTTCTTGATTTACCATTGAGAATTTAGGCTCAAATCACAATGCCCGTAAAGCTGCGACCCTAGAGCTACTATCTCTCACCCACTGCAGATATTGCACGGTACTATCCACTTGGTCGTCGTGGCGAGCTTCCGGAAACATAAAAATTTCATACTCAAAATCGTTGAGCCATACTGCTTGGTGTGGCAGAAAAACCTTACCAGACTCTATTATTGGCACAATTTGGTAGAATCGAGCAAGTTTACCGCTATGTGGCACTATCTCGATAACAGGTAGGTCACTATTTGTCTTTAGCTCTTGAATCAATTGCTGACCACTCGTTTTTGCTTCGATTAAAATTGCATGTGGCTTCCACCTTACAGCTAGTGACAGAACTTGTTCTTTAAGTTTTGGATACTCAAGCTTTGCACGATATACATCAAGTAAATAGAATTTATTATCCGCTTTTGCCCAGGTGGTACAAACGCTAAAGCCGCTAGAATCGCTTATTGAAACCGCAGTGTCCCAACTTTGTGTTACATGCGAGAGATTATCAGGAACATTTTTATAGCGCTTCAGCCACTCTCGTTTAATTATACCACTTGAAAGTGGCAGAGGGTTTTGTTGATATTGGGCAGCAAAAGCGTAACTACCAAGCTCAGCCTTTATCATCTCAATTTCTTCTTTTCCTTCATCTAGGGGATATAGCAACTGACCTTCCTTTCTTAAATATAAAATCCTTGCAGATGCAGCGCGTGATGCTGTACTGGTGTACTTATTTGCAGTTACTCGGATGACGGGGACAAGAGGTATTGGCTTTCTGATTGAGTAGATAATCTCGTTATTTTCAGACACCATTGGCAAACAAATATGGTGCCATATGTTTCTCGGTTTTGAGAGAAGATGCTCAGTTAAATCCTCCTGATGTAGTCTGTGCATTACAAGAACAATGACTCCTTTTTTCCTGTCATTGAGCCTAGTTACTAAAGTCTGATCGAACCAGTTTATTGCACATTTTCTAAACGTTTCGCTCAAAGCTTGAGTAGAACTAAGCGGATCATCAACGATGATAAAATCACCACCTTCACCAGTTAGTGTTCCACCAACTGATGTTGCGATTCTGTACCCTCTCTGCACTGTTTGAAATTTATATTTGGTGTTCTGGTCTTTGGATAGTTCTACCTCTGGAAATAGCACTCTATACCAACTAGAATGCATCACGCACCTGGTGTCGAGCGAGTGCTTTTCGCTGAGCCGCTGAGAATAACTTGCAACTATTATTCTCGCAGTTGGTTGGTTTCCCAGTATCCATGCAGGCCACGCAACACTCACACACATGGACTTCATTGAACGTGGGGGCATATTGAATATTATTCGCCTCACTTCACCAGCACTTGCTGCTTCAAGCCTATCTGCTATGACTTTTATATACTGATAATTGTTATACTCACACCCCGGCATTACCGTTTTAAAGCATAACTCAATGAATTTTAGAAAGTTCATAATATAATGTTGAAAGATGTCATCCGAGTAGCCTGACTACTTGGATCCAGGAAAAAGAATGATGTCATGAAAGTAGCTTTCCATCCAAGAGAGTGTCATCCCAGTGCCCTGACTACTTGGATCCAGCTTCTATGCAACTTAATGAAAAACGTTTGTTTTAGCGTAAGACAACTACCTTTAGCTCATCAGCTCAGTTATAAGCAAAATTTCTGGATTCCAGACAGGAATGACACCCTACTTAACCGTCATACCGCCACAGACCGTCATACCGTGATTTATTCACGGTATCTCTTAGCCGCTAACAAGTAGCGGGATGACGAATTGCTTAACCGTCATTCCACCGCCAACCGTTATACCATCACGAACCGTCATACCGCGATTCATTCGCGGTATCTCATCCGCTAACAAGAGATCCAGCTAACGAGTAGCGGGATGACGAATTGCTTAACCGTCATACCGCCACGAACCGTCGTTCCACCGCAGACCGTCATACCGCCGCGGTATCTCATCCGCTAACACGTAGCGGGATACTTGACCTTTACAGGGATGACGGTTGTCGTTTAGCTATAAATGTTTAAGAAATTTACTAAGCAGAAAAAAAGGCAAAAGAAGACCTGTTCATTGTCTATTTTCAGTATTTGGCGTTTTTTAAATCTTAAACACTCCAATTTAGCTGCTTTTAAACGCAACTCACCTTAGTTTAAATGTTTAAGAAATTTACTAAGCAGAAAAAAAGGCAAAAGAAACCCCGCGTTAGCTAGTTGTCACTCTCTAATCCTGCAAATTGGCGTACTATACTGTCTTAAACGACTTATAAGCGCGTTTCAGCTTATATAGGTAAAAACCTAGAAATGTTGTGAAGACATAAGGTGCACATAGTGCAAAAAATTAAAAATAAGACGCCAACTACGTTGTTTTCTTGCTGTTTAATCTGCACAGATGAAGATAACTGAATACCTTCACTATCATAATAAGGGGGCTGGCGAGGCTTGTCAAGTAGATTTTATGGCCTAGCGTCACACGCTGGAATGACAATTTCGATTATTTCATACATTGACTTCGGTAAATCCAAATTATATTAGCTACATCTAACGAATTTTACACTTGCTAAGATTGCGCTATTTGAGTATCTTTAACTGAAAGAAGTTATTTTTTATCCAATATGAAAAAAGCCTTTATATTCACATCCTTAATAGCAGTTGTATTAATAGTCATTACTTTTTTGTATAAAAACAGCGGAACTGACAATTCACAAGTAGTGAATGTCTATTCATCGCGCAAAGAAGAATTAGTACGTACTTTATTTGATGAATTTACAAAAAATACAGGCATTAAAGTACGTTACATCATTGATGATTATTCTCAGCTACTTTCACGCATGGAAAATGGCGGTGAAGCGGACTTATTTTTAACTGCAGATGCAGTGAACTTAATTCTAGCAAAAAAAAGAGGGCTTTTATCTCAAGTGGATTCAGAGGTTTTAAAAAGTGTTATACCTGCAAAATTTAGAGACAGTGAAGATTATTGGTTTGGTCTTACAAAAAGAGCTAGGATATTGGTTTACAATAAAGAGTCAGTAGATCCTAAGGACTTAAGTACTTATGAAGATTTAGCAAATGAAAAATGGAAAGGAAAAATATTAGTGCGTTCTTCTACAAGTCCATATAACCGGTCATTGATTGCTTTTATGATTGCAAATAATGGTTTTGAAAAGACGAAAGAATGGGTAAGTGGAATTGTGAGTAATATGGCAAGAAAACCAAGTGGTGGTGATACTGACCAAGTTTATGCTGTAGCTGCTGGTGAAGGAGATGTTGCAATAGTAAATAGTTATTATTTTGCAAGAATTCTTTCATTAGAACATAAAAATAAAAAGAATGTTGCAGACAAACTAGGGGCTTTTTTTCCTAATCGTAACGATCATGGCGTAATGGTGAACGTTAGCGGCGCAGCAGTAACAAAAAACACAAAAAACAGAGAAAATGCTATAGCTTTGCTGGAATTTTTAGTAAGCAAACAGGCTCAAGAGCTATACGCTAAAAAAAACCAAGAATACCCTATTATTGAAGGCGTTGAAACTTCCGATATACTAAAGTCTTGGGGGAATTATTTACAAAGTGATTTGCCTCTAAGTGAACTTGAAAAACACCTCCTTGAGGCTGTTATGATAGCGGATGAGTGTAAGTGGAAGTAATCCCCAGTGCCACTGAACACTGGGATGAAAGATTTATGCTAATATACCTTACTCTTGACTCGCTGAACTTTTTCTTCTTTCTAACTTAATTTTGACTTTACTATCTTTTTCTGTTCTTTCACCAAAACAATTGCTGCACAAGAGGTCTATTGAAAAACAATAATAAGAAAGTAGAATAGGTTCAAGTAGTTGAAAAGGAAACTATGCACAAGAGAAGGAATTTGTTAAACATCTCAGACCTTACAGTTGATGATGTAGAAAATATAACTAAGTTGGCTAACCAGTACCTTAAAAAAGAAGCTGCAAATAGTCATATCTTGGAAAATAAGACAGTAATAAATTTATTCTTTGAAGATTCAACGCGTACACTTGCGTCTTTTGAAATAGCAGCAAAAAGCCTTGGAGCAAATGTTGTAACTTTGCCAATAAGATCTTCTTCTATTAACAAGGGAGAAGATCTAAAAGACATGATCAAAACATTAAATGCAATGAATCCTGACTATATAATAATCAGGCAAAAAAATAGCGGTATTGTTAATATGCTGGCTAAGAATGTTAGCTGCTCGCTAATCAACGCAGGCGATGGAAGCAGTGAACACCCAACTCAAGCTCTTGCAGATTATCTTGTAGTTAGCAGTCATAAAAAGCAAATAAAGGATCTCAAAGTTGTGATATGTGGAGATATTCTGCACAGCAGAGTTGCAAGGTCAAATATAAGGTTGCTAAAAATGTTTGGAGCAGAGATAAGCTTGGTCGCACCACCAACTTTGATTTGTAAGCATTTTCCTGAAGTGGATTCAGTCCATTATTCATTAATTGAAGGTATAAAGGATGCTGACGTAATTATACTTTTGAGGCTACAGAAAGAGCGCATGAATAATAGTTGTTTTGTTCCTTCAGAGAAAGAATATTTTCATTTGTATGGACTTGATTCACAAAAACTATCATACGCAAAACCAGATGGGATTGTTATGCACCCAGGGCCAATAAATAGAGGGATTGAGATTAGCAGCGATGTAGCAGATTGTGTTATTTTACAGCAAGTAGAATTTGGATTGGCAATACGTAAGGCAGTGCTGCACTATTATAGGCCTTGTTAATATTAAAAGATGCTACACAACTAATGCGAAAGAAGGGTTTTTTCATGAAATGATGAGAATGGTTTGAGAATGGCCATTAAGATGTTAAGGCCGAGGATATGGTGTGGAAGTTTTTACGAAAGCCTGAAGTCAATCAACAACCTTGCAGAACGGCAAATTAGACGGCTATCGTAAAAACAGCTTTTTCACCTGGTTGGAACGTGGAGAAAGATTTATGGAAAGAATGTTGTCGATATTTTTGACATCACGTCTCAATGGCCAAAATCCCTTCCAAAAGTTACGACTGCTTAGTTCTTTATTCATTCTCACAATCCGTGAACGGTTACTTGTTTTTAGCGTTAAGCAGCAAAATTAATAATTTGAGAATTTTCCTGAAAAAACTTATCACAAACTGGTCACAATTTTCTGTGAAAGGCAGATATAGAAAGACTAGAGTATCCACCTTAAGTTCATTGAATTTTCTTACCTTTGCTTCTTAACTTGACGCGTATGGTTTATTTAACGCTCCCTAAGTTTGCCATTGCCTGAACGGATACAATTATTTTAGCTATAAGAGCGTTTTACTTTTTACTCAGCATATCCATCATAACTGGCTTACTTTTAGTGATTCATGGAGTTAAAAAAGTCAGCATTGTTCTTTGTTAAAAGTAGTTTGTCACGTAAAAATTCCATTGCTTCAACAGGTCCCATAGGATTAAGTATTCTACGCAACACCCATATTTTATTTAGTATAGCCTTATCAACTAATAGCTCTTCCTTCCTTGTTCCGGATTTTGTAATATCAATAGCTGGAAATATACGTTTATCAGAAAGTTTTCTATCAAGTATGATCTCAGCATTTCCTGTACCTTTAAACTCTTCAAAAATAACTTCATCCATTTTTGAGCCAGTCTCTATAAGAGCTGTGGCGATTATAGTTAAAGAACCCCCATTCTCAATATTACGAGCTGCTCCAAAAAAGCGTTTTGGTCTCTGCAGTGCGTTTGAATCTACACCGCCAGTTAGAACTTTTCCAGATGAAGGAATAACAGCATTATAAGCACGTGCAAGTCTAGTAATATTGTCAAGTAGAATTACCACATCTTTTTTATGCTCAACCATTCTTTTAGCTTTCTCTATTACTATTTCAGCAAGCTGTACGTGACGGTAAGCAGGCTCATCAAACGTAGAACTTACTACCTCACCTTTTACAGAACGTATCATATCTGTTACTTCTTCAGGCCTTTCATCTATAAGCAACACTATTAATTCTATTTCAGGGTGATTTATAGCTATAGAGTTAGCCATTTGCTGAAGCAATACAGTTTTTCCTGTGCGAGGTGGAGCAACTACTAACGCTCTTTGCCCTTTTCCAAGAGGAGCTACTATATCTATAGCACGCATGCTTAAGCCTTTTTTATCATCACCACTATTACACTCAAGTACTATGCTTTCCTCAGGATAAAGAGGAAGCAAATTATCAAAATGGACGTACTTTCTTAATTCATTGACTTCAGTAGAGTTTATACTTTGAACCTTAGTTAAAGTAAAATATCTTTCTTTATCACCAGGTGGCCTTATTTCTCCACATGCCATATCTCCTGTACGTAAATTAAACTTCTTTATTTGCCCGTTAGAAATATAAACATCATCGGTACTTGGAGCATAATTTGCACTTGCTGAACGTAAGAAACCGAAACCATCAGGCAATATTTCCACTATTCCACTCCCTGTGGTTATGCCTCCTTCTTCGCTCATTTTCTTCATTAAACTGAATATCATTTCCTGCTTTAGCATTCTACCATTGCTTTTACCGTTAGTTGAAATTTTTCTTTCTTCAGCTAACTCTAACAATTCTTCTGCTGTTTTCTCTTTTAATTCGCTCAGATCTAATGTTTTTCTGTTTTTCTCAGTACCTTCATTGACCATCTGTTTTACTGTATCGTTATTGTGAATTTGCTCACTTTTTTCAGGTTGAGCTGTAACCTTTCCTTTTGCCAAAACATCTTCATTGATTGTTGTCATAATCCTCCAAAAATTTTAATTGATGCTTACTAACCTAAAATGTGACTATAAGATAATAAATTAGGCTGAACTAGTTTTAGTGCGTATTAAGCTTAATTATCATTAAACCCCGTACTTTACTTACATTATACTAATAAACACTAGCAAGTCAAGTTAATTTAATGTTAACAAAGCACAAAAATTTAAGGATTTTCAATAGCTATTCTTTATATTTTTTAACCTTTCTTGCTTCTCTTCTTCTACTTTTGCTTTTTCCACTTCTGCTTCTAAATTTTCTTGACTACATAAGCCAAGTAGTACAGGATCTTGGGGTTTTATATTTTGCATGTTATGATGAGATCCATCTCTTACCTGCTCAACTGTGTAATTTGTTGTACTAATTAATTTAGCTATAACGTTATTGTCTAAGATAGGAAATTTTTTTACTAAATAATAAATCGTATCAGGTTTATCTCTATGCCTTGCCGTAGAGGTAAAGCCAAAAATGCTACCAATCGCTTTACTCCTTTTTTTTATATTTTTTATAATCAAATTTGGTACACGGTTTGAATTTTTTTTGCAATCATCGATTTCTTTTTCAGTAATTACCCCAGAAATAATAGGGTTATATTTTTCAACTTCTATTTCCTCATCAGCTATGTCTTGCACTTCTTCAAGGGCCAACCTACAGCATTGTGCTATTTGATTAAAAGTTAAACCAGTGTTGTCTACTAACCAAGCAGCTATTTGCATTAGAAACTGTTTATTTCTATCGTTATTGCCCTTAGAAGATTCCATTGACATCAAAAAAGCATCTCCCATTTAAAGTATCCCTTACTGTTATACAGAGCTAAAATATAAGCTATTAAAACTAAAAAAGCATTAATTTTGTCATTCAATAACTTTTTGTTTGTCACTTCCCACCTCTTAAGTTAATTAAATGCGCTTACGTTTAAGCATATTTTAAACGATTCAAAAAAATATTTTCCTTTCTTAAGGTATAGTATAACTCAATCAAACATATGTTTCTATTTAAGAAAAGAGTTAAATTTTAAGTTAATATATTGTAATATTATATATATTAGCTAATAAAGCAACAGGTTTACAAGAATTAAATTATCACTATTCTATAATTAACCATTAATTAACTGAGTTTAAAATGAATGTTAAAAATTTTTTCACTAAAGTAACCGTTGTCCTTTTAGCTTGCTTGTTAGTCTTCATGGGAATTGGCAACCTTTTATCAGGTGATGATGAAAAAGAAGAGGTAGCTAGGGTTGGAAAAGAAGTTATAACGTCAGATGAGTATAAATCACTATATCAAAATTATGAAAGGCGAATTTCTGGATCTGATGCGAGTAGAGAACAAGTAAAAAAGCTGAAATATGATTTGCTTAACGCACTTATAGAGCAAAAACTATTGTTTAACCTAATTAGTGAGCTGGGATTGACAGTTGGAGAAGAGTCTATAAAAAACCATATTAAAAATACCAAATACTTTCAAAATGATAAAGGCGAATTTGACAAAAATAAATTCCATGAAACGCTAAATGACCTGCATATGACAGAGAAAGAGTATATAGCAAAGCTAGAGAAAGTTCTGCCTGCAATGATGTTCATGACTTCGTTATTTAAAGATAATTATCCGGTAACTTTTGGCGAGAGAGTTGATGAGCAGATATACAAAAGTCGCTACCAAACTAGAGTGGTTGATATTGTTAAAATAACTGAAGATGCAGTTACAAACATTCCTGAACCAGATGATCAAGCCTTACTTGATTTGTACGAAAGAAATAAATCCCATTTTTATTATCCTGAGTATCGAACTGCGCAATATATTTCCCTAGGCCAAAAGTATTTTGAAGATCAAATCAAGATCTCAAATGAAGAAGTTGATGGTATAATAGAACAACAGGAACTAAAAGATCAAAGAGATGTATTCAATGTAATATTTTCTACCAAAGAAGAAGCTGAGACAGCAAGAAGAGCATTTGAGGAGGGTAAAACAAGCTTTGAACAGATAGTAGGAGAGTTTGGCAAAGCAAAACTTGAGGAAACTAGAGTAAATAATATAACTAAGGATTTTTTACCAGAAGACGTGAGAGAGAAGGTGTTTGCTCTTAAAGTAGGTGAGGTAAGTGAAGTTTTAGCAAGCAGTTTTGGTTGGCACATAATAAAAGTGGAAAGTGCGCATCAAATCTCTGATGAAGACTTAGTTGATTTAAAAAAAGACATAAAGTCAGTTCTAACTAACCAAAAGTCTTTTGAAAGAGTCAATGATTTCATAAACCAAGTGAACTATAAGATATACAATGGTTCAGCAATTGAAGAAATATTGAGTGAATATAGTTTACCTATACAAACTATTGGTCCAGTAGATGCGAGTGGAAAAGATCAAAGCAGTAATAACGTAGGAAATTCTAGTGATTTGATTTCTTTCATTTTTTCGCGAGAAAAGGATCAGAAAGGTTATTTCAAGGGCGTTGGGGACGCTGTTGTTAGTGTAAAAATCATTGATATCGTTCCACCCAAATTGCAAAGTTTTGAAGAAGGCAGGGCATTAGCGGTAGAGCTTTGGCGTAGTGAGTTTATAAAAGAAAGAATGTTTAAAATTGGGCAAGAGGTTGTAGTTCAACTAAGAGAAAAAACAGATTTGGAAGAAATTCAAGGTATGGAATTAGTTAAAGGTCAGCAGATGCACCGCAATGAACAAAACTACCCCTTTTCTTTTGTAGAAGAGATTTTCAATATGAAAACAACTGGTTCAGTGACAGACCCTATTCAATACAATAATGAAATTATAATAGGTGTTCTAAAAGAAATGCATTCATCAAATGGTAAATTAAACACGCTTGACATCGGAAAACGTGTGATGATATCGCTAAAAGAGCAATTAATTAGCTATCTGGAATCAAAGTATAAAGTCGAAGTTAATCACGCTATACTTGATGATATATAGCCGGATAAGAATTAAATCCTTATAAGAACCTGTTTAACGCATCCAGTGCTCCGAACTTGGACACAGAAACTTACTAAGTGGCTGCATGATGCAAACTAGATTCCAGTGCCCGGTGCTGCCCTACATTATTGGTAATTATATTATAAGGTGCAAAAGTTGTATAATTCATTTGACTTAAAACGGCTCATTGTATAAAATTGTGACTAATATATGAATAAAGGTTAATATGGCAGTTAAAATAAGGTTGGCAAGGTTTGGCGCAAAGAAACGCCCTTTTTATAGGATAGTTGTAGCTGATTCACGAGCACCAAGAGATGGGCGTTTTATTGAGAAAATAGGACAATATGATCCAATGTTACCAAAAGACAATAAAAATCGTGTTGTGGTGAAGGCTGATAGATTAAAACATTGGCTAAGCGTAGGCGCGCAAGCAACTGAAAGAGTACTATGGTTCATCAAAAAAGGCATAGTAACTTTAGAAACAGAACCAAAGAAAACAGAAAAGAAGAAAGTAGAGAACGAGAAAGCACAGGGATAAGAAGCATAAGTCTCTTTAAAATGCTAAATACTGATTTAACAAATAATGGTAAATTAGACGATGTCGTATCTTCTGATTTATCAGCTATGAAGGACTTTATCTTTAAAAATATCAATGGTGAAGGTGCTAAGCTTGCTACTGATATTATATCTCATCTTGTTAGTTCAGGTGGAAAAAAAATAAGGCCTAAACTAGTTTTTATTATATGTAAAATGCTAAACTATTCTGGGGAGGATAGGATCAACATTGCTGCATCGGTAGAGTTTATACACAATGCTACTTTACTTCATGATGATGTGCTCGATGAAAGTGAGGCACGCCATGGAGTTAAAACAGCGAATAAGATTTGGGGAAATAAATCAAGCATTTTAGTTGGTGATCTATTGTTGACTCTAGCATTTGGATGGCTTATAGAGTGTGGAAATTTAAATATCCTCTCTATTTTATCTAAAGCATCGCATTTACTTGTGAAGGGTGAAATAAAGCAGATGACAACACATTTTGACCCCTACACAGTCAGAGAAAATTATTTTGATATCATTGGAGAAAAGACAGCATCTTTATTTTCTGCATGCTGTGAAGCTGCATCTACAGTATCTGGTGCAACAAATGACGAAACAGAGAGGCTAAAGAATTTTGGTTTTAATTTTGGTATGGCATTTCAAATAGTTGATGATATGCTCGATTATACTGCTAATCAAGGCACTTCTGGAAAACAAGTCGGAAAGGACTTTTTCGAAGGTAAAGTCACCTTACCTGCTATTATAGCATACGAAAAGGGCAGTCCAGCAGAGCAAAAATTCTGGGAAAAATGCTTTTCTTCAGCTAGACACAATTTTGATCAAGCATTACACTATATTAATCACCATAATGCCATTCAGCTTTCTATGGAAAAAGCTAGACACTACATTAATATGGCACAAAATGATATTAGTACTTTTTCTGATTCTTTTTATAAAACTACTTTAATTGACTTTTTAAATGCGAGCATAGAAAGACGAATGTAGCTGGCGCTTGATATTTTCGAATTAATTGCTATATATTTATTAGATTCTTAAGGGTAATAATATGTCAGATAGCAGTAAAGAGAAAAAGAAGAAGTTTGCTGATATGGTAAGTAGGCAGAAAGGTGACGACCAACAAAGTGATAACCATAAGCAAACTGATGATTTAAATGAAGATCTCAATACATTAAAAGAACGTGCAGCTCAGCTTGAAGATCATTTACGCCGTGCTGTTGCAGATAATGAAAACGTCAAACGTATAATGCAAAAGCAAATTAGCGATGCAAGTGACTATGCAGTCACAAAATTTGCACGTGATATGATCGACTCGTGCGACAATTTAAAAAAAGTAATGGAAAACTTGAAAGATGGTGATCCTGTTCATGAGGGGATTAAAGTAGCTTATCAAAAAATTATAAATGATCTAAAAAAACATGGAATAGAGGAAGTAGATCCACTTGGTGAGCTTTTTGATAGTAATTTACACCAAGCTGTTGTGGAAAGAGAAGACAATGAAAAAGAGCCTGGCACCATTGTAGAAATACTACAAACTGGTTATACTATCAAAAATAGGTTGCTTCGTCCTGCAATGGTTATTCTTTCTAAGAAATCTGATGGAAATGCGTAAACGTCAGAGGTTAGATTTTTTACATAACCATTGTTTAAGCAAAAAACCAACAACCAACTTTGGTGTCATTCCAGCGCATGACGCTGAAATCGAGAAAAAAAGAAATATGGATCCCAGTGTCAGCTACTTGGATGACAGGAAACTATATAATGAGTCTGTTGTTTTTTCAGGTATCCAGCCAAGTGGCGTACTACATTTAGGTAATTATCTTGGTGCAATCAAACAGTGGATAGACTTACAGGATAAATACAAATCTCTTTTTTGTATTGTCGACCTGCATGCAATCACAGCAAATAAGCTTCCCGCAAGTGAATTAAAAAGTAATATTTTCAAAACAGCAGCAGCTTATATTGCATGTGGAATAGATCCAGAAAAGTCCATTATTTTTAATCAGTCCACGGTTAGTGGTCATGCAGAACTGGGCTGGCTGCTTGGGTGCTATACACCAATTGGTTGGCTTAATCGCATGACTCAATTTAAAGATAAAGCTGGCGGCGATAAACAAAAAGCCTCTCTTGGATTATATAGTTATCCAGTACTTATGGCTGCAGATATATTGTTGTATCAAACTAAATACGTTCCTGTTGGTGATGATCAAAAACAGCATTTGGAGCTTGCACGTGATATTGCATCAGCTTTTAACAATCATTATAAACTGGACTATTTCATCGTACCTGAAATCTTAACTTTGGATTGCACATCAAGAATAATGAGCTTAAGAGATGGTACAAGCAAGATGAGTAAATCTGACCCTTCAGAACATTCGTGCATTAACCTTGATGATACAGATGACTTAATTGTTAAAAAAATAGAAAAAGCAAAAACAGATTCAATTCTAGGCTTTGCTACTTTAGAGTGCCGACCAGAAATAAGCAATTTGATAAACATTTATTCAGTGCTTAGTAATTTAAATATGGAAAAAGTGTGTGAAGAAGTGAACAAACATGACATGAAACACTTTAAAAAAGAGTTAGCTGATTTAATTATCAGTGTTATATCACCCATACGTGAGGGGATGAATGATCTTTTAAAAGACCAATTCCATTTACATGAAATATTAAAAAAAGGCACAGAGAAAGCAGCAGAAATTGCAACCCATAATATAAAAGAAATCAAGGATATTATTGGATTTGCTCAATAGACCTCTTGCATAACCTAAGGAATCAATTCAAAATTATAAAAACAGGCAATAAGGGAATGTTCAAAAAAGTGTGTCAAACCGCATTTTTAACTCAACTCAATTTTCAATCTACCAGGAAAGAAAATATCAAGTTGATATATAGCTAAAGCCCAATTAGGATAGTCCATTTTGCTCTGCCTTTTTTGTAGCACAATATACCTGTTTGTACAAGCTAGTACTTAGTTTTAGTGAATTTTCTAATCTGTCTATGCAGTTCCTCAATAGGGTTGGTAGTATAAATTAGCCTCACGCGAACTTTAATTTTTATATTCTTTCATTAGCATAATATAATTTTGTGCTGATTGTGTAATATGTTTAATTTCTTCATTTGACATTTTTTTGAAGAATTTTGCTGGCCTACCAGCCCATATTTCCCCACTTTTTATTACTTTTCCATGTGTCACTAGTGAGCCAGCAGCTACCATAGCTTCAGACTCCACAACTGCATGGTCCATCACGGTAGAGTCCATACCAATAAACGCTTTATCATGCACCGTGCATGCGTGTAACATACAAAAATGTCCCACTGTTACCATGCTGCCAATAATTGTGTCACCACCTGGGTTTCTATCCACATGAATTACCGTTCCATCTTGAATATTTGTTCCATCACCTATTTTTATTGATCCAACATCCCCTCTGACCACACAATTAAACCAGATGCTCGCATTTCTTCCTATTTCAACCTTGCCTATGATATGCGAACCACCTGCGATGAAAACACTTTCATCTATTTTTGGTTCATAATCTTTGTATTTTAAAATGTGATACATATTAAGCCCAAAGTCTTATACATATGTTAATCAAAATAAGGTAGGCAGTAAATACATACTTAGATTTCAAGCTACTTGGGTGACAGATGTTCTTGACTTACGTACTTTGTACTGCTAAGATTTTTATTTTCAGCCCTATCTATAATGTCAGTAGCGGTATTAAGTATATTTCAAATAATATTGGTTGTTGTGTTAGTAATTTTAGTGCTCTTGCAGCCGCCTGGGAGTAGTTCGTTAAGTGGTTTTAGTAATGTACAACAGGGAGTCAATTCGATGATTCCAGTGAAATCTTCTGAAAACCCGCTCAGCAGAATAACGGCTATTGTTGCTGGATTGTTTATTATAAACACATTGCTATTGTCAGGATTATATTCAAAAGACGTACATAAAAAATCGATTGCAGAGAAAATTATATTAGAAAAAAAGCAAGAAAGTGAACCTACTTCTGTTCCATTTGAAAATTAATGAAGGAAGCTAAATTTATCTTTGTCACAGGTGGAGTTGTATCGTCGCTTGGTAAAGGCTTAGTTGCTTCAAGCGTTGGTGCGCTTCTTCAAGCTTATGGTTTTAAGATCCGTATCAGAAAACTTGACCCGTATCTCAACATTGATCCTGGGACAATGAACCCAACTCAGCACGGAGAGGTATTTGTTACCGAGGATGGTGCTGAAACTGATTTGGATCTTGGGCATTATGAGCGTTTTACTGGAATTAAAGCAACAAAAGATGACAATATAACAACTGGTAAGATATATCATGAGTTGTTGAAGAAAGAGAGGCGTGGTGATTATCTGGGCAAAACTGTGCAAGTCATTCCTCATGTGACAGACTTAATTAAATCGTTCATTTTTAATGGTACGGAAGGTTTGGATTTTGTAATATGTGAAATAGGCGGAACTGTAGGTGATATTGAAAGCCAACCATTTTTGGAGGCTATACGCCAAGTTAACTATACATTAGGAAAACAAAGAGTTATCCTTATTCACTTAACTTTAATACCATATCTTACCGCAGCGCAAGAATTAAAGACAAAACCAACGCAGCATTCAGTTCGAGAGTTAAATTCCGCGGGGTTGCAACCAGATATTATATTATGCCGCAGTGAGAAAGAAATTTTCGATAATCAGAGAGAGAAAATAGCTAAGCTTTGCAATGTTTCTTTGTCCAATGTGATACCTGCTCCTGATGTGAGTCATATATATGAGTTACCGGTGTTGTATAGCCAATGTGGGCTTGATACGCAAATTTTGGAGCACTTTCATTTAAGTGAGCCAAAACCAAGCTTGATTGAATGGGATCAAATAGTGCATTCCATAAGGCAACCAACACAGGAAGTTACTGTGTCTATAGTGGGAAAATACACCGAATTCCCTGATGCGTATAAATCACTGGTTGAAGCATTAAATCATGGTGCGATTAGTAATAAAGTCAAAGTAAGGATAAATTGGGTTAACTCAAGAGAGAAGGAAGAAAAACCTATAAATGAAAAGCTTATAGGGGAGAAGTTACAGAATTCTCATGCAATTCTTGTCCCAGGGGGGTTTGGTGATGACGGAGTAGAGGGTAAAATATTAGCAATAAATTATGCCCGTACAAATAATATCCCATTTTTCGGAATTTGCCTTGGTATGCAGCTTGCAATTATTGAGTTTGCTCGTAATGTTGTTAAGCTTGAAGATGCACACTCTGAAGAATTTCATAACTGTAAACATCCAATCGTTAAGTTAGCTGGCGATCAAGATGACGATCTTGGTGGAACCATGAGACTTGGAGCATACAAATGTAATATAAATGCAAGCTCTAAAATGATGGATGCATATAGTAACACTACTATTTCAGAAAGACACAGGCATAGATACATAATCAATTCAGATTATAAAGATGATTTGGAAAAAAATGGGCTGCTATGCAGTGGCATATCAGAAGATGGAACATGTATAGAGGCAGTGGAGTTAGAAAGTCATCCGTGGTTTATTGGTGTGCAGTTTCATCCAGAGTTTCAATCAAAGCCGTTTTCTCCTCATCCTCTTTTTGTATCATTTATTGAAGCAGCGGTTGGTAAAAACATAAAAATTTGATAAATAAAACTAATAGAGAAGGTTAGGTGTTAAAGGATTTTGTATCTTTATATGAGTATGTAAAAGAATTATTAGAATACATAGGTGTTGACAATGTCAGCGAAGAAGAACTAGATAAACTGGAGGATAAAACAATAGTAGATGTAATACTGGATATAGAAGAAAAATATGGTGTAAGAGAAGCAAATCAATTCAAATCAGTAGAAGAAATAAAAGAACATTTAAAACGGGGAACAGATAATTATCATTCAAAGCAATTAACTAGAATTCAAAGTGAGCATAATTATACAGGCTCACATAATACATCTTTGACTAACGTTACTCCTTATGAATGTAATGAGCTAAGTGATGAAGGCTATATATCGCCTTGTGAGGAAGTTGTTGAGTCAAACCCAAGTAGTAAAATTTACGACTTACGGGGGATAGAAAAATTAAAAAAAGAAAATTGTATCTGTTATAAATAACAAGTGTTTAAGTATCAATATATGGAGCTTGCCATAGAGCAAGCCAAACTTGCTCAGAAAAATGATGAGGTTCCCATAGGTGCTGTAATAGTTAGTGGAAGCAATGTTGTTTCTTCTGCACACAATATATCCAATGATCCAACTGCACATGCAGAGATGTTAGCGATCAAGCAGGCATGTGAGTTGCTCTCAACTTCTATGCTTTGTGATGTTGAGATGTACGTAACATTAGAACCATGTCCGATGTGTGCTCAAGCCATTTCCTTTGCCAGGATTAAACGATTGTACTTTGGAGCTTATAATCCAAAAGGTGGAGGAATTGAAAATGGTGCTAAAATATTTCAATTTTGCAGCCATATACCTGAAGTTTATGGTGGGATATTAGAAACAGAATGCTCTTTTTTGTTAAAGGATTTTTTTGAGAAACTAAGAACCTAACTTAGACTTACCAAGCATCATTAGACTTTCCTGTTATTCCAGTACGTGACATACAACAGAGGGTGTCATGCAAGTAGCTGACACATAGCTGTACGAACATTCATTTTTGGTATCCGTTCAGGAGAGTGGTTTAAGAAACAATAGATAGAAGGTTTTGGAAAGGATTTAGCTCCTTTTGTTTCCATGTTAAGTATAACGAAATTATTCGCTCGAGGAATGTGTTTCCTCGCTGTGATTGTGTAAAATATGAATTTTTACGGTAAGCGAAATAATGTCGTATCTGTTGTTCAGCATGGTTATTTGTCAGCGGAATGTTTTCTGCGTCATCTAAAAATTTCCACATCATTCTTTCAGATTTCAAAATATTTTTTGCAACTCGAGAAGCTCCAATTGCTTCAGGTAAACGTGATATTTCCTTCAAGTAACATCGTGTACGCTTTCGCAATTTTCTTGCGCGTCTGGCAAATCTTAAAACGTCTATCTCATTTTTTAGTAAAGCTTTTTTCAGTGCAAATAATTCAGTAGCTACATTTCTTAAGTAACAGCCTAGAACTTTGACTTCAATGTTCCAACTATGTGCTAACCTTTCAAAATCTCTTGATAAATGTGCCCAGAAGATTTGCCTATATTTATCAGCAAAATAATTATATGCTGCATATCTGTCGGTCACTACTAAGCTATTGCGATTGCAGAATTTACTATTTTGTAAAACTTTCATTCCTCTTGAATTTTACAAAACTTGCCGTGTTGCTTGCAAACCCAGCCAAGTTTTCCTTTGTAATAGTGAATGGTTTAATCGATATGCAAAACCTCACTTTTGCTTATTTCTTGTTCGATTTGCTCATATGTTTTTTCGCATTTTGATGCAACTCTGTGTTCACTGTTTGATATGCTGCCAACACTTATATTCAAATTGAAGATATCATTTACGATACTCGCTATTTCGCGTTTTGAATTTTTGTAAAACCCGCTGAACGCTGCAATTATTGACTTAACCCTTGGTCCAAACGTATCTGATGTAACACCTTCTGGTAATTTGCTGCTTCTTCTTTTTCCGCACTTCCGACAACGGCCATGCTCTAGCTGATACTCTACTACATAAGGCTTAATGTCCGGAAGATCAACTTTTTGGTGAATATATGGTTTTTTGCATATTGCAATCTCCCCTCCACATTCGCAAGTAGATGACAACTCTACTTTTATCACCTCATCCGCGTTCATTTTAGCGCGATAATTGCCATCGTGTCCAACCTGAACGCCAACATTCCTTTCGCTTTTTGGCTTATTCTTTTTTATTTTATACAACTCTTTGGAACTTGGTATTGATGAATTTTTTGAGCTTAAACCTAGTCTTTCTCTCAACTCAGCATTTTCTATCTTTAAAGCCTTATTTTCTGCTTTTAAACTTTCATTCTCTTTTTCCAATCTTTCTATTTTTGCTTCTAACCTTTCTATTTTTTGCTGTAAATTTTTGCAAAGTTCTAAAAGGTTTACCATATTATCTCACTTTTGCTCTATGATTATCTTTTTAGATCACCTTGTCTACCTGATTCTGCCACTCCGCTGAACGGATACCATTTTTGAAGGTAAATTGCACAGCAAATGGTGTCATCCCAGTGCCCAGACACTGGGATCCAGTAAATTTATTTCCTATATATGAAAAGTTATTATGTTTATATACAGACACATCAGGAATGGAAAGATTTATATGATGAAATTGCATGATAAAGGCTGGATCCCAGTGTCAAGCACTGGGATGACATCATCCTTTTTTTCTGGATTCCAGTGTCAGCTACTTGCATGACAGCAGTCCTACGTCATACCGCCGCGGTATCTCTAGATCCCGCTAACAACTTACTATTACCCATAAATCTAAAATGGGGAAAAAGCTGCTATTTTACTAGTTCAACTTTCTATTATAAATAGATCTGTGGTCTAAAAATGGAATATATGATGAAAAGAACTATAAATACTTCAACTGGCGAATGGGCAGAAAGTGAATTTGGAATTGTTAATTTTGGTGATATAAGATTAAGTAAAAGGCTTCTAAAAATAGTCAATAGTTTTGCTGAATCGCCTGAGCGTTCAATAAATCAAGCTTGTGAAGATTGGCATCAAAGTAAAGCAGCTTATAGATTTTTCCAAAACGATGCCATTTCTGAAAGAAAGATATTAGACAGTCATATAATTAAAACTGTTGAAAGAGCTAAAGAATACTCAACTATCTTATACCAATTCTCATTATTAGGAGGACAAATAGGAGACATTGCAGAGTTGTTTAATTATGGAGTGGGTAAGAGAGGTAACAAATTTACACAAAGTGCGCTCAAGCAGGGTAATTGTATCGTATATTTTATTGCACAAAATGTTCTGTTTTATATATAACCAAAACCTCTCAACAGGATTGAGCTCTTACTTTTACCCACAATTTTGAGAGGTCATTATGTGAAGCATAACTATGCTCTCCTTAAGGTTTTCATAGCCCCGCCATAGAGTCATAGACCCTGGTAAATTATCACTTTTTCTATTCATAAATCCACCCAATTTTCCTAACCAAATAATAGCTTGTTTTATGTTTGGAGGTTCTTCGGGTAATGTTGCTACCCAATACTCACGCATGTAAAGGACCTTCCACTCTTCGTTGCTTAAAATTTTAGTACAAATTTCCATGGGATTTGATAAAGCCACTTTTGTCAAATATAAAATTTTAAACGCGATTATACTTTTTATAGCAATTAACTTCTGTAATCTTTCTTTTGTAGCTAAGCGAGAGCTTTCTATCTTACATCCTGATTTTAAAATCCTAAAATACTCTTCAATTTTCCATCTTAGCTTATACCAATTTATCTTTTCTATGGCATCTAAAGTATGGTACATTAGTTAGTAGAGTCCAGTCGACAGCTTCCAATCCATCAGGAGCTTTTGCACTTACCACATATACAGGGACTTATTTTATGTATTGTATCTTTTGACCCATAAATGGAAGAAGATCTGATAGGCTTTCATATACTTAACTTCAATATTAGCTTTCCTTGATCTCTGGTTTCCACCTTTAGTAACTTCTAGAGAAATTTTCTTTTTTACTGGCAGTTGAGTGATGCGTGTTTGCAAATCTGTTTTTCCGACTTCAGTACAGATAAATCTTCTATTAGCTCGATTGCGGATTACATAAAAACTACCTAACGTCTCAGCCACCCATAAAAATTTGAAGATGTCTGCTTCCCTATCACCAAGGGTAACAAGTTGTACATTTGGAGGAAGGTTGTTTATAGTTTCTTTGAGAGCTGTTATCCACTTATAACTTTCTTTTTCTTCTATGGAGGTACGGTATTTTCTGTTTGCTTTTTCTTGTGCCGTTTCTTCTTCCCTAATAGAACGCGCCCAACATTGTTGGGAAGATAGACCTAAAGGTAATCCTTCTTTGCTGACTATTAAGGCACTATGCAACAGTAAACCCATTTTATGCTTTGTATAAGCTTTAGAAATACTCCCTAGTCTCTTGGTCTTTATATGAGAGTCAAAATCCAAATAACTTGTATCTTGAACTGAAAAGACCAACTGGTTTCCTTTTATTCTTTCCTTAGTTTCTTTACAATGGGAAGAATAAATTTCCTTATCTTCAAGCTTTTCATTGCTAAATAATCTATATGCACCCTTAGCTTCTTTCCATCCACTACAGCTTTGATTAATTGAACCAGATGCCTTACCCTCTATGCAATAACTTGTTTTTATAAGTCTTTTTTTAAGCCTTATATCTCCCAAATTAATGTGTTTTAACTCTCTTTCCAGCCATTTATCCCCTAAGCCATCTGTATATTGCACGCTTGTACTTGTTTCTATCATTTTGATCCTAAATTATTTAGCTTACTCACTTTTTACATTTGTGGGTAAAAGTAAGGATTCCACTACTTTTTCATCCAATAATTTTGATCTTAATGCCATTTATACCTCGCTATTACACTTAGTTTAGTATGGCTTTTTTTCCATTATTGTCTATCTGTTTGTTGTGCAGTGAGAATTGGTATTAGCTATCCAGGACACGAGTTATATTTCATATAAAAATCATAAAAAGACCGAAGGATTAGGGATTATAGCAGCAAGATTAACATCTAAAACAACTAATTTTAAAACCCATGATGCATACAACGTTCACTTTGATTAAATTTAAGTAAATGGTGAGGATTTTTTGCTTAAAAGTATCCTTTATTTCATTTAGAATACTTTTCTTGGTTCGTTTATATTACAGTGCTACAGAAATTTTACAGCATCGTTTATTGCCTTTATCGTGCTTTGATTGACACAATTCATAATGATGGAGTGGAGCATGCAGGGTATTTATCATTTTTAATTCTGTTATCAATATTTCCTTTTCTCATCGTTTTAATGGCTGTGGCATCAACATTCGCAAATTTCTTAGACCAATATAACGTCGGCTGGGCATTTATTGTTGATAACATGCCACAGGATATCCTAGCATCTTTAATGCCGCGCATTAGGGAGATAATATCAGGCCCGCCACAAAGCTTACTAACTTTAGCAATTGTAGGTGCTGTTTGGACCGCTTCATCGACAATTGAAGGATTTAGAACGATATTGAATAAAGCCTATAAAGTTCCGGTTTCTCCACCTTATATCTTGAGAAGAGTGCTCAGTATATTACAATTTTTAGTGATCACACTTATTGTAACTCTAACTATAGTGTTCTCTACATTAGTGCCAATGCTAATTGATTTTTCCTATCAGGGGATTAGTTATACTAAATATCTCCTCATTGAATTTGTACTTTTCACAGTAGTCTCTTGGCTATATTTTATGTTGCCAAACATAAAACAAAATTTATCAGACGTCTTTCCTGGATCTTGTGTGGCTGTTATTCTTTGGACAATTTCCGCTTCAGCTTTCAAGCAATATTTAAAAGCTTCCTTTGACCAACTGAATTTGATATATGGGAGTTTAGGTGGTATGGTAGTGTCATTATTATTTTTTTATATGCTAAGTTTGATTTTTATATATGGAGCAAAATTTAATTTTCAGCTCAAATATTTCAATGAATCTCGCTAAGGAGAAAGAAATGGGTAAGTTAGAAGGTAAAGTAGCTTTAATCACCGGAGCTTCAGGTAAGATAGGTTCTGCTGTTGCAAAAAGGTTTATAAGAGAAGGTGCATGTGTGATTCTGATTTCAAGATCTCTTGATAATCTCAAGCCACTATATAATGAAATTGAAGAGCTTGAAGAATTTAAAGAAGGCTCTGTGAAACTAATTCAGCTTGATCTTTTAGACTTTGAGAATGTAAAGATACTGACAAACATGATAGAAAGCCTGAAATTATCAGAATCTGGAGCACTTGATATATTAGTTGCGTGTACTGGAATTTCAGGCAAACTGAACCCCATTCACGACTGTGAGATTGAAGAGCTACAGAACGTAATGAATACAAATTTTACTGCCAATTGGTACTTACTAAAAAACTTAGATCCAATGCTAAAGAAGTCTAATGCTGGAAGAGTGATATTCATGACCTCAGAGGTGACACTTTCTCCTTCCTCTTATCCATATTGGATGCCGTATGCTGCAAGTAAAGTTGCACTAGAAATAATGGTGCAGATATATGCATCTGAGACAAAACATACAAAATTATGTGTAAATGCTGTATACACGAAAGGACCTGTGGGTAGTGAGCAAGCATTTCCTGGATCTGAATTGGTGTCACCTGATAAACTAACAGACAAATTTGTGGAGTTAGCTTCTGAAGATTGCAGCGTATCAGGAGAAATCTTACCGCTTAGCAAATCTCCCGAATAAATTACATATAGCTAACGACGATTTGAGAAACCATCATCCCGCTATGTGTTAGCGGATGAGATACCGTGACGGTATGACGTAGGACTGCCGTCATCCCGCTACGTGTTAGCGCCGCGGCGGTTGTAAGTTAAAAATATGTTATAAAAGAAACAAGAGGGAAGATAACTCTACTCACTATAGGAATAGAGCTATCACGGGCGTGTGCGCGGCGTTGGTGTTATAACAACCGTCTATATCAAGGTACACTAGCCCTATCCCTCGATACGTTTGAATAGTTGCATGGGACATATGTATGCACCCGTTTACAATCTTAAATCAATAAACTATCGAGGTTGTTAATATGGTTACATCTTATCAAAACTTTATTGGTATTGACATCGGAAAATTTAAAAATGTTGTTGCGGTTCACACACAGAAGAGTGTTGTCGAATTTGATAATAATGCTTCTGGTTGGCAACAATTGTTTAAAAAGTTTTCAGGTATCTTACCTAATTCTTTAGTAACTTTAGAAAATACAGGAAAATATGAGCTTGGTTTATCGCATTTTCTTATTGACAAGAATATCGCTGTACATCGAGCTAATACCCGTAAAGTAAAAAGCTTTATCTTGTCTCACGGAACTTTAGCAAAGTCTGATAAATCAGATGCAATGGCTCTTGCTCAGTATGCGCCATAGAACTCTTTCTCCCTACTTCTAAAGAACAATCAACTTTGATTGCACTTTGTCAACGTCGTGATGACCTTACACAAATGAGAGCCCAAGAGAAATGTAGGTTGGAAGCACCTGAAAATGACTACACAAAAAAAAGTTGCCAAAAAACCATTGACTTTTTTAACAGTCAGATAAATAAGCTCAATAATGCCATACAAAAAATCATTGATAAAAATCTAGAGTTACAGAAGCGCCAAAAAATTCTGAGAACAGTGCCAGGAATAGGTCCAAAGTTATCACAAGATTTTGTGTGTCTGATGCCGGAGCTTGGCTACTTAAACAGAAAAGAAGTAGCAAGTCTTGCTGGAGTTGCACCGCATCCAAAAGAAAGTGGAAAAGCTATTGGTTATCGAAGAATAACAGGCGGTAGAAGCAATGTTCGTACTAAGCTTTTTACGGCTGCAATGGCTGCTGCAAAGTCCAAATCTGCACTTGGTGCCTTTTATTCCAAGCTCATTGAAAGTGGTAAGAAGAAGATGGTAAGCTCTAATGCGTAAAATTATGGTTATTGCTAATGCCAGGCTTAAAGAAGCAGTTAATGTGAATTAAAAAATCTGCATAGAAAATAAGTTAACGAATATGTGCGTCCACACACACTTAAAGCACATATTCGTTAACCATAAAATCTAAGCAGTAACTGTTGTTTGATATAAAATTTTTCTATGATAAATTAGGGTGTTTATTGTCAAAAATGCATTTTCTAATTGAATAAAAATACAAAATTATAAACAAGAGTTGTAATAAAACTAAATTCAAAAAATTTAAAAAAAACATAGTTGATATGACGGTTCGTGGCGGTATGAAGGTTAAGCAATTCGTCATCCCGCAGCGGGATCTATTGCCGAGATACCGCGGCGGTATGACGTATGGGTTACCGAGATTCCAGTGCTTGACACTGGATAGGTGTGTGTATTTGTGAAAAAAAATCTCCATGAAATTTAATGTGGTGGGACTAGTGCGATTCGAACGCACGACCTTCGGATTAGGAGTCCAACGCTCTATCCTGCTGAGCTATAGTCCCGTGTTTCCTACCATTTATGTAAAGTTATAGCAAAAAATCCTTCTCTTTTCTAGATTTCTTGCATAACCAATTTATGACGACAAAAAACATTTCTGTACTTCTTGAGTATAATGCTATTATATTTAATAACATGGTTTAAGTAAGATTAATGCTAGTTAACAATATTGGTTATTTCTATAACAATCAAGACGACTTTGCTTTAAGCAATATAAACATTAAAGTAAAAAAAGGAAGTGTTGCATGTTTATTGGGGCATTCTGGCTGTGGCAAGTCAACAATTTTGAAATTAATTGCAGGGATAGAAAATCCAAAATCTGGAATTATTTTTATAAATGATAGGTTAGTTGCAAGCAATAAGGCATCAGTCGCTATAGAGCATAGAAATATCGGATTGATTTTTCAGCATTCTGCATTATTTCCTCACAAAACAGTAGTAGAAAATATAACCTTTGCTATCCGCAGCTCTTCCAAGAGAGAAAAGCACCTAATTGCATTGGAAATCTTGAAGTTACTCAATATAGAAAAATATGAAAATATGTACCCTAACGCCTTATCTGGAGGACAACAACAATTAGTTGCAATAGCAAGAGTGATGGCACAAAACCCTGATGTTGTGTTGTTAGATGAACCATTTTCTAATTTGGATATACTGCTCAAGTGCCGAATAAGACAACATATATTGTCCCTTTTTAGAAGTAAAAATATCCCTGTGCTAATGGTAACTCATGACCCGCAAGAAGCATTGAAAGTTGCAGATTTTATCTATGTAATGAAAAATGGTAAAATTATTCAATCAGGGGTTTCTAGCGATATATACCATAGGCCTAGAGATGATACGCTAGCAAAGTTTTTTAGTGAGCTCTCCTCTACTCTATAGTTAAGCGAAAAGTTTCCACTTATTCGCTGCAAGAAAACAATCTAGTTTGGAGTTGTTATAAAATAATTAAAAAACCTTGATTTATAATTAAATAAAGGTGATATAATCTATGTGTTGCTTGACTTCAGTCAAGTTTTAACATTTAAAGGTCAATATTTTAAATGGAGGTGAAAATGAGTTTAGGACCATGGCAATTGTTTCTAGTCTTAATAATAATTTTAGTTCTGTTTGGTGCAGGCAGATTACCGCAAGTTATGGGTGATTTAGGAAAAGGCATCAAAAACCTTAAACAGGAGCTTAAGGACTCAGAAAAATTATCGTCTAATGAACCGGATCGTTAGCGTCCTCATACTTCGTGACATGCACCTTAGTGCATGTCATCTGTTTAAAAACTTAGTCAGGTTAAAAAATGAAAGAGATGAAGTGTTGGTATGAAATAAATAACAAATATTGAAATACAGCAACAACTATGTTAGCTTAGGAGGAATATTTTATTAAAGGATAATTGTGCAAAAAAGTGAGAAACTAACTAAAGATAAAAAACTAGCTTCTGATATTCTAAAAGAGGTTGCAGATACCAATAACAATGATAGCGATAAAGTAACTTTGTTTGACATTAAAACAGCTTTGCATGAGCGAGGTTTTGGTATTTTGATAATCATCTTCTCCTTGCCGCTATCGGTGCCTATACCGGTTCCACCTGGTTATACAACTATTCTTTCTATACCTTTAATCTTATTCTCGCTGCAGCTTTTATTTGGATTTGATTCTCCTTGGATGCCCAGTTGGCTAGAAAGAAAGTCTTTTCAGCGTTCAACACTAGCTCTTGTGGTAGAGAAAACTTCCTCTGTATTAGAAAAAATAGAAAAATTCATGAAGCCAAGAATGTCTTTCATTTTCTATGGGCCTGGTGAGAAGATTTTGGCTTTTATGATGTTGCTTTGTGCAATCATAATAGCTCTTCCATTACCTTTTACTCACTTCCTTCCTGCAATTGGCACAACTCTTATTTCACTTGGTATTATGAGTAAAGACGGGTTTCTATCCATATTGGGAGTTTTAGTATCATTGTGTGCGTTGTTGCTTACCCTTGTTGTAATAGTCAAAGGACCACAACTTATAACCGGAGCACTTTCTCTTCTTAAAAGTTTTACAACACTTTAACAAAAGAATGAAGTACTAGCGCGAAATGAGTAATGCATATTGAAATAAAACAATAATTGTGTTAAGAATTATTTTTATCAAGGGTTTTTCATGTCAAAAAATGATAAGTTGACTAAAAGTGATAAACTAGCTTCTGATATTCTAAAAGAGGTTGCAGATACCAATAACAATGATAGCGATAAAGTAACTTTATTTGACATTAAAACAGCTTTGCATGAGCGAGGTTTTGGTATTTTAATAATCATCTTCTCCTTGCCGCTATCGGTGCCTATACCGGTTCCACCTGGTTATACAACTATTCTTTCTATACCTTTAATCTTATTCTCGCTGCAGCTTTTATTTGGATTTGATTCTCCTTGGATGCCGCATTGGTTGGAAAGAAGATCTTTTCAGCGTTCAACACTAGCTCTTGTGGTGGAGAAAACTTCTCCAGCATTAAAAAAAATAGAAAAGTTCATGAAACCAAGAATGTCTTTTATTTTCTATGGGCCTGGCGAAAAAATTTTAGCTTTTGTAATGTTGCTTTGTGCATTATCAATAGCTCTTCCATTACCTCTTACCAACTTTATTCCTGCAATTGGTACGACTCTTATTTCACTTGGTATTATGAGTAAAGATGGTTTTCTATCCATATTGGGAATTTTAATATCATTGTGTGGACTATTGCTTACTCTTGTTGTAGTAGTCAAAGGGCCACAACTTATCATTGGGGCATTTTCTTTTCTCAAAAGCTTCGTATATGGTTAGGCTTTACAACACCTTAACAAAAAAAAAGGAACTTTTTACACCAATCGATAAAGATCATGTGAAAATGTATGTTTGCGGACCAACAGTATATGACACAGCACATATAGGCAATGCACGGTCTGTTGTTGTGTATGATGTGTTATTTCAGCTACTTAAGTTTTGTTATGGCAAAGTTACCTATGTGCGTAACATAACCGACATTGATGATAAGATAATTAATGCAGCAAGCGAGAAAAATAGCAACACAGAAAGTATAACGACATATTACATTAAAGCTTTTCATGATGATATGGAAAGTATAAATTGTAAAGAGCCAACACACGAGCCAAAAGCAACAGAAAACGTAGATTATATTATAGAATTAATTGAACATTTACTGCAATCAGGCCACGCTTACGAATCTGACAAACACGTGTATTTTAATATAGAATCTTACCATGAATATGGTGCTTTATCAGGAGAAAAAACTGATGAATTGGTTCCAGGTAGCAGAGTTGAAGTTAATGAAAATAAAAAGCACCCTGGAGATTTTGTACTGTGGAAGCCTGCAAGTGATATTGACTACAAACTTTCAAGTTATTGGGATAGCCCATGGGGAGAGGGCAGGCCTGGATGGCATATAGAATGCTCAGCAATGTCATATGCTTATCTTGGCAAAGATTTTGATATTCATGGTGGCGGCATAGATTTACAATTTCCTCACCATGAAAATGAAATTGCACAGAGTAAGTCTGCATTTGCTGGATCAATGTTTGCAAAATACTGGATACATAACGGCTTCCTTACAATAAACGAAGAAAAAATGAGCAAGTCCTTATTTAATATAGTCAAAGTAAGGGATTTGCTAGATAGTGGAATAAAGGGTGAAGTAATACGCTATGCACTGCTCAAAACTCACTACAGAAAACCACTTGATTGGACAGAAAACGTTATTTCTGATGCACAGGAAACCTTAAATAAATTTTATCGATTATCACGTGGTTTAGATACAACAAATATTGATGAAAGTAACGCAGAGATTTCTAAAGATTTTATAGACGCTTTAAAAAACGACTTAAACATTCCTGAAGCTCTAGCTATATTACATGAAATGGCTGCAAAAATCAACAAAATGAGTAATGAAAGTGAAAAGCTTAAATTAACTGAGAGTTTTGTTAAGAGTGCCAGATTTATTGGTCTTCTTGAGTCAAGTTATCAAGAGTGGTTTGCTGCTGGTGTGAGTCATCAAGAAATAGAAAGATTGATAGATTTAAGAAAAATTGCAAAAAAAAATAAAAATTACGATACTGCAGACAAAATAAGGGATCAGTTGAAACAAAAGGGGATTACAATTTCTGACAATGAAGATGGTACAACAACTTGGTAAACTTATATGGAAGATTACTTTCTGCTGTTTAAAGACAGCCTATTATCATCGTTAATCTTGCCTATACACCAAGGCTTTATGTTTGAAGCTATGCTGTACTTTAGATCACATCACAATCTACTACTGATGTTGTTCTTTGGAGTACTAGGATCAAGCCTTGGTGGAATAGTTAACTGGTATTTAGGTAGAATAACAATCTCTATACGAAAATCATACCACAAATTAGAAAACGAATATACAATGCCAAAAGTTACAAAAAATTTGCTAATTTTTGCAACTTTATTACTTTCGTGGGTGCCAGCACTTGGAAGTGTGATTCAAATTTTATCAGGTTATTTCAAGTTAAACCTTTATATCCTTGCCCCTTTAATCATTCTATCTAATTTCTTCTATTTATTATATCTAATACTTACTTTTGGAGTATAACAGCTATAGTACTACAGCTATTAAAGCCCACTTTTGTCATCCTATGCCCTGACAGAGGCTGAGCTATAAATTAAATGCAAAATTTCAATAGTTATAAGGATGCACCATGAGCTAAAAGCAATTCCACAAGTTTGTTACGATAACCAGCATAATGTAATGCTGTCAGTTTATCATCATCTCTAGCGTTAATGTCTGCATTGTGTTTTAGCAGTGTTTTCACTATATCAACTTTTCTCATCATAGCAGCAAGGTGTAATGGAGTCCTGCCATATTTGTCTTTAGCATTAACATCAGCACCATTACTAATAAGGTGCTTCACTATACCCAATTCCCCACTATAAGCAGCAAGGTGTAACGGAGTATTGCAATATTCGTCTTTAGCATTAACATAAGTGCTTTCTTTGATTAGATATTCCACTACAGCCAATTTTCCAGCTTCAGCAGCGATATGTAATGGAGTTCTGTTAAATTTGTTTTCAGCATTAATATCAGCACCTATTCTGATTAGATATTTTACTGCGTCAAAACTACCAGCCTCAGCAGCAAAGTGTAACGGTGTATACCCATACCCGCTCTTAACGTTAATATTAATACCCTTACCAATAAAATACTTTATTATGTTCACACTTCCACACTTAGCAGCTGCGTGGAATGGAGTCGAACCATAAACACTATCTTTAGCATTAATATCAGCACCTTTGCTAACCAGGTGCTGTGTTACATCCAATTTTCCATTTTCAGCAGCGATATGTAATGGAGTTTGACCGTGATTGTTCTCAACATTAACAATTTCTCCCAGTTTATTCGGGTAATGTTTTTCTATATGTGCTATTATTGCATTAATTGCTTTACAATCACCACTTTCAGCAAGCAAGTGTAAAGGTGTGCTTTCCTTTATAAAAAACGTTTCTCTATGTATATAAGATGAGTTAAAGTAAAAATCATCAATCAACCTACCATGGTTGCTTGCATATCCCCAAACAGATGTAACATGGCTTGTACTCTTCACTACTCTACCACTATTTATCAATTCTAGAGCTCTTCTTAAAATTTCTTCTTCTTTGCCTGCCTTTTGTAGCTTTAATCTAGTTATTTCCTGCACTAGTTCGTGAATATTCGCTATACCTGCTTCCAAATTAACCATTTTATATTTATTGAGTAGCTCAACAGCACTCCATAACTTTTCTTTATCATCTGCTATTAATTTGGAAAAAATTTCTTCTATACGAATCTTGTCAGGAGCAAAATAAGCCATGATATCCCAAACGTCTGTAGATTGTTTTTCATATCTCCTGTTGTTCTCTATCTTGTTACGTGTCATATTCCATGTTGCTAAAGCTTCTCGAATATGACTAGTGTCACTTTTGTAATTTTTTCCCTTATAAATAACTCTTTTGCTTCTTCGAACGATTTTCTTCTTTGCTGCTGATACTCTTCTAAGTAATTACTTAGTTTCTTTGATTGGAACTCCCCATCTTCATTTTGAATATATGCAACCGCTAGTCCCAAAGCCAATGGAAAAGACTCTTCTATTAACCTTTTTTCTTTTCCACCACAGAAATCACTTTCTACATTCAAGGCCCTCTCAACAAATTGTAAAGCCTCTGTTTCCTCGAATTTATCTAACCATATTTCTTCTATCTTTCCTGCTGCTTTACTTACTTTCCACTTTTCACTGCAGGAAGTGATTAAAATATAAGGTTTTCTCCAATTAGGATGCTGTGAATACAAAAAGGGTGGTAAAAACTTACTAATATCCTTATATCCTCTAGCATTATCAAAAATAAACAGGCTCCTTCTTCCCGCAAAAAAAGTATATATCTCTTCAACAATATTTTTTATCGCCTTTGTGCTTCCACGCTCATCTGTAGCAGAAATCCCTAGCCTTTTATCTTCAGCTAGCTCCAAGAAAGACTCTTTTATACTTTTAGAGTCCCTAGCATCTATAAATATAACATTGCCATCATAACATTCCTTATGGTCGTAAGCATATTTTTTTACAAATTCAGTTTTACCTACCCCACTTGGACCTCTAATAACAATTATCTGTCTCGCACTTTTTTGAAGTCCACAATGTACAGCATTTAATTTGTCACCCCTCCCAACAAAATTATCTATTGGGTCCATCACATTATGCCAAATAGGTGTTTTTAAGACTTCCTCTCTTATTTCTTCAAGAAGAGCTTTTGCTTTCTCATATGATAGAAACTCCTCTTCTTCTTTTTCCAGCAAAATCAGCACTTCTTCCTGGTAACGGCTGTAGAAGTGACTTGCATCAGTATTGCTGAATTCCTTGCCCAATTCACTCTTAATAATTTCACTAAGTTCAGTTCCGCTTGGCAAATTGACTGCAAATACTAATTTATTTAAAAAGTCTTCTATTTCTTTATCGCTGACTTCTCTACCTACCTCACGCTTTATAAAATTCTTATTCTCCTGCAAGTATGGGATAATACTACTATCAAATTTATATCTTGCACCATTACCTATATCCAGAAACTCATCTTGTGTGTCTATCCTTATAACTGAGATTTCCTTTTCTTTATTCTTTCCACTCGACATCATCCTGAGTTTTCTCACTCCGCATTGCGTCAAATCTATGAAATCAAAATCAGCATTTGTAACAACAACAAAATCTTCTATTTCACCCTCAAACTCTCCACTACTTTTGATCTTTAAATAAGCAATGAGATATTTTATTAAGCCAAAAGCACCATTCTTTCCCGGTGTTAATAAGTCACCTATGCTGATTTTTTTGTGCCTACCTTTCTTATGCTTGACTTGTATGAATCTATGTACTATTTTCCCATCTTGTTCATACCGAAGAACAATATCATCAAAATCCTTAGCTGATTTTTTCTCTGTGTCTATAGAGAAAGAACATTCTTTACCCATCTTAGACATTAGAGATATTACGATCAATAACTCTTGAAAGGTAATACCATGGTAAATGCGTTTGACCCCCCAAATAGAATCATCTTCTAGATACATTACCCCTGTTTTTATCCTAATCTTTCACTCAAAACCAAGTTCACAATATCAGGGCTGGCTTTTCCCTTAGTGGATTTCATAACTTCGCCAACAAAGAATCCGTATAATCTTGTTTTACCGCTTTTGTATTCTTGAACTTTATCTTGGTTACTATTGATGATTTTATCTATTACCTCTGAAATTTGACATTTGTCAGTTATTTGCTTGAGATCCTGCTCTTCTATAATAAGGGATGCAGGCTTTCCAGTTTCAAACATAATATCAAAAACTTGTTTACCAAGTTTAGCAGAGATTGTTTCATCAACGATAAAATCCAAGAGTTCGGACAAAGCATTTGCTTTGATTGGGGAGCTCACAATATCAATATTTGCTTTATTTAAACGACCGAAAAGCTCTACAGTTAACCAGGTGACCGCGAGCTTTGAATCATGTTTTTTTATCAATTCCTCAAAGTAATCAGCAATCGCCTTATCGGAAGTAATGACGTTTGCATCGTATTCATTGATACCTAATTCCTCAATGTATCGCAGCTTTTTTTGATCTGGCAACTCGGGCAAAGATGATTGAATTAAATCAATTTTCTCCTGGCTTACCTCAACAGGTAATAAATCAGGCTCAGGGAAGTATCTATAGTCGCTTGCATCCTCTTTGCTTCTCATCACTTTTGTTTTTCCCAAAGCGACATCAAACAATAAGGTATCTTGACTTATTTCTTCTCCACTTTCTAAAATTTCAATTTGTCTTTGTATTTCATAGTCTATAGCTTGCACAATATAACGTATCGAGTTCAGATTTTTTATTTCACAACGAGTGCCAAATGTACTACTGCCTTTTAGGCGAACAGAAACATTTGCATCACAACGAAGTGATCCCTTTTCCATATCACCATCACACGAACCAGTGTAACGCAAAATCTGCCTCAATTTTTTCATGCATTCTGCAGCTTCTGCAGATGAACGGAGATCTGGTTCTGAAACAATTTCCATTAAAGCAACCCCTGCACGATTTAAATCCACATAAGTTTTGCTTTCCTCATGAACGCTCTTTCCTGCATCTTGCTCTAAATGAATTCTCGCAATTCTTATTTCCTTTTCATTGTCGTTGATAAATACTCTACCATTTTTAACTATTGGCTCAAAAAATTGGGTTATCTGGTAACCTTGCGGTAAATCAGGATAAAAATAATTTTTCCGATCAAAGTAAGAACACTTATTAATTTCTGCAGAAAGTGCAAGACCGGTGCGTATTGTTTGCTCTATGCAGTAATAATTTAGTATTGGCAGCGTACCTGGCATTGCCGCATCAACTAGAGAAACTTGAGTGTTATGCTCAGCACCAAACTCCGTTGATGAGCTAGAAAATAGCTTCGTATTAGAAGAAACTTGAGCATGCACCTCAAGCCCAATTACCGCTTCCCAATCCTCTTTCGTCATGTATTTTATTTAAATGATAATCTTAATATTCTGCAAAATTAACACAAAAAGTCAAAACAAAACTCATGTTAGCTAAGTGGTATGCAACCCGTAGAAACAGGACGAAAAATTAAACGAAAAACTTACTTGACAAACTCCGCCAGCCCCCTTATTGTAGTATTAAGGGTATTTATGACTCAAAACTTGTTTTTGACCTGCAGGCTCAATGACAAAATTCAGTAAAAAACTCAGAGTATTTATTGGCGGATTACATAAAATTATAGCGGCTGCATGTCTTTTTTATTTTTTCTACATTCAGCCAAATCGCGCTTAAACTAAGCGTCAGCACATTATTGCAGCGCCACTTACAGTAATATAGAGTCAAAACTCGCTACTCGGGGCTTCTTTTGCCTTTTTTTTTATTTGGTAAATTTCTTAATATTTATAACTAAACGACAACCGTCATCCCGCAGCGGGATCTCTTGTTAGCGGATGAGATACCGCGAATGAATCGCGGTATGACGGTTCGTGGCGGCATGACGGTTAAGCAATTCGTCATCCCGCAGCGGTATCTCTTGTTAGCGCTGCGGCGGAATGACGGTTCGCGGTGGCATCTTCGTCATCCCGCTACGTGTTAGCGGCTAAGAGATACCGCGAATGAATCGCGGTATGACGGTTAAGTAGGGTGTCATTCCAGCGCGTGACGCTGGAATCTAGTCTTTATTATGCAGCCACTTATTTAAAGTTAAGTTTCCTGGATCCAAGTAGTCAGGGCACTTGGATGACATCATAGAGGCGCTGGGATGACAATCGTCATCCCGCTACGTGTTAGCGGGATCTATGTTGAGAGATACCGCGAATGAATCGCGGTATGACGGTCTGCGGCGGAATAACGGTTAAGTAGGGTGTCATTCCAGTCTGGAATCCAGTTTTCCATATAATCTCATCGAAAACGTTGTAACCACTTTCTATGCTAGTTTGCTTGTGAGCAACCTGGATCCCAGTGTCTGGGCACTGGGATGACAAAGAAATAGGCACTGGAATGACAAAAAAGGGGCTACTCGGATGACAAAAAAAGGAGCACTGGCATGACACCCTTCCTAGTGGAGATTTTTCTCAAATCACAATGTTTGTGCAATTTTTGAACTTACGTGTTCAACTTTATTTTTTTCCATTTCTCTATAGCTTGGTAATGTAGAATTGTTTATATGCAATCCGGTACATACTGCAACCAAAGCAGCTATAATACCGCAAATTGCTGCACCAGCCACAAATGGAACCATTACAGCAGCAGCAATGAATAATCCTGTAATAACAACTCCAATAACATCTTTTGTTAATGAGGTGTAAAAATTGTCCTTGCTTTTTTTATATTTAGCTTCTTTTTCATTTGGCACAGAAAATTGAGCATCTCTGGAGTTACTAGAATCTACTTCATTGCTGTCTGCTTTATTTTCTCCTATATCAGGTGTATTTTGCCCTTCTTCTTCCTTGTTTATTGCTGCGGTTATTTGCTCTTGTTGAAGGGGTTTACACCCATTTTGGAGGAGAAAATCCTTAACGCGTATGTTGTTATTTTTGGTTGCATCTTTTAGAAGTAAGTCTCCTAATAAATTGCCTCCTTCACATTCATCTTGGAAATTAACTTCTTTCCACTTTAGTTCCTTTTGCAAATCTTTAAGACTAGCAATTCCCTTATCATCATATTTTACAATTGTAGCTATCTTTCGATACAACTCTCTAATATCATCATTACTATATACCATAACTAAACCTACTACTACATGTTAGTTTATTACAGCAACTTTCCCACAACCAGTCAAGACATATTGCAGTCTAAAGTGGCATGATATATATTGGATTCTTTATTTATGATTCTCGAGCAAATGATGGAAGATTTAGCTTATAAATTAGTGAAAGTGACTGAAGCTGCAGCACTTGCTGCATATAAACTAGCAGGCTTCGGTGATGAAAAAAAGGCCGATCAGGTTGCAGTTGATGCAATGCGTACAGTATTAAGTTCAATGGAAATAAATGGTACTATCGTAATTGGCGAGGGGGAGAGAGACGAAGCTCCTATGCTATATATTGGGGAAAAGGTTGGTACAGGAAATGGTCCTGAGATTGACATCGCTGTTGACCCACTTGAGGGCACTACGATTTGTGCTCATTACAAATCAGGGGCAATGTCCGTTCTTGCTGCAACGAAAGAAGGTAATTTTTTACATGCACCTGATGTTTATATGGAAAAGATAGCAGTGGGAAAAAATCTTCCAGAGGGTGTAGTCTCACTAAAAAATAGCATTGAGAAGAATCTAGACAATTTAGCCAAGGCAAAAGGATGTAAAGTAAATGATCTTACAGTAACTATACTTAAACGTGAAAGGCACAATGAATTAATAGTAAAAATCAGGAAGTTAGGAGCAAAAATTAAACTAATAGATGATGGCGATGTTGCGGCTGTAGTTTCACTAGTAAATGGCAATCACGACATGTATATCGGAATAGGAGGGGCACCAGAGGGAGTGCTTGCGGCTGCAGCGCTAAGCTCAATCGGCGGACAGATGGAGGGAAGATTAATATTTGACACAGATCAGTTAAGAGAAAGAGCAAAAAATTTGAATATTGATGACCCAGAAAAAGTCTACACCGTAAAAGATATGGCAAAAGGTGAATCAGTGTTTATTGCAACTGGAGTAACAAACGGAGAACTTGTGGATGGAGTTAAATTGAATCATAATACCTATTCAACTAATTCTTTAATAATTCTGCCTAATAGGCTGATAAAGCTGCAAGTTATAAGTTAGGTTAATTATTTTTCAATATATTATGTAAGAGTTAAAGGGAGTGTTAAAATGTTAGATTCATTTTCTCAAGAGAAACTAATTGTACAAGAAGTTCTTCAAGACGGACATAAAAAGAAGGCTAAACCCTTTTCAAAACCCTCTATCTATTGTTTCTTAAATCACTCTGCTGAACGGAGACAGTTTAGGCTGTTATCTATCCCTGGCGGCTTTGTTGGAATAAGTTTTTCAATGCCGCTCACAATGAACTCAGTCGTATTGTTAGCTATTTCATCTAGTTTATTATTTATATACTTACCTATTTTTTCATCTTTAGCATATTCATATAGAGCTAAAATAGCTATAGTTGAACATAATGCAATTACGCCAGCTTTTGCTGTAATAAGTAATGATAGCCCACCTGCAAGTACGGACACTGCTCCAATAGCTAGATTTATAATTTTATTTTGTGTTGATTGATTATCTTTATTCTCTAAGACATTTGATATTGCTTTTGAGGCAATTTTTATTGCTATTGTTGCAGTTGAGATCATAATAAATATTGTAGCTATTTTTGCTAAAAGAAAAATTGATGGTAGCATTACTGCAAGGAACAATGAGCCAACTCCTATAAATAGCCACTTCTCATTTATTTTTTTAGGTTGATTTGTACTAGTGTTCATTGTTACCCTCCACTTTACTTATGATTTACCTACATCTAATATAAAATACAGAGAGAGTCAACATATGAAAGGGCGCGTTAAAAGTTTTTTTATGTTATTCTTCGCTACCTCGTGGTTAAATTTGGAATTTTAGAAAGAGTTACGTATTATTTAAAATTCTTGTATACTGTTTTGAATCAGTTAAATAGATAATGAAGTGCAGGACGCAGTTTTAATTTTACAAGATGGTAAATGCTTTTGGGGAAAATCAGTGGGTAAAAAAGGCAAGTGCATAGGTGAGGTCTGTTTTACCACTGGTATGACCGGTTATCAGCATACTATAACTGATCCTTCTTTTGCCGATCAAATTATAACGTTCACTTTTCCTCATATTGGTAACATTGGAATAAATCATAAAGATAATGAAGGAGAGAAAATTTTTGCAAGTGGTGTGGTTATGTGTGAACTTTCTTCTATGTCCCACCCTTCTTCATATATCAGTTTAAATGATTGGTTAGAGAAAAATAACGTGATTGGGATATCAGGAGTTGATACTAGAGCTTTAACGAGACATTTGAGAAAACATGGATCTAAAAATGGAATGATATGCTCATCGAGTAAGGCGCATGCGTTGGACAAATTGAAGGAATACAAATCTGTAAATGGGATAGAAATAACCAATAAAGTCAGCTTGCATAGTAATTTTAAAGGTGACCTTAATGCAAAATATAGGGTTGTAATCGTTGATTTTGGCGTAAAAATCAGTATAGTTTCACGCTTAACAGAACTTGGTTGTACAGTTGAATTAATCAGACCAAGCACAGGTTTTGCTCAAAAAGTGTTGAGTATGAATCCAGATGGTATAGTGCTTTCAAATGGTCCTGGTGATCCGCAAGAAATAGGAGAAAGTGTAGTTTCAGAAATAGACATTATTATAAAATCTGAAATACCAATTTTTGGCATATGCATGGGTCATCAATTACTTGCGATTACTTTGGGAGCAAAGACCATCAAGATGGATATTGGTCACCGAGGGAGTAACCATCCAGTTTATGATGTAATTAGTGGAAAAGTTGAGATCACTAGCCAAAATCATGGTTTTGTTGTTGATTCAGCTTCTCTTCCAAGTAATGTTGAAATTACTCACATTTCTCTATTCGATAATAGTGTAGAGGGAATAGTGATGAAGGATTACTCAGTCTTTTCTGTGCAATATCATCCAGAAGAAGCGCCAGGTACGCATGATTCGCATTATTTGTTTAGACGTTTTATTGACAATATTGTGTTGTATAAAATGAAATCTGCATGATTTTAATTAAGGCAGGTTTTATTGCTTGATTTTTTAATTTTAGGTGTTTAGTATTAAATACAATAAAGGCTTGAGTTAAGGTACTAAAATAGCGTTCTCTTAACAAATTTTTGTGGAGGAGTGACCGAGTGGTTAAAGGTAACAGACTGTAAATCTGTCCGCGTGAGCGTACGTAGGTTCGAATCCTACCTCCTCCATTGTGCGGGTATAGCTCAATGGTAGAGCTCTAGCCTTCCAAGCTAGTGACGTGGGTTCGATTCCCACTATCCGCTCTTTTTTTTTGTTGTATTTTTATAAAATCAACATACTATTTATTGATGTATTTGTATTTTAGGTAGAAAAGTTTAAATTATGACAGCAGTAGTGGAAGCATTTGGAAAGCCGCATGTAAATGTGGGAACAATAGGACATGTGGATCATGGGAAGACGACGTTAACAGCGGCGATAACAAAGCATTATGGAAATTTTGTAGCGTACGATCAGATAGATAAGGCGCCAGAAGAAAGGAAAAGGGGGATAACGATAGCAACAGCGCATGTTGAGTATCAGACGGAAAAAAGGCATTATGCACACGTTGATTGTCCTGGACATGCTGACTATGTAAAGAACATGATAGTAGGTGCAGCACAGATGGATGCGGCAATATTGGTAGTGTCGGGGGTTGATGGGCCAATGCCACAAACGAGAGAGCATATATTGCTAGCGAAGCAGGTAGGTGTTGGATATATCGTGGTGTATATAAATAAAGCTGATGTTGCTGATGCTGATATGATAGATTTGGTAGAGATGGAAGTGAGGGAATTGCTGAATAAATACGGATTTCCAGGGGATGAAGTGCCTGTGGTAGTGGGGTCTGCATTGAAAGCGCTGGAGGATGACAGCAGCGAATATGGAAAGAAATCAATAGATAAATTGATGGAAAAGTTAGATGAATATGTGGCAGTTCCACCAAGGCCTGTGGATTTACCATTTTTATTGCCAATCGAGGATGTATTTTCGATATCGGGGCGAGGAACGGTGGTAACAGGAAGGATAGAGAAGGGGGAGATAAAGACGGGAGAAGAGATAGAGATAATAGGTCTGAAAGCGACGCAAAAGACGATATGCACAGGTGTAGAAATGTTTAAGAAGTTGCTAGATAAGGGGAGTGCAGGACTCAATGTAGGAATATTGCTCAGAGGAACAAAAAGAGAAGAAGTGGAGAGAGGGCAAGTATTAGCAAAACCGGGGACGATAACGCCGCATAGAAAGTTTAGGGCGGAGGTTTATATATTAAAGAAAGAGGAAGGAGGAAGGCATACACCATTTTTTGCGAATTACCAGCCACAGTTTTATTTAAGGACAACGGATGTAACTGGGAGCATAAAATTGCTAGAAGGGAAGGAGATGGTAATGCCAGGAGATAATGTGAGTGTAGAAGTAGAATTGCAAGTACCGATAGCAATGGATAAGGGATTGCGTTTTGCGATAAGAGAAGGCGGTAGAACTGTTGGTTCTGGTGTTGTTTCTGAAATTTTGGAGTGAGTGTAGTAACTAAGATGAAGCAAGATATATATATTAACATTAAGGCTTTCGATTGTTCTTTGTTGGAGGAGTGTGTTCGAAAATTTGTTGATGAATTAAAGCGGTCCAATGCAAAATTATCTGGTCCGATTGCGTTGCCAAGAAAAGATTCTAAATTTATTGTTAATAGATCTCCTCACGTTGATAAAAAATCTCGTGAACAGTTTGAAATGAGGACTTCTAGGCGTTTGATTGTTTTACATGATCTTACTCCTACTATGATGCAGATGCTTACAGGTTTATCTTTTTCTGCTGGCGTAGAAGTGGATTTAAAAGTCAAGGAAGTTAAGGTTTAGGAGAAGGAAATGAAGAGAGTAAATTCACTGAGGAGAATTGGTTTATTAATGACGAATATTGGTCATACTGCTATATACTCTGACAATAGACGCATGGCTGTAACTTTATTGCATCTCAGCGAAACTCATATTGTTGATATAAAAGGACAAGATAAATGTGGCTATAATTCAGTCATTTTAGGCACAGGAGATTTTAAAAATATAGCAAAACCTCAGTTGGAATATTTAAAGAAAAAGGGTGTAAATAATAAGTGTAAGTTATACGAAAGTAGATTAAATGACCTGTCGGGAATAGAATGTGGTAAAAAAGTGGGAATCAATCATTTTGTGGTTGGTCAATATCTTGATATTACAGGTTATTCTATAGGTAAAGGATTTGCTGGTGTGATGAAGCGGCATAACTTCAGTGGTCTTAGGGCATCTCATGGTGTTTCTATTGCTCACAGATCACAAGGTTCCACTGGTCAATGTCAGGATCCTGGTAGAGTATTCAAAGGAAAGAAAATGGCTGGTCATTTAGGTAACAGCAGAATAACTGTACAAAATATGAAGATATTATCCATTGATTATGAAAATAGTATAATTGCTGTGAAGGGTAATAATGTTCCTGGGTTTAAAAATTCCTATGTTTTTGTAAGAGATGCAGTTAAAAAACCTTTACATAAAGATGTTCCTTTTCCGGTAGGGTTACTTCTAGATGTAAATGATGATGCTAGTAATTTGGTAAGTTAGTTATGGAATGTAATTTAGTTAATCTATCTAATAATAATGTAGGTACTGCTCAGCTCAATCCTTTGATATTTTCTGCTAAGCAAAAATTGAGTGTTTTGCATGATATAGTGAGATGGCAATTAGCGAAGAGAAGAGCTGGTACTCATAAAACAAAAGGTATCAGTGATGTCTCTGGTACAACAGCTAAGCCTTATGGTCAAAAACGTACCGGTAGGGCAAGACAAGGGAGCTTGCGATCTCCTCAATTTAGAGGTGGTGGGGTTATTTTTGGCCCTGTTGTGAGGAGTCATAGTTATTCTCTTAATAAGAAGGTACGCAAATTTGGTTTAAAAATTGCTTTATCTTTAAAGTATTTAAATAATCAAGTAATTATTCTGGATAATTTAAATATTGATGTGAAGAAAACGTCTGAAATGTGTAAATGTATTAAAAATTTTAAATTTTCCTCCTTTTTGATAGTTGGTGATTATGGAGATGATTTGTTGCGTGTTGTTAGAAACTTGCATTATGTAGACTTAATCAAACCTATTGGGTTAAATGTTTTTGATATATTGAATCACGAATGTGTAATGTTGACAAAGGATACTTTAAAGCATCTTGAAGGTAGATTGTTATGATCAAATATAATAATATAATAAAATCTCCTATAATTACAGAAAAGGCCTCTTTTTTAAGGGAGAAGTTTAATAAATATTCTTTGTATGTTTTTATAAATGTAAATAAGCGTCAAATAAAGTTGGCAATAGAGTCTCTATTTGATGTTAAAATTTCTTCTATAAATGTTGTTAGAATTAAGCCTAAATATAGGCGTTTCAGGGGTGTGATTGGTTGTGAAAAACAGAAAAAGAAAGTTTATTTTTCTTTGATAGATGGTCAAAAATTAGATATAATGAGCGTTTAATATGGGTATGAAATTTTTTAATCCTGTTACTCCGTCTTCTCGTGGGACTGTGTTAGTAAGTAAAGTTGGTTTATCAAAAGATGAGCCAGAAAAGTCTCTTACATCCGGTAAAAAGTCCAGTGGTGGAAGAAATAATTATGGTAGGATTACAACTCGTCATAGGGGTGGTGGTCACAAAAAGAAGTATAGAGTTATAGATTTTAAGCGTAATAGAAGTGGTCAGGGTATAGTTGAAAAAATAGAGTATGATCCAAATAGAAGTGGGTTTTTAGCGTTAATATCATATAAGGAAGATGATATTAAATCTTATATATTAGCTCCTCAAGGTATGAAACCTGGTGATATTGTTACAGCTGGAAATGATGCTGATATTTTGCCAGGTAATTGTTTGCTACTCAAGTATATACCTGTTGGTTCTTTCGTTCATAATGTTGAGCTGAAGCCAGGTAATGGTGCTGCGATTGCTAGAGCTGCTGGTTGTTATGCACAAATCGTTGGTCGTGATGGCCAATATGTTTTATTACGACTTAGGTCTGGTCAAATTAGGTTGATTTTATCTTCTTGCAAGGCTACTATTGGTGTAGTATCTAACCCTGATCATAAGAATAGAAAGCTGGGTAAAGCTGGAAGAAGTAGGTGGCTTGGAATTAGACCTACTGTGCGTGGGGTTGCAATGAATCCGGTTGACCATCCTCATGGAGGTGGGGAAGGAAAAACCTCTGGTGGTCGTCATCCTGTTACTCCTTGGGGTGTTGCAACAAAAGGAAAGAAAACTCGGAGGAAAAATAAATCTAGTGATAAGTATATAAAACAATTGAAAGGTTAGTTTATGAGTAGATCTGCGTGGAAGCCTCCTTTTTGTCATCCTTCTATATTAAAGTCGGTGAATAATGCTTTAAACAAGGGGTTTGTTAACATGGCTATAAAAGTTCATTCCAGGGCTTCTGTAATTCTTCCTAATTGTTTAGGTTTAAAGTTTGCTGTTTATAATGGTAAGGATTACATTCCTGTTAATGTTAATGATCAGAATATGATAGGTCATAAGTTTGGTGAATTTTCGCCCACTCGTAAATTTACTGGGCATAGTGGTGATAAAAAGGCGACAAGAAGGTAATTGATATGAAAAACAGAGATGTAATAGTTAAAGCTGGTTCTAGGGTTTTAAAATCAACTCCTCGTAAATTGAATTTGGTTGCTGGTTTAGTACGTAATAAAAAAGTTTCTTTTGCCACTGTGCAATTAAGATTTTGTGAAAAGAAGGCTGCGGGTCTTATAAGGAAGGTATTAAATTCTGCGATTGCTAATGCTCAATATAATTATGGATTGGATATCGATAATTTATATATAAAAGAAATTTCAATAGGTAAGTCTCTTACTTTGCGCAGGGTGTGTCCAAAAGCTATGGGTAGAGCTAATAGAGTTAGTAAACGTTATAGTAATATAACTGTAAAATTGGGGGAAATTATATGATTCATAAAAATAGAAAATTAATAAGGAAAGTGCAAAAGTATGGGAAACGTTAATCCTAAAGGATTTAGGTTAAAAATAATTAATACTTGGTCATCTGTTTGGTATGCTGAGAAGGGTTATAAACAAGGGTTGCATCAAGATTTATCTATTCGCAGTTATATCAATGAATCTTTTAAGCATGCTGGTGTTTCTAAAGTAATTATAGAGCGTACGATTGATTTGGTGTCTGTAATAATACATTCTTCTAGACCTGGAGTGATAATAGGTAAGAAAGGCTCAGATATTGAGAAGATAAAGCAAAAAATAGCTGAAAAAGTAAAAAATAATGTGGAAGTGAATGTAGTAGGAGTTAAAAGGTCTGAAATAGATGCAACTTTAATATCAAACAGCATTGCGCAGCAGTTAGAAAAAAGGGGTTCATTTAGAAGAGCGATGAAAAAAGCTATTCAAAGTTGTTTAAGGATGGGTGCTAGAGGTATTAAAGTAAGTTGTTCTGGGCGCCTTGGCGGAGCTGAGATAGCTCGTACTGAATGGTATAAAGAAGGTCGTTTGCCTTTACATACTTTACGTGCTAATATAGATTATGCTTTTTGTGAAGCAAAAACTATATATGGTATTATAGGAGTTAAGGTTTGGGTTTATATTGGTAATTAAGGTATATTGAGATGTTTGTTCCCAAAAAAAGTAAATATAAAAAAGTATTTAAAGGACGAATTAAGGGTAACACGAAAGGTGGTAGTACGCTATCTTTTGGAGATTATGGTCTAAAGGCTATAGAAGCTGGTAGGATTCAATCTAAACATATTGAAACTGCAAGGCGTGTAATATCTAGAACTTTAAAACGTTCTGGTAAAGTCTGGATAAGGATTTTTCCTGACACTCCTGTTAGTAAAAAGCCAGCGGATGTACGTATGGGTAAGGGAAAAGGTAGTGTTGAATTTTGGGTGTTTAAAGCTAAGCCCGGTAGAATGTTGTTTGAAATTAGCAGTGATGTTCCCATGCATTTAGCAAGATTGGCGCTTGAAAAGGCAACCGCTAAGCTTCCTATGAAGTGTAAATTTGTATCTAATCATAATTAAATGGAGTTGCAATGGATATAGCTGACATTGAATTAAGGTCTTCACAAGAATTGCATGAAATTCTTGTGAGTTTGAGAAAAGAGTTTGTTAATTTGGTTTTTCAAAAGAAGTTGGGGCAGTGCAACAATATTTCGCGTTTTAGCTTAATAAGAAAGAGCATAGCTCGTATTCTAACTACATTAAATAAAAGAAGAAGAGAGGAAAAGAATGCCTAAAAAGGTTTTTTGTGGTACTGTAACTAAGGCTAAGTGTGATAAGACTGTAAAGGTTTCGGTATTACAAGTGTATAAGGATGAGCTATATAAAAAGGTTATAAAAAAATACAAGAAGTATACAGCACATGATAAGAATAATAGTTGTAAAGAAGGGGATAAGGTTTTAATACAAGAACACAAGCCTATTTCTACTACTAAAAAATGGGTTGTTGTTAATAGCTCACATTGAATAGGATATTTATATGATTCAAAAAAATACATTGTTGGAAGTAGCTGATAATTCCGGTGCGCGTGCAGTGCTTTGTATTGGTTTATTGGGTGGTAGAAAGTCTGCATCTATAGGTGACACAGTTATTGTATCTACTAAATCTATTATTCCAAGAGGAAAGGTTGAGAAGGGAAAAGTATATAGAGCAGTTGTGGTGAGGGTGAAAAGCCCTATTAGAAAATCTGATGGTTCTGTAATTCGTTTTTCTAGCAATGCTGTAGTTTTGATTAACGATCAAGGTGAACCACTTGGCACTCGGGTATTTGGTCCGGTAAAAAAGTTATCATCTGGTTCTTTTATGAAGATAATGTCATTAGCTGTTGAGGTTTTATAATGAGTGCTAAAATAAAAAGTGGTGACGACGTTATAGTTTTAACTGGTAGAGATAAGGGAAAAATTGGTAAAGTGATTAAAGTTGTGGCATGTGATGCTAAAAAGAAAATAATTGTTTCTGGGGTAAATGTACATAAGAGACACACTAAACCAAAAGCTGGTAGTAGTGGTGGTATATTAAATAAAGAGTTAGCTATTGATATATCCAACGTTGCAACATTGGACCCTAAATATAAAACTCCAACTAGAGTGGGGTTTAAGGTTATAGACGGTAGAAAAGTGCGTTTTGCAAAAGTTTCTGGAGAAGTGATAGATTAGGTTGATATGTTTAAAGAATTGTATAAAGATAGCATAGCAAAGTCCTTAAAGGATAAGTTTAATTACGGCAATATAATGCAAGTGCCTAAACTTGTCAAGGTGTGTATCAATATGGGCGTTGGAGATGCTGCTACAGATAGTAAAGCAATAAATGAACCACTTGATAGCCTATATTCGATTGCTGGGCAGAAGCCTTTATCAACTTTTGCAAAAAAATCTATTTCTGGCTTCAAGATCAGAAAAGGTGCTACAGTAGGTTGCAAAGTAACTTTGCGTAGAGATAAAATGTATGAGTTTTTAGAAAGATTGATATATATTGCTTTGCCAAGGGAAAAAGATTTTAGAGGATTTAGTGTGAAGCAATTTGACGGTAATGGTAATTTTTCCTTTGGTATAAAGGAACATATCTCGTTTTTAGAAATAGACTATGATAAAATAAGTAAAATTAGAGGTATGGATATTAATATTATAACAAGTGCAGTTAGTGATAAGGAAGCAAAGGAATTATTACTGGCTCTTAAATTTCCTTTTTTTGATTAATTGAGAGGAGAAATATATGGCAAAAAAATCTATGATAGAAAGAAATCTTCGCAGAATAAAGCTGTGCGATCAATATAAAGAAAAAAGAGAGAAATTGAAATCTATAATAAATGATAAGAATTTATCTATTGTAGAAAGGTTTACAGCTCAAAATAAATTAATTAAAAAATTGCCTAGAAATTCTTCTAAAACCAAAATTAGAAATAGGTGTGCTTTAACTGGGAGACCAAGAGGAGTATATAGAAAATTTGGTTTATGTAGAATTATTTTGCGTGATTTATGTTCTTTTGGGCAAGTTCCAGGAGTTACAAAGTCTAGTTGGTAAATATAACTATAAGGAGTATATTGTGGCGTTATCTGATAGTATTGGTGATTTTTTAACAAGGATACGTAATGCTCAATTGGCAATGCATAGAACAACAAGGGTATTATTTTCTAAGATGAATTCTTCTATATTGGAGATTTTAAAAGAGGAAGGGTATATCCTTGATTATGAAAAGCAAGTTGTAGGTAATTTACCTTCTTTCATTGTAAAATTGAAGTATTATGAGAAGTTACCTGTAATTAGTGACATAGTTAGGGTGTCAAAGCCTGGTTGTCGTTGTTATTCTAAGTATAAGGACATTTCTAAAGCATATAATGGTCTTGGTATTTTTATTATATCGACACCCAAAGGAGTGATGACTGATTATAATGCACATAAGTTAAAGGTTGGTGGAGAAGTTTTGTGTCGTGTGTTTTAAATAATAGGAGAAATTCATGTCTCGTATAGGTGCTGCTCCTATCAATATTCCTGCTGGTGTTTCAGTTGAATATAATAATGGTAGGATGTTAATAAAGAGCGCTAAGGCTGAAAAAGAAGTTAGCTTAATCAGTGATGTTGTGTGCCGAATTGTTGATAATCAGCTACTCCTTTCTGTGGATCAAGATAAAGATGATTATGATGAAATAAAGCCTATGTGGGGCACTTATAGGAGTAATATTAATAATATCATTAACGGCATGGTTGATGGTTTTTCTGTTAATCTTGAGATTAACGGTGTGGGGTATAAGGCAGAGTATGATGGTAAGTATTTGACTTTGTATCTTGGTTATAGCCATAATGTTAAATATAAAGTGCCTAAAGATGTTGAGATTAAGTGCATAAAGCCAACTCATTTAGTAGTGAGTGGTATGGATAAGCAAAAAGTCTATATGGTGGCATCCGATATATGCAGGATTAGGAAGTACGATCCTTATAAAGGTAAGGGTGTTGTAATAAAAGGCAAATTTATGCTGCGTAAGGTTGTAAGTAAAAAGAAGTAATTAAAATGAAAAGATCGTATAATTTTTTAAGTAATTCTGAAAAAAGGAAGTTACGTAATAGAGCAAAGCTTTATAAGAGCGCTGAACGTTTACGTATATCCATATTTAAATCTAATAGGCATTTTTATGTCCAGTTAATTAATGATGTAAAAGGAGTAACTCTCACTTCGGCTTCTACTTTGGATGCTAAAATTAAGGATATATTTAAAGGGAAAGTCAACGCTGAAACTATAAAACAGGTTTCTTCTTTAGTGGTTGAGCGTCTGTCTGGCATGAGATTAGAGCAGCAGCTTACGTTTGATCGTGGAGCGTATAAATATACAGGGTTAGTTTCTCAATTTGCTGAGGCTTTAAGAAGTTCTGGATTTGAATTTTAGAAGGTTTTGAATATATGGCTATAAAGAATTTACAAAATAATAATGATTTATCAGAGCTTTTAGTCTCGGTACGAAGGGTGACAACGGTTACCAAAGGTGGTAGAAGATTTTCATTTTCAATTTTGGTTGTTGTTGGCGACGAAAAGGGTAGAGTAGGATGTGGAATAGGTAAGCACGCAGAAGTTGCTGAAGCAAGAGACAAAGCTGTAAATGCTGCAAAGAAATCGATGATTAGAGTGTACTTGCGTGAAGGTAGAACTTTGCATCATGATATTAAAGCTAAATTTTGTTCTGGTGAGATAGTTTTAAGAACCGCAAGAGCTGGAACAGGTATTATTGCTGGTGGAGCGATTAGATCAGTTTTTGAGGTGTTAGGTATAAAGGATGTGGTAGCTAAATCCACTAGATCAAATAATCCTCATAACGTTATATGTGCGGTATTTAAGGCTTTTGATAGCATGTTATCTCCTCGTCAGGTAGCAAGCAAAAGAGGCAAAAAGATTAGCGAGATAGTTGGAAACAGGTAAAGTATGAATAATGCTGTAAAATTAAACTCTATATTTACTAAGTTATCTAAGAAAAAGAAGCCTAAGTTGCTGGGTAGAGGTATCGGTTGTGGTAAAGGTAAAACATCCGGTAGAGGGCATAAAGGGCAGAAGGCTAGAAGTGGAGTTTCCATAAATGGTTTTGAGGGTGGACAACAGTCTATATATACTCGTTTGCCTAAAAGAGGTTTTAAGCCTATACGTAGGAACATATACTCTATAATTAATGTTGGCGATATACAGCGCTTAATGGAAGCTAAAAAAATAGTGAAAGACTCTGTTATAGATAAGGAGAGGCTGTATAGATTAGGTTTTATAAAGTCTATTAAGGATAAAATTAAACTTCTTAATAAAGGTAAGTTGAGCGAAAAATTTGTGTTTCATGTTGATTTTGCGTCAGAAGCTGCAAAAAAATCTGTAGCTTCAGTTGGTGGTAGTGTGGAAATACTATCGTAAATCATGGGCAATAAATCCGCATTTAATAGCTTGGATCCTACGTTGTTATATAAAGGACATTTATTAAAACGTATATTTTTTACGCTAATAGCTTTAATTTGCTATCGCTTGGGTACTTATGTGCCTATTCCTGGAATTAATCTTGATATAATTAATGATATATTTCCCAAAGAGGGCTCAGGTGTTTTTGGAGTATTTAATTTATTTTCTGGTGGTGCATTAGCTAGAATGACAATTCTAGCATTAAACGTTATGCCATATATAATGGCTTCTATCATTATTCAGTTGCTTTCTTCTGCCATTAAAGGAATGAAGGAAGTTAAGAATGATGGAGAATCAGGCCGTAGAAAGATGAATTCTTATATACGCTATCTGACCATAGTAATTTGTGTGTTTCAATCAATTCCAATTTTGGTTGGATTGGAAGGGATGAATAGGGAAGGGGTATTGGTTGTAATCGAACCTGGTGTTATGTTTCGTATAATAGGTGTTTTCAGCCTTTTAGGTGGAACTATGCTTTTAATATGGCTTGGTGAACGAATCAGTGCTAGCGGTATAGGCAATGGTATCTCATTGATCATTTTCACGGGCATAATATCAGAGTTACACAGCGCTTTGTCATCTCTGTTAACGTTAAATAAAAACGGTAGCGTATCGTTATTTATTATCCTTTTTGTTTTGGTATTGTTTTTTTTGCTGCTAGTCTTAGTCATTTTTGTAGAGTCTTCTTATAGAAAGGTTATTGTTCAACATCCTAAAAAGCAATTTAAAAGATTACATAATGACGATTTTACTTATATTCCATTGAAGATTAATTTATCTGGTGTAGTACCAACCATTTTTGCTAATGCAATTTTATTGACACCTATTTCAATTGCAAATTTCTATAAGGGGCACGCTTTTTCTGATTTTATTTTAAATTACTTTATGGCAAATAAAGTAGTATATATTGTAGCCTATTTGGTGCTGATAGTATTTTTTAATTTTTTCTATACCAATTTTATATTTAATCCAGAGGAAAACGCAGATTTTCTTAAAAAAAATGGTGGTTTTATACCTGGTAGAAGGCCTGGGAAACATACTTCTGATTACCTTCAAGATATAGTTTTTAAGTTGACATTCATTGGCTCTGCGTATTTGGTAGTCATATGTACTGTACCTGAAATTATGAGATATTATTATGATATACCATTTATTTTTGGTGGGACGAGTTTACTGATTATAGTGAACGTTATTACTGATACTATTATGCAAATACAATCTTATATTTTTTCGAATAGGTACGATAGCTGGATAAAGAAATATGAGTCTAAAACGAGGAAAGTAAGATGATCATTACGATTTTTGGTCCTCCAGGTTCTGGTAAAGGTACTCAGTCAAGCTTGTTAATAGCAAAATATAATTTTAAATTAATTTCAGTGGGGGATTTATTAAGGAATATTATATCTGATGGCAGTGAGTTAGGTAAAAAAATAAAGGGTACCGTGGAATCTGGTAATTTAATTCAAGATGGAATTATATGTGGATTATTGCGTGACCAGCTTGCATTAATGGATGATAATTGCTTATTAGATGGTTTTCCGAGAAATTTAAACCAGGCTCATTTTTTGACTCAAGTTTTGCAAGAAAAATATAATAGGGATGTTGATATTGTAATTGAGCTGCAGCTTGACGATAATATTGCAATCGATAGATTAAAAAATCGTCTCGCGTGTTTGGACTGTAAAAGCATATATAGTGTATCTTCTTTTAAGAGTACTACTTGTGCTAAATGTAAAAGTACGAGGTTAGAGAAAAGAATTGATGATGCTGATATGTCTGTAATTAATAAGAGAATAAGTGAATATCACCTTCAAATGAAAGGTTTACGCGAGTATTATAAAGGCAAATTATTAACAATTGACGCTAATTTAAGTGTTGATGAGGTAACGCAAGAGATTGAAAGTAAAATTTCTTGTAATTTGGTTTGACTCTGAGTTGTTTTATGGTATAAATTAAGAGTTGTTATTAATAAAGTATCGAGGTACCAGTGGCACGTATTGCAGGCATAAATATTCCAGTGAGGAAATGTGTTCCTTTTGCATTAACTTATATATATGGTATAGGTATTGCTACTGCGAATGTAATTTGTCACGCTTGCGAAGTTGATAAGCGCAAACGTGTTTCAGAATTACGAGATGAAGATATAGAAAAGATCAGCAGTTTCATTAGACAAAATTATGTTATAGAAGGTGAGCTCAGAAAAGAAGTGGCTATGAACATAAAATCTTTAGTGGAAATGGGATGCTATAGAGGAGTGAGACATAGAAAAGGTTTACCTGTGAGAGGGCAAAGGACTCATACTAATGCTAAGACTCGTAAAGGTAGATCTCGGTTGCCTATTGCTGGGAAAAAATAAAATTTATTATTGTGAGTTTTAATGAAAAAAGTCAAAACGGTTGGTAAGAGTACAAAGGAGTTTATTACTGGTGTTGTTCATATTCGTGCAACTTTTAATAATACTTTTGCAAATGTAACTGATGTTCATGGTAATACGCTATGTCAAACTTCTGTGGGTGCATGTGGTTTTTCAGGTTCGAGAAAATCAACACCTTATGCTGCAGGTAAGGCTGCGGAGGCTGCTGCGAAGAATGCAATGGAGAGATTTGGTATGAAGGTTGTCTCTGTAATAATTCGTGGTCCTGGCTTTGGTACCGAAGCTGCGGTTAAAGCACTTCAGAGCTGTGGGTTGACTGTGACTTCAATTGCAGATAAAACCGCAATTCCTCATAATGGGTGCAGGTTAAGAAAAAAAAGAAGAGTATAGGATATTTGAAAAGGTTGTTTTATGTATTATAATAATGATGTTTCTCTCTGTAGCAATTTAGATAAATTGATTAAACCTAGTTCAGTTAAGGTAATATCAGATGATTCAAGTGAAAAAAGTGATATAATCCTAGAACCGTTGGAAAGTGGTTTTGCTTTAACATTAGGTAATGCATTAAGACGTGTAATGTTATCTTCTCTTAAAGGTAGTGCTGTTTATGGAATGAAAATTGAAGGTATAACTCATGAGTTTACTTCAATTCAAGGGGTAAGAGAAGATGTAACTGATATAGTATTAAATATGGGCATGTTGAGGTGTAAATTAAATGGTGCTTCTAATAAATGCTTAAATTTAAACGCTAAAGGGCCTTGCCAGGTAGTAGCTGGGATGATAGAAACTGATGATCAATGCTCTATTATTAATAAAGATTTGTTAATATGTACGCTGGGGCAAAATGTAGAGCTTAACATGACCATATATGTGGCTAGCGGAAAAGGTTATCTTCCTGTAACTAAGTATAAAGAAAATGAACTTTTGAAGCTTATGAGTGAACAGGATTTAATTGGTTTTATTCCAGTTAATGCTTTGTATAGCCCTGTCAACAGGGTTTCATGCAGGGTAGAGAATAGTCGTGTTGGCCAAGTGACTGATAAGGATAAGCTGATATTGTCAATTGAAACTGATGGTACAATCTCTCCGAGTCAAGCTGTTGATTCTGCTGCAAGAATATTACAGGAGCAACTTCAGCCCTTTATTAGTTCTGATGTAAGTTATAAAAAATCGCAGGTTTCTTCGTCTAGTGGTGCTAAAGATTTGGGTTATGATCCTGTCTTATTGCGTAAGGTAGATGAAATGGAATTATCTGTCAGGTCTCATAACTGTCTGAAAAACGAAAACATCACTTATATAGGTGATCTTGTGCAAAAGACAGAAGGTGAAATGTTAAGAACTGCTAATTTTGGCAGGAAGTCTTTGAATGAGATTAAGGCAGTTTTGGCTAATTTTGGTTTGTCTTTGGGTATGAATGTGCTAAACTGGCCGCCTAAGGATATAGATGAGTTGGCTAAACAACATACTGATGAAGATTAGGTGATATATGAAACATGGAATAAAAAAACGTAAACTATCTCGTTGCACTGAACATAGATTATCGACGTTAAAGAATCTATCTGTCTCATTAATTAACCATGAGCAGATTGTAACTACTTTACCAAAAGCTAAGGAACTTCGTCCATATGTCGAAAAGTTTATTACAATTGCTAAGAATAAGAATACTTTACATGGTAGAAGACTTTTGCTTTCACGCCTTCATAATAGTAAGTTAGCAGTTGATAAGTTATTAAACGTCTTAGCCAGCCGTTATCAAGATCGTAAAGGTGGGTATTCTAGAATAATAAAATTTAGCACTCGAAAGGGTGATTGCGCTTCAATGGCAGTGATAGAACTGGTTGATAGGGATATTGCAGCAAGAGGTAAGGTTTATAGTAAAAATAAAGAAGGAGGCAAAGTAGTTACACAAAGTTAATTGTTGTCATAATTGTTCTTCTTGTGGTAAGTAGGTTACGCTACTTTGTAGGTTACTTTGGCGAGTTATTAGTTTTAGTATATTTAAAACTGAAATGGTATAATGTTATAAAACGCCGTTACCATTGTAAGTTCGGTGAAATTGACTTAATTGTATCTAAAAAAAAGGAGCTGATTTTTATAGAAGTTAAAACAAGTTTACTTGGAAAAGAAATACCGATATCTCATCTTCAATGTCAGTCTATTATAAATTCTTCTAAGTATTTCTTAAGTAAAAACCTTAGTTTTTTAGATTATTCAGTCAGATATGATTTATATTTTCTTTCCTTAAAGAGAAGACCTGTTTATATAAAAAATGCTTGGATTGAAGAATGAAAGATTTGTAGCTGAATTAATTTAGATTTACTGGATTTAATATGAAAAAGACCCAATACAATAATTTAGTTTCATCTTACGCTAGAGTGCTATTTCATGTCTCAGAAAGCAGGTTAGGTATTATAAGGAAAGAAGTAGAATTTTTATTGGCTTTTTTTAAGGATCAACATGATATTTTTGTGTACCTATCTCATCCTATGATTTCTTTTGCACACAAAAAAGAAGTGATGCTTTCTATAAATGAGCACTTGAGTGAAAATTTAGTAAAATTTATTATGGTTATATTTGCAAACAAACGCTCTAGTTTATTGATCCTTATATTAGAAAAATTCTTAAGTCTTGCAAAAGAAAATGAAAATGAATTCGAAATTACTATAAAGTCAGCAGAAGCTTTAAAGGAATCTGATATAAAAATAATTACTGAATCTTTGAGCTTTCTTGGTAAAATAATAAAAGTAAGCAATGTGGTTGACCCTTCTATACTAGGTGGCTTCGTAGTTAGGTATGGTTTTAATTTGATCGATGCTTCGCTAAAAAGTTACTTGGATAGGTTAGTTGACTTAAGTAAAATGGAAATATTAAAAGTAAGGAATTTTGTATGAAGAACAGTATGAATGTTTCTGAGATAGCAAGTGTAATAAGGGAAAAAGTTGAGACGTTTGATAATCCTATAAAGCGGGAAAATATAGGTGAAGTAATTTCAGTAACAGATGGTATTGCATTGGTTTATGGACTGGAAAAAGCAAAATTCGGTGAAAAGGTATTTTTTGCAAGCGGTGTAGAAGGAATAGTTCTTGATTTAGATCATGATACGGCTGGAATAGTTGTGCTTGGTAGTGACCGTGATGTGAAAGAAGGGGACGTTGTAAAATGTAGTGGTGATGTTGTGCAGGTGCCTGTAGGGCATGAATTGTTAGGGAGAGTTGTAAATGCGTTGGGCCATCCTATAGACAACGGTGGGGAAATTAGAGCCAAAAACAGAATGGATATAGAATCTAAAGCCCCAGGCATTATTGATCGTAAGTCTGTGCATGAGCCACTGCAAACAGGAATTAAAATTATAGATTTGCTAATTCCAATAGGTAGAGGGCAGCGTGAATTAATTATTGGCGATAGACAAATTGGTAAAACTACTATTGCGCTTGATACTATTATCAATCAGAAGAAGATTAACGATGAGGTAAACGAAAATCAAAAAATCTACTGTGTTTATGTTGCTATTGGACAAAAAATTTCAACAGTAGCAAAAGTGGTAAATAAGCTGAAAGAAAGCGGAGCATTAGAGTATACAACTGTAGTTGTGGCTAGTGCATCTGACTGCGCGCCTATGCAATTTTTAGCACCTTATGCTGGTTGCACTATTGGGGAATTTTTCCGTGACAATGGAATGCATTGTTTGATTATATATGATGATTTATCTAAGCATGCTGTGGCATACAGGCAGATGTCTTTATTGCTCAGACGTCCTCCTGGTCGTGAAGCTTACCCTGGGGATATATTCTATGTACATTCTCGTTTGCTTGAAAGAGCTGCTAAAATGTCTGATAAAAAAGGGCAGGGGTCTTTAACTGCTTTGCCAATTGTCGAAACTCAAGCTGGTGATGTATCTGCATATGTGCCAACAAATGTTATTTCAATTACCGATGGGCAGATCTTTCTTGAGTCTGAATTATTTTATAAAGGATTTCGACCTGCAGTAAATATAGGTTTGTCAGTTTCACGGGTTGGTTCTGCTGCACAACTAAAGTCTGTGAAGAAAGTTGCTAGTTCTATAAAGCTAAGCTTAGCTCAGTATAGGGAATTAGAAGATTTTGCAAAATTTGGTTCTGATCTTGATGCTAGTGTTCAATTATCCTTGAATAAGGGTAAATATCTTGTCGAGTTATTAAAGCAAAAACAACATTTACCTATGTCAATAGAAGAGCAAGTAGTGCTGATGTATATTTTTTCTAACCTATATAATCAGTTAAGTAAAATACAAATAAGTTACATTAATAAATTTGAACATGATCTTATTAATTATTTTCATACTGTACACCCTGGGGTTTTAAAAAAGTTGTCAAATGACATGAGAGATGATATAAAAGATGATATTTTTAACATTGTGAGTAATTTCGTTACTCAATTTAATTGCATTTAGGCGGTGATTATGGCTTCATCCATTATTAATAAATTTCCTATGACGAGGGAAGGTTTTGAGAATATGCAAGCCGAACTTGAAAAATTAAAGGAAGAAAAACCTTCTGTGATACAGGCTATTTCTGATGCTCGTGATCAAGGTGATTTGTCTGAAAACGCAGAGTATCATGCAGCACGGGAAAGGTTAGGTTTTATTGAAGGCCGTATAATGGAGATAGAAAGTAAGCTCTCACATGCGGAAGTAATAGAAGTAAAAAATTTGTCTGGTGATTTAGTAATGTTTGGTGCAACTGTGACATTAAGCATGTTAAGTGATAATAACGGTGAAGTGGAATATGTTTATAAGGTTGTAGGCGAATATGAAGCTGATGTTTCAAAGCAGTTAATATCTACTAGTTCACCACTCGGGAGTGCCTTAATCGGCAAAAAAGTAGGTGAGTATGTGGAAGTGACAGTGCCAAATGGAGAGAAATTGTATAAAATAGCTAAGATTGAATTTAAGTAAATTATTATGGTACAGGCCACTTATGCTTCAATGAGTCTACCCGGTATTTCTTCTATGGAAGATGTATTAGAGGATGCTCGTTCCGGTAAATTATTCATTTTAGTTGATGATGAAAGTAGAGAAAATGAAGGTGATTTGGTTGTCTTAGCTGAAAAAGTAAAACCAGAACATGTGGCTTTTATGGTTAGATACGGTACAGGGGTTGTGTGCTTAGCAATGACTAAATTTCACATGAAGAGGTTGGGCCTTAATTTCATGGAAAAGAAAAATATTGGTGAAAATCATACCGCATTTACTACATCAATTGATGCACGTTATGGTATTACAACCGGTGTTTCAGCAGAGGATAGAACGAAAACTATACATGCTGCTATCAACAAGGATGGCACTCAGGATGACATCATAACTCCAGGTCATGTTTTTCCTGTAATTGCACATAAAGGTGGGGTGGCACAACGTGCTGGTCATACTGAAGCGAGTGTTGAAATGGCGAAGTTAGTAGGGTTTGATCATTCAGCAGTTATTTGTGAATTAGTGAATGATGATGGCTCTATGATGCGCTTACCTCAGTTACTTAAATTTGCTGAACAACATAAAATTAAGTTAACTACCATCGACAAACTTATTAGTTACGTTAAAAAATTAAACTAGCGTTTATAAATTTGTATAATTTAAGTGTTAAAATATAGAATTCCTATAAATTATGCAAGCACAGAATTTCCATGTTTAGAATTGCTAAGTTTTTGACCTTATTGTTCTTTTTTGCATATTATAATAATGCTTACTCTATTAACATTATTAGAGATAGTGAAGTGGAAGCAATAGTGAAAGAGCTAGCGCAACCTTTATTTTTTGCTGCAAACATTGATAGTGACCGAATGAAAGTTTTTATAATTAATGATAATTCGATTAATGCTTTTGTAATTAACAATAACAGTATTTTCATTCATTTAGGACTTTTACAATACTCGGCTAAACCTTATGTCCTGCTTGGTATATTAGCACATGAGATTGCTCACATATCTGCTGGTCATATATTGCAAATGAGTAGTGCTATGGGTTATTTTCAATCGATAGCAATGATTAGTTATATGGTAGGATTAGTTTCTAGTATTATCATTAACCCTCAGGTTGCTGGTGCAATTTTGCTTAGTGGTGTAGCACTCAGCTCAAGGCTATTTTTTAACTATTCTCAAGAGCAAGAAAGTGTAGCAGATAGCTATGCTTTAAGGTACCTTGATGAATCTGGCTATGATAATTCAGGTATGAAAGAGATTTTTGATTATTTTAAAAGTATTGAGCATGAGAACACCGAGGAATATTTCCGCACTCACCCACTTAGTGAGAAACGCATATTTGCTGTACGAAATTATAAGGTCAAAAACAACGTAAAACCAATTTTTGCGGATAAGTTACTAAAGTTTGAGCGTGTGGTTGCAAAGCTAGACTCTTTCTTTGCTCCTATTCATGTGTTATCTAATAAATATGAAAATAATTCTGAGTATGTAAATGCTATAGTTTGCTATAGGCAAGGAAAGATAGAAGAGGCTATTGCTAAAGTTAATTCATTGATTCAAGAATCACGCAATGACCCATACCTATATGAATTAAAAGCAGAAATGCTATACAAGGCCGGAAATTTAAGTGAAGCAATAAAAATGTATGAGGAATCGCTTAGGTATTTATCTGAGAAAAACAGTTATTTAGTGAAACTTGCATTATCTCATACTTTATTATTACACGGTGATGCAAAAAAGGCGATTTTTTACCTGGAGCAGATTTTGAATGTAGAACCAAATAACGCTTTTGTCTGGAAATATTTAAGCATTGCATATAAATGTGAAGCTGATACGGCAATGCATTATTTTGCCTTAACAAAAAAGGCTTGTATTGAAGGTGACTTAAAGCAATTTACAAAATATGCTGAGCTAGCTGTTAAAACTTTACCAAAAGATAGCCCTTATTTGTTGCAAGTTGAAGATATGAAGCGATTTAATGGATAACAAAAAAGCATTTCCGTACTTTTATGGATTATTTTCCACACTTTTCTAACATAGCTTTTGCTTCATTACTTACGTTGGGCATAATTTTCATTATGATAGTTTTAGCACCAAAAAATACACCACAGAACATGCCTAGAGCAAAGAGGGCTGGCCACGGCATCCTGCCAAATATTGCAAGCAAAGCTGCACCGATTATTACTACCGTCATAAGTGGACCGCCTATTCCCCAAACGTAACCAATAATATTGCATATTACTTTAGTTGTGTCATCCATATCAGGATCAGTGGTAGCTGCATAACCTGAGAAAGAGAAAAGTAATACTACACAAAAAACACTAAAAAATCTTTTTATTATAGAGCTCATTTTCTTGCCTTTAAATAATAAATTAACGCAAACGCAAACCTACACATATTTTTATTTTAAAGTAAAAATTATAATTTGTCCATACATAAGTGTTGCTACATAAATAACCCACCATTAATGTTAAGCACATGCCCTGTTATATATTTTGCTTCATCACTTGCTAAAAATAAGACCCCTGCTGCTATTTCTTCCCCTGTTCCCATTCTTTTCATTGGAATATTATCTAATATTTTTCCCTTTTGTCCTTCATTTAAAACTTCAGTCATTTTAGTATCTATAAACCCAGGAGCAATACAATTTACTGTTATATTACGACTTGCAACTTCTTTTGCTATAGATTTGCTCATAGCTATTATTCCAGCTTTAGACGCTGCATAATTTGCTTGCCCGGCGTTTCCTGTCAGCCCTATTATTGAGGAAATATTTATAATTCTTCCCCAATTATTCTTAATTAGTCTCTTACATGCTTCTCTACTCAGCTTAAATGTAGAGCTCAAGTTAATATCAATTACTTTTTGCCATGCTTCATCTGTCATCCTCAATAATAAACTGTCTCGCGTAATGCCCGCATTGCATACAAGCCCGTCAAAGCCTTCCATCAACTCACTTGCTCTATTTACTAGTTGATTTACTTCCTCAGCGTTTGATAAGTCACAAGGGAGTATATGCATATTTTTTTCATATTGTTTAGCAACTTCTTCGAGCACTTCTTTTTTTGTGCCAGAAATACATAAAGTTGCTCTGGCTTTGTGCATAATTTTTACAATTGCTTGCCCTATTCCGCCTGATGCGCCAGTAATCAGGAACTTTCTGCTTTCCAATTTAAACATAATAACTTTATATCATCTTAATTCCTAACAGAATATTGACTGGTTGGCAATAGATTTCTTACATAATATAAGTAACTCAGGTATTCACAAAATAAAGGAAAAGTTATAATAAAGTTAAACGTCAAAAAATTTTAAAAACATAGTTGATGCAGGAATTGTTACTAAATAGTTTATTCTGGTGCTCTGCAGTCTAAATGGAATGCCTAAATTATAGATTCTTTGTTTTTGTGTGTTATCTTGAGTTAACACAAATTCACAGTAGTATTATGATAAGTAAGTTGAAAAAGCTTAGCGCTGGATTTTCTTTGACAGGCCTGATTGGCCATAGTGATAATATAAATATGCAAGGAGCAAGAAATAAAAAGAAGAAGTACCCAAAATTTTTGGATAAGACGTTTGCATTGATTGATGCGGTGATAAATTTTATTTTAAAACGCGAAAGTAATAACGTAAATGAAGTTCTGAGAGTAACATGGGGACCACTATTTTTTGGTCTGGTAGTAATACTCATCTTTTTTGGGATAGGTGGTATTTGGTCGGCTATAGCTCCAATTGACGGTGCGGTGCATGCAAGTGGAGAAGTTATTGTATCTTCAAATAGAAAAATAGTTCAACACTTGGGCGGAGGAATAATAAGCAAAATTTTAGTCAAAGAGAGCCAAGCAGTTAAAAAAGATGAGCCTCTAGTTTTGTTGATTGATGTTAACGAGAAGGCGAATTTAAGTATTATCAAAGAGAAGCTCTTATCATTTTTAGCAACAGAAGCAAGGCTTATTGCAATCAGAGGAGATTTAGACACGCTCGAGTTTCCTGATGAGGTTAAAAAATTATCTCACGATGAACTTGTAAATAAAGTGATAAAGAATCAAGTAAAGTTATTCAACTCTCAGAGAAAGAGCATATTGGGAAAAACAGACATACTGCAACAACGTATAAAGCAGTTAAATGATGAATTAGCGGGGCTAAACTTTCAACTAAATGCAGCTCATAAGCAATATGACTTGATAACTGAGGAGTTGGAAACAAAAAGACAATTACTTGATAGTGGTCATATAAGCAAACCACACATTTTAGCTTTAGAAAAACAGTTTGCTGAAATTGAAGGCAGAGTTGGACATTACCGTTCTGCAATATCTCAAGCGCAGCAAAAAATTGGAGAGAACGAATTAGAAATTATAAACGTGAGAAATGATTCTCAAGAAAGAGCAAACGCTGAACTTAAGGAAGTTAGTACGTCTATTGCAGACTTGAAAGAGAGGCTGATGGTTGCTGAAGATTCATTAGCACGTACAATAATTAAATCGCCTCAAGATGGGATAGTCACAGATATAAGATACCATACTGAAGGTGGTGTTATACAATCTGGAGTTCCAATCATGAGCGTAGTGCCATCGGATGATGACTTAATAATAGATGCTAAAATTCAAACTAGAAACATAGAAGAGGTACTGTCAGCACAAAAGAAAGATAGCAACATAGTCTCTATTGATGGGCTAGAAGGGCTAAAGGTTAAAGTCCGGCTGAGTGCTTACAGTGCACGTCGTTTAAGTTTAATTAGTGGTATAGTAAGCCATATTTCTCCTGATGCTCTTGATGATCCAAGACTAGGGCGTTATTATTCAGTGCGTGTAGTGATACCAAAGTCAGAGCTTGCTCAATTTAAAAATGTATACCTATACCCTGGTATGCCAGCAGAAGTGTACATAGTTACTCAATCCCGTACTCTTTTATCATTCTTGTTTACGCCTATAATTGCAACAGTTGATAGGTCTTTTATAGAAAGGTAGCTCACTCGTTAAAGTAGTAGTGAAAGTGCCGTAATAAAATTTAGGTATATGGTTAGACAATATCAATAATATGTAGCCCTACACTACTTGCAATCCCTATAAATTGAATATCGAATTTTAAAGAAGGCTCTGTTTTGCTACTTGCATTATGAAGCCTAAAAGAAATAGTCCATCCACCCTCAAACATTACTTCTATTGTACTTGACGAGCCAGACTTTCTTTTTATTACTCTTATTCTTTCAGGTATTTTCCATTTTGAACCGTATTCTAATGTGCCGCCAATATTGACGGACTGCAAAGAGACTGTTTTTCTTTTACATGCTATTTTTAACATAATCTTATAAAAATCATGACGCCCAAGTAAATATCTGAAAAATTTTTCAACAAATACACCTCTAAAACTTTCACATAGCCGTTTAAGCTCATCCTCAAACGCTGTTAAAACTGGCAAATAAATTCTTGTTTCTTTTCCTTGAATATCTCTAAATAGCATATTCTGAGCACGCATTTCTCTTAATTGCATAAATACAGGCTGAATAGTCTTAAAATATTTTTCGCCACATGGATGATCTGTCCATTCTTCACCAAAATCAATTTTATCTGAAAGTCGAGAATGTTTTATTGCAGCGTGATTGTATTTAGCTGAAATTCCAATTTGACCTTTAGGGACTTCAATCACAATATCTCGAACATCACCCTGTATTCCAACACCGTCATCTTGAAGCAAAATAAAACGTGCATTTGTTACTCTAGCATCATGCGCTTGCAAAAACATTGCTGCCTCACTGGAGGCTTTTTCTAATATATATTTATGTAAATCTTCTAAACTTCTATAGCAATTTTTAGCTACCTCAAAAGAAGAATTTTCTTGAATCTTTGCTTTTGTTATTTGATAAAATGCTGTAGCTAATGTATACTCAAACGCCTTTCCGTTTATGTTTTGCTTCATGCTATCTTCCTATAGTCTTTGCTCAAGATTAAAACCTCATTTGATTTTTTAGAGTTACCCATCCCATAAGTCCACTTGGGTGTAATAATACGATACCCTGTATACATATCCCGTATTTCTTCGCAATCATTGTACGACAAAATCCATCCATCACGAGTCGCTAAAAGTTTGGCAAGTCCTTTATGATCAAAATCTGTGTGTTGATCACCTCTTTTTCCATATAGTTTTTGATCAATTAGATAGGGAGGATCACAATATAAAAAATCATTTGCGTGTTTAGGAATACTTTTTTTAAAGTCAGCTGAATTCACAGTAAGATTTTTAATTGAGAACTTTGCCAATCTTTCTATTGAACTTGGTGTAAAACGTGGCTGTCCTGGGGACATACCGCCCGACAATGTTGTACCGCTGAAAGATGAGCGATTTAATGCAAAAAATGCTGCAGCAATTTCAACTCTATCTTTCAAGGTGAAAAATGTTTTTTGTAAGTTATAAAACATGATGGATGTCATATTTTGATACTTCCGCACCACCTCTGCAAGGTAAGAAGCATCTTTTAAAAGCACCTGCCAAAATCTTACTAATGGTTCAAAGGCGTCATAACCATAAACTTTTGTTCCTATGCTGGCTAACGCTAACTCTATTGATCCTCCGCCTATAAAAGGAGAGCAAAGCTTAGGTAACCCTTTTGGAATATATTTATTAATGATTTGGGAAACAGCACGACTCTTACCACCAGGATAACGAAGAGGAGACTTTACAGGCAAAACAACTTTATTTGTTTCTTCTTCTTTATTTGGTTTTTTCCCTACACTAGCAAGCATTAATTCGTTAAAAGAAGCATTTATTTTAACTTTCTTTTCATTCATATAGTTGGCTCAAAATATGTGGTCCTTTTCCGAACTTCGGACCATATGTGTTAAAACATTCATTAAAGTCCATGTAAACGTATTATGCCGGTTGAAAATTCATCTACGTAGCGATTTAAATATTTAACACTGAAGTGATAAAATGTACCATGCTTTAGAACAAACCAAAAACTTTCCACTCCATCAGTGCTTGCTTATTGTTTAACATATTTACCGGCAGAATGCCTAGCACTTTCATAAGTACAATTTCCTAAACCTAATAATCTCCATAATCATTGTTGATTCCTATTTCTCCTAGAAACATAAAATTTTCTATTGTCCATGATTCCCTAACTCTTTGCAACATACACCACGCCGTCTTTTGAGTTATGTGTTAAAAACTACTTGTCTAATTATGCATATAAATTTCAAAATTTTCTAGGTTCTGTGGGCAAAAATGTAATAGAAAAGAAGGTGAACATATTTATAAAATGTCCATAATTGAATATTTTTTTGTCAAATCAGGAATTTTAGCGTATTTTGCCTTGTTTTGGCGAAAGACCTTCATGAAACTTTGCCCATTTGGCTTCTCTAAAGATTTTGTTTACAGAATCTAGTAACTTAGCTATGCAGAATGAAAAAAGTTTGTATGGTATACAAATATAGTGTGTTTTTTATAATTATTTTCTATAATGCATAAACTTTTGGTCCAAGCTGTAATGCTACCATAGGCATTAAAAGTTAATTAACAAACTGCAATGTATAATAAAATAAAGGAACTTGTAAGATTTTGATCTTGCAAATTATAAACTTGTCATAAAGTTTAATAGTGTCTGTTACTGCTTTTAGGTGTGAGGCTAGAGGGTTATTAGCAGTAACAGACACTATTAAACTTATTATAGAATTTACTTAAAGTAAATACTTAATTTAAAATATTATAATATTTTTACTTACAATAGATTTATGTAAATGCTTTTCCCTCAAATTAGTATTGTACTATTATACTTATTGAATGCTAAAAAATTATTAACCATCACTAATCTCTATTTGCATAGTAAGTTTATATATACTATTATACAGTATATCATTTAGTTTTATAGCAAACAAACAAAAGATATGGTGAAGTTATTTGCACTATTGATAATATTTTACTCAAATATATCTGTTGCCTCTGCTCCTACTTCCTGGCAATTTGGATTTCCTGCTCCTGCAACTGAAGTAATGGAGGCTGTAGTTAGGTCACATTCGTTTGTAATGGTTGTGATGGTTGCAATAATGCTTTTTGTGTGGGCGCTGCTTGCTTATGTAGTATTTCGCTTTCGTAAAAGCAAAGTGGCAAACGTAAGCCAAACTAACCATAATGTCCTTTTAGAAATTGTTTGGTTTGTTATACCAACGATTATTGTTGGTATATTAGCTTTTGAAAACGCTAAATTACTGAAGCTACAGGAAGAAATACCGAAAGCTGATATAACACTGAAAGTTATTGGCCATCAATGGTATTGGAGTTACCAATATCCAGAATATCAAGGTGTGTCATTTGATAGTTATATTAAGGGAAAAGAAGACTTTATCGAAAGAGATTTAAAGCTATTCTCTGTTGATAACAACATCGTTTTACCCATTAATACTAATGTTCGTTTACAAGTTACAGCAGGAGATGTGATACACAGCTGGGGAGTACCGGCTTTTGGTGTAAAAATTGATGCGATACCAGGTAGGCTGAATGAGGCGTGGTTTAATATCAAAAAGTCTGGTATTTATTACGGGCAGTGCTATGAATTGTGTGGTCAAGGCCATGGATTTATGCCAATTGTTGTTGAAGCAGTAAGCAAAGAAGATTTTAATAAGTGGATTGAAAATAGAAAATTAGTGAGTTAAATTTGGAGTATAGATATGAGTGACGTACCAAAGGGCATAAAGCGTTGGTTATTTTCCACTAATCATAAAGACATAGGGACACTGTACATTATTTTTTCCATATTAGCTGGAATTATTGGTGGATTATTATCGGTGATTATTCGCACTCAGCTAATGCACATTAATATACTTAACAATAATTATCAATTATATAACGTAATGGTTACAGGGCATGCGTTGATAATGGTGTTTTTTATGATAATGCCAGCCCTCATGGGAGGATTTGGTAACTGGTTTGTACCTCTTATGATTGGCGCACCAGATATGGCATTTCCTCGTATGAATAATTTAAGTTTTTGGTTATTAGTGTCATCTTTTATTTTGCTCATTCTCTCAGTGTTTATTGGTGAAGGCCCAGGTACAGGTTGGACCTTATATCCACCTTTATCACAGGTAATGTCCCATCCAAGTGCAGGAGTTGACATTGCTATACTTGCACTTCATGTTGCTGGTATGTCGTCAATTGTTGGGGCGATCAACTTTATAGTTACTATATTTAACATGCGCGCAAAAGGCATGTCATTAACTAAGATGCCACTGTTTGTTTGGTCTGTCTTGCTAACAGCATTTATGTTGATTGTTGCTTTACCAGTGCTTGCCGGTGCTATAACTATGCTTCTTACTGATCGCAATGTTGGTACTTCCTTTTTTGATCCTGCCGGTGGCGGAGATCCTGTGTTATTTCAACATCTATTTTGGTTTTTTGGTCATCCAGAAGTTTACGTAATTATTTTTCCTGCATTTGGCATCATAAGTCAGGTTGTATCAACTTTTTCTCACAGACCTGTATTTGGTTACATAGGGATGGTTTATGCAATGATAGGTATAGCAGTATTTGGCTTTATGGTTTGGGCTCATCATATGTTCACTGTTGGGCTTAGTGCTGACGCTGCTGCATTTTTTAGCACTACCACAATTTTTATCGGTGTTATAACTGGTGTAAAAGTCTTTAGCTGGATTGCAACTATGTGGGGTGGAGCAATTGAGTTTAAGACCCCTATGCTATTTGCACTAGGTTTTATTTTCATGTTTGTTGGCGGTGGCATAACGGGAATAATTCTTTCTCATGGTGGAATAGATAAGCTTCTGCATGATACCTACTATGTTGTTTCTCACTTCCATTATGTCATGTCACTTGCTGCATTATTTGGAGCTTTTGCTGGCTTTTATTATTGGATTGGTAAAATGTCGGGTAAACAATATAATGAGCGCTTAGGTCAAATCCACTTTTGGCTTACTTTTATTAGTACCAATATCACTTTTTTACCTCAACATTTCTTAGGATTAGCTGGCATGCCAAGGCGTATACCTGATTATCCTGATGCGTTTATCCCTTGGAATTATATATCCTCAATTGGCTCATATATGTCCTTTGTTTCAGTTATGTTTTTTGTGTTTATAGTTATACATCTCTTTAAATGGGGCAAAAAAGCTGGAGATAATCCTTGCGAAGGTGACACCTTGGAATGGACGGTATCTTCACCACCACCTTTTCATACTTTCGAAAAACCACCAGTGATAAAATAGAATGTACACAAGTGTTTTGCTAAATGTTGAATCAACAATACTGGATTTTTGGCGTTTGCTGAAGCCAAGGATAATGTACCTTGTGGTATTTACTGCAGTTGCTGGTATGGTTACTGCACCAGGTAGTATGCACCCTTTTCTAGCACTAATATCTATTATATGTGTTGCTCTTGGCTCAGGATCTGCAGGTGCTATAAATATGTGGTATGACAGAGACATAGATCTGCTCATGAAAAGGACAAAAAACCGCCCTATACCCTCAGGCAGAGTTCTTGCAGAAAGTGCGCTTGAATTTGGTATAACTCTTGGAATATTGTCAGTATTTATCATGGCAATAGCAGTAAACTATATTTCTGCTGCTTTGCTTGCAGTTAGCATATTATTTTACGTTTTCGTATATACAATTTGGCTAAAAAGGCGTACTCCGCAGAATATCGTTATCGGTGGTGCAGCGGGTGCTTTTCCTCCAATGATTGGCTGGGCAGCTGTGACTAATTCTGTCAGTTGGGAAAGTTTCATTTTATTTTTAGTAATTTTTATGTGGACTCCACCACACTTTTGGGCCCTATCTTTAAATAAGTCTGAAGACTATGCAAGTGCATCGATTCCAATGTTCAATATTGTTTATGGTCCGGAAAAAACAAGAAAATATATATTAATTTATAGTGTGTTGCTGGTATTAACCAGCTTGCTTCCAGCTCTATTTTTGAAAAAGGCTTTACTTTATCTAAGCATGGCAATTTTTGCAGGTTGCATCTTTATTTGGTACGCTATATCAATTCTCAGATTCAAGAACCACAACTCACAGAAACAAATGTTTTCTTATTCAATTTCTTATCTATTTTCCCTATTCGCCAGTATTATTTTTTGTTCTATTGATTTATTTTAGTTATGAAAGAACGGCAGAAGCATAAAAACTATTTTTTACTTTTCCTTTTAGTAATGCTCGTTGTCACACTTTTTTTTGTTTCTATAATAAAATTTAAAGGTGCAGCTTAAACTACCTTTAGAAATTGTGCTTTCATAGAAGCAACTATATACTTTATTAATTCATTACAGTTAAAGATGAGCAAAAAGGAAGTGATAATATACACGGATGGAGCGTGTTCTGGTAATCCTGGAGCGGGAGGATGGGCAGCTATCATATTATTTCAAGATTATAGAAAGGACATTTATGGTAAAGAAGAAAATACCACAAACAATAAAATGGAGTTAACAGCGGTGATCAATGGGCTGAAAGCGTTAAAATTTTCTTGTAATATTAATTTATATACGGATAGTCTTTATATTAAGCATGGCATAACAGAGTGGATAAATAAGTGGAAAGTGAATGGCTGGAAAACAAGTAATAAAAAATCAGTAAAAAATATGGAATTGTGGAAAGAGCTAGATAACGTTGCTTCACAACACGAAATTGATTGGAAGTGGGTTAAAGCACACAGTGGCAATAAATATAATGAGGAGGCTGATAGTTTAGCAAGAAAAGCAATAATCGATGCTTAAAAAAATTACTATATTATTTTCCGTAGTTTTATTGTTCATATTGTGCTTCTTTATTTTTTTTAAGCCTTTAGAAATCAATATTAATTATATTAATTTTTATGTTAAACATAAAATATCAAAAATATTTGTTGGCTCAAGCGTTAATATGGAGAATACCTCAGTTGTTTGGCAGAAAGATGGCAAGGATCCGTACTTAGTCATTACAGATTTGGCAATAGCAAACCCTAATTTTACTATAAAAGTTCCTGAGCTTTTTGTACATTTTAAGTTAAGTTCCTTATTTAAAGCCAGCACAAATCTCTCTCAGGTTTCAGCTGATAATGTGCATGTATGTATCAATCAGAAAGAAGCTGACTTTAAAGCAGTAAATTTTAATCTGCAAAACTCAGTAAAAACAATAAGGGAATTTTTTTTTGACTTAAATGCGGATTCAAAAATTGAATTTACTAACATCGCTATTGATAAAAGCACAGAAGATGAATTTTTTATTGATAAATTATATATAGGGAAGGGGGAAGATTTTAATGTTTTAGATATTCATGTGAATACAAAAGATGGAAAGGGATTGTTGGACGATTTATCAATTACGGTAAAAAATCGCAACAATTTGTTAAATGTGTACGGGACATTTTATGATCTAAAATTGGGACTATTGAGCGAGTTTTCTACATTAGTTAAAAGCTACAATTTGGACAAAAATATAGGATTCAAAGGAAGCTTCTCAGTGAAAATTAATAAAAAGGATGAAATTGTAGATGGAAATATATACGTATTGAATACAGAAAATTATTTGAACAAAAATTTGGCCTTAACTAATGTAAATATAAATTTAACATATAGTGATGGAATTATTAGTGTAAAAAACTTCCATTTTAAGTTAAATGATACGTATCTCTCTTTAATAGGCAAGATGAACTTTAGTACAAGTCATGCTTTGCTTAGAATTAATATTAGCAAGTTTGCTGCAAAGGATTTATGTACTTATGTACCAGATGGTGTAGTGAATAGTAAATTTAAAAGCTGGTATTGTGATAATATTAATGGGGATGTTTCAAATACCATTGTAAGTTTCAATGGCAAAATTAACAATTTGGTTAATGACGATCTGTCAGACATTGTAATTGTTGCTGATATAGAAAATGGTAGCGTAAAATTTGATGAAGATTTTGAGCAAGTAAAGGAACTAAAGGGTGATTTGATTATCAAGAATAACGATCTTGAGATTACTGTAAATAGCGCTAAGTTTCAAAATTTCACTATTAATGGTGGTGATATTGAAATGAAATCTCTCAATAAGGAAAATTCAGTTCTAACCATTAATGGCCAAGCTGTAAGTGATGCGTATGGTTTATATGAGCCTATAAGATTTAAGCTGGATGATGTGGTGAAGATTGAAAGGGATAAAGTAAGTGGAATGGCAAAATCTATATTTAATTTTCGCATTTTTAATCTAAATGCTGATGACAAAAAAGTAGACTTCTCAGCAAATTTTCATTCTGAAATTGACAATTTGGCCGTCTATAATGCAAGTCTTGGTAAATATGACATTAAGCTTAGTTTTGGCAGTGACTTTATAGATTTAAATGGTAGTGGTATGGTGAATAACACACAGCTATTATTTGACCTGAAAAGTAGCAATAGGAATGAAAGTTTTGCCTGGAATTTGACCGGAGATTTACCCGCTCAAATACTTGATTTTGATGAAAATATAGGTGGCTATGTCAATACAAATATAGAATCGGTGATAAATCAAGATAAGACGGGATATGTTAATGGTAATATGGATTTATTAGAGCTTGAATCACGTTCAAGTTATTTTGGGTGGAAAAATCGTTTTGAAGATCACAATAAAGTTTTGTTCTCTGTAAAATTAAAAGGTGCCGATGAATTGTTAATAGACAGATTAGATGTTATAGGAGATGACCTAGATATAAAATTCAGCGGAAGAGTAGGAAATGGAAATTTATATTTAAATTCTAGTAATTTTAAATTGCCTGATAATGATTTTAGTATAGAAATTGAATCAGATAAAGAAAAAAATGCCATAACTATTTATGGTGAGAAAATCAATTTGAGTGATATTTTAGGCTTGCTTGGCAAAAACAATAATGGATTAAACAAAGATATAGAAATTAGTATGAATGTTGACAATGTAATTATGAAAGAAGGCGTCGTTATCAAAAATGCTAAGCTGAATGTAACCTGTACTAAAGGTAATTGCAATGGAAGTCAATTTACAGGACAGTTTCTAGAAGATAGCAGCAACATACTAGCGGAACACAGTGGAATAGGGCTCGAAATATATGCGGATAATGCAGGTATACTTTCGCGTTCCTTAGGCATTAGTAAATCAGTCAAAAATGGTAAACTTTCTCTTTATCTATCTCCTCAAAGAGAAAATGAAGAACATTATGGCATGTTATCTATTAGTAATTTTTATATCAAAGATGCTCCACTACTCACTACTTTATTATCGATGTCTTCGCTTCCTGGTATTGTGAATGCTATAAAGGATGAAGGTGTATACTTTTATAAATGTAATGTACCTTTCTCATACAAAGATGGCTCTGTCGAAATTGAAGAATCTTGGCTTGAAGGGGCGGAATTAGGCATTAGCACTAGCGGTAAGCTCGACATTAGAAATTATAAATTCCAAGTTAAAGGACAGGTAATACCAGCATATTCAATTAATAAATCTTTGTTAAAAATTCCTATAATTGGGAAATTTCTTACTGGCGGGAAAAGTAGGGGAATCGTTTCAATAGACTATAAAGCAAGTGGTGATGACAAAAACAATAACGTATCTGTTGATCTTATCTCTTCGCTAACTCCAAACCTATTAAAGAGGTTATTGGGAGTGTTTGATCGCATTATGACAAAAACCAACGAAGCTGTCATCGGTGGCTTAAAAGGTGGTGTGAAAAAGAAATTTGGTTCGACATGACCAAAAGGGAAGTTGTTTAACAAAATTATGGACAAAAATGCAAGAATTTCAGAATGATCCACCTAATTTTTTATCTAATTATTTAAGTAATACCACTTCCTTTAACCTCTCTATATTTGATGAACAACTAAAAAGGGTAGGGGAGTGGTTGTAAATTAGCTATATTACATTAGCCCATCAGATGAGTTGTAATGGTTATAATTGTCTGATAAGTGATCTCTAACATCGTGACCTAACTCATTGGCATCAGGCTTGACATCGTGATCTAACTCATTAGCATCGAGCTTAAACAAAGAAAGATTGTCATCAGATTTTTCCTCTTTAGACCCAAATAGCCATGAAAAGAGTAACGAGATAGAATCAATAATGGATTTAATTGCTGAAAAAATATTGGATAAGAAATTACTGGGTTGCTGAGTATCCTCTTCGGCTGATTCTGGTTCAGGCTCTTTTCCTGCTGTGTCATCCACATCTTCTTCAGGTTTACTTCTGCTTATGAGTGTCTTATCTAACCATTTTGATATATTCTTGTCTGGATTACGAAAAAGCATTTGACTTGTCTCCTTATTTTTATCAACGTAAATCACTAAAGTTGTATTCTCACTCCCCAATCCATCACATTCACTAACGAGCGATTCATGAGAGTTCTTAATGTCTTTGATAAATTGAAGTTTTTCTTCTTCTGCTGAAAGGTAACCTCTGTGTTCCGCTCTATAAGTGGTGCCTTTGTATTTAAATATAAATATCCATCCACGATCTTCATATTCATCTACACCCATCTGCTTGCAAATAGCTTTATAATTTTTTTCTTCTACCTCAAGTCCAATTGCATTTGCCATCAGCTGATCATTTACAAAGTCCAATTTTCTTACTTTTGCTTCGGAAAGCTTAAATTGAAACACATGACCGAATTCATGGGCTAAAGTGTTGTCCGTATGAACACTTTTATAGAGTAATACGCTTTCTCCGTTCGTCATCCCACCAGAAATATTGAACGAAGATTGACTCCGTGAAAACCCAGGAACCAAAGTGCCATAGCTCCTATAATCATCTCTATTATTAAAAATATAGGTATGCACAGTAACTTGAATATTACTAGCAATACAAAACTTTGCTTTATATGCTTCATAAGCATTTTTAATATCGAGCTTCATTTGCTCCTGCTCTTGTTGCGATACATTGTCATAATGTATTACGCAATTCAACTTTCCGTGTTCAAAATTAAATTGATTAGGCAGCACATCTTGTAATCTTACGTATTTTGTATTCTCACCAAAGTTTTTTGATTGTGCAGTTTTATATAAATTATTATAGTATGTAATAGAGTTTCCGTCAGGCAACTTAGGTATCTGTGCGATCGTTCTTCTATAGTTATCGTAGAGAAATATCAGAATTACCAATCCTAAAATCCGTTATAGATTGCCCGCAAGTGCCATCATTTGCACAATCGTGATGATTTGGGTCAGTCTTCTCATAAAACCATGCGTTGGTGTATTTTCCCATTTTGATACCTCACTACCAAACCTTACTTATATTATTATCTTGGTAGAAGTTATAATAATTCGTTAACTTGTAAAGCGCCAATTGTGAGGCTAATGAACTTTATTTGTTTGAAACTTTGCTGAAATAGCTCTTTTTATACTATGTTTTATATAGCTAAACTGACTTAGATTTACCGACAATTTGAAAAACGACAAATTCGTCATTCCGCTACTAGTTAGCGGAATCTATGCCGAGATACCGCGAATGAATCGCGGTATGACGTAGGAAAACCTTGCTTCTTATATTATGTGATTTTATTTTCCATAATATATATTATGTAATTTTCTTAGAATGACAGCTATAATGGCTTTTTATTTATCAGAATCCTTTGCCTTCTTCTCAATATACCTACATATTAGAATGGACAATTCATATAAAATCAGCATTGGTATTGCAAGCCCTACTTGGCTTAACACATCAGGTGGAGTTAAGATTGCAGCGATAATAAAAATTACTACTATCGCGATTCTGCGTTTATTTGACAAACTTTGTGTAGTGAGTAACCCTACTCTCACCATCAATGTGAGTATGACTGGAATTTGAAATGCAGTGCCAAATGCAAACATAAATTGGAGAACGAGGTCTAAATATTCGCTAACTGATGGCATAAACTCTATCGGTATATCGAAGGATTTACCACTGTGTTCGAAGTTGATAAAAAACTTCCAGGCTAAAGGAAATATATAGTAATAAACTACAGTAGCTCCCGTTACAAATAAAACCGGTGTTGCAATTAAGTATGGCAACAACACTGCCCTTTCACTTTTATATAACCCAGGTGCTAAGAACATATAGAATTGCCATGCAAACACAGGAAAAGAGAGCAAAAGTGCACTCATTACAGCAACTCTAAGATACACAAAAAATGCCTCTGTTAAGTCTGTGTAAATTAAAGAGAAACCTTCGCTATCTTTTGTTGCTTCTATTAAAGGTGCAAGTAAAAAACGGTATATATTTTCCTTAAAGTAATAACAAAAACCAAAAGCAACGCAAAAAAATAGAAAGCAAAAGATAACTCTTTTTCTGAGTTCCGCAAAGTGCTCAAAAAATGAAGCATATTTGTTTGGGTTTCCATTCATACTTTACTATGACTCAATAATGCTATGTCTAACATTCTCAGCGAAAAAGCCCACTCATTGTCATACCACGCTGCAACTCTACAGATGTCGCCTGTAACATATGTACCAGCTAAATCCACAACTGCGCTATAAGGGTTATGCACAAAGTCTATTGAAACTAAAGGTTCCGTGCATATAGAAAGTACATTTGACATTGGATAACCCTCTGTCATCCTAGTACCCTCTGATGTCATCCGAGTAGCTGACACTGGGATCCAGAAATTAGATTCCAGCGTCACGCGCTGGAATGACGTAGAGGAGAGAGCTGCATCCTTAAACATTTCATTTATTTCTTTAACAGTCACTTTCTTATCAGTCGTAAATTTAAAATCAACCATAGAAACATTGCTAACCGGAACTCTGACGGCAGTGCCATCTAGCTTTCCCTTTAATTCAGGAATTATAGAACCAATTGTTTTTGCTGCCCCAGTTGTAGTTGGCACCATAGATAATCCGCAAGCCCTTGCTCTGCGCAAATCTTTATGATTACCATCAAGAATATTTTGATCATTCGTATAGGCGTGTATAGTAGTCATAAAGCCACTTTTTATACCTAGATTAGAGTGTAGGACTTTCACAATTGGAGCCAGGCAATTTGTAGTGCAAGAACCTGCTGATATTACTTTATGCTCTTTTTTGAGCATATCATTATTCACACCATAAACTATAGTTACATCAGCATCTGGAACTGGAGCAGAGACAATCACTTTCTCTGCATTGTGCCTTATTGCTTCTTCACGCTTGTTAAATGCACCAGTACATTCAAGTATTACATCAACATTCCAAGGAATATTTTCAGGGCTCCGTTCTCTATATAAAGAAAATTTTCTGCCATTTATAGATAGCCAATTTTGAGACTCATTAAAGTCAATATCACCACTGAATTTGCCATGAACAGAATCATATTTAATCAAATGTGCATGCTGCTTTGCACTGAGCGATCCATTCACAGCTACAACTTCTATTTGTTTGCTATATTCTTCTATTTCGAAAATAGCACGCAATACGCCTCTGCCTATTCTACCCAGACCATTAATTCCTACACGAATCGTCATCTCTTCATTCAAAAAATTTAATTATAGAGGATATCGCTTGATATTTCATTCTATTCTTTTGCTTTTCTATCGATATGAACATTATAGCAAGGAGACAGGGCTAAAAAACTTACTTGACAAACTCCGCCAGCCCCCTTATTGTAGTATTAAGGGTATTTATGACTCAAAACTTGTTTTTGACCTGCAGGCTCAATGATAAAATTCAGTAAAAAACTCAGAGTATTTATTGGCGGATTACATAAAATTATAGCGGCTGCATGTCTTTTTTATTTTTTCTACGTTCAGCCAAATCGCGCTTATTTTAAGCGTTAGCACATTATTACAGCGCCACTTACAGTAATATAGGGTCAAAACTCGCACCACGGGGCTTCTTTTGCCTTTTTTTTCGTTTGGTAAATTTCTTAATATTTGTAGCTAAACGACAACCGTCGTTCCGCTATGTATTAGCGGATGAGATACCGCGGCGGTATGACGGTTCGCGTTGGCATGACGGTTAAGCAATTCGTCATCCCTCTACTTGTTAGCGGATGAGATACCGCGAATGAATCGCGGAATGACGGTCTGCGGCGGAATGACGGTTCGTGGCGGTATGACGTAGAATTTTATAACCCAGTGTCCAATCTGGATTCCAGTTATTAGCGTTTTTAGTAACTAAGAAAAGTGCTTCCCCTTTTTAGAGAACTGCATATAATAGATTTGACATTGCAGTGCATTATGCAAACAAAATTCCCAATATTACAGGAGGCTTTATGAATAAGAAATTTCTCTATTCACCATTGTCAATAAAAAGCATAGGAGAAAACGGTGTATTTTCTGGTTATGCTAGCGTTTTTAATATAGTTGATAAACAAAATGACCTGATCTTACCCGGAGCATTTAAGGAAAATTTAAACAGAAATAAAATAAAACTCCTTTGGCAGCACAATCCTGGTGAACCTATAGGTAATATTATAGATATTTGCGAAAATGATGTTGGCCTGTATATAACTGCACACTTACTTTTGGGCATCCAAAAAGCAAAGGAAGCGTACTTAATGCTCAAAACTGGAGTAATCAATGGACTTTCCATCGGCTATATACCTATAGAGTATGATGTTGATCATAAAAGCGGAGCTAGAGTGTTAAAACAAGTAGAATTATGGGAAGTCAGTTTGGTCACTTTTCCTGCAAACTTAGCTGCTCAGGTAATCAATGTGAAAAATCAGAACAATGAACAGGAAATGTTAGCAAGAGCGATAGAAAAAGCAAATGCTGTACTTGCAGACATGTACATTTCTGCTTAAAGTGTATTAGGCGGGCAAAGACTTTACCATAATTTGACACCTGCGTTAGCATTTGTTTAACATTTATACTAATATATATAACTTTATTACTGTTAAAATTTTCTGTAAATTAAAGTTAAAAAATAAGGTAACTTTATGCTAAATATTAATAATAAGGTTAATTATGAAATTAATATTAAACGAAAGGAAAAAAAAATACAGCTGGTCTACTGTATTTGCTTGGTTATACCTAAAAACGATTGGACGAATATTGCCCAAGAGATGGAACAGATGGGCAGAAAATATTTTGTACTACGATAAAACTACTGCAAACAATGAAGTTCAAACTGATGCTTTTAAGACAATAGATGGAAGTGTTCAAGTTGACTTAAAACCTGAAGTTGTAGAGAAAGAGAGCCAAAGTGTAGTGATAAACAAAGATGGAGGGGTTCAGACTGATGGAGTAGCATTGATAACAGAGGAAGATGATGAAGCATTAAAAGAACAGCTGGAGGGCATAAATCAGGAATTAGAACTTGAACGTTTACAAAATGCTTCCTTAAAAGAAGAAAATAGAGAATTACAATCTGCAATTGAAGGATTTGAAAAGAGTTATAAGGGACTTACAGAAGATGCAGGCGAACGAGAAGAGGAACTAACCAAATACAAACAAGATAAAAAAGCAATGCAGGATAAAGTTGATGAACAACAGAAAACTATATTTGATCAATACATGATAATAAGAGAGCAAGGAGACGAAATTGAAGCTACTAGGAAAGATAATGAAAGTCTGCAAGCACAAATAATAGAACTTAAGAGTAGGTTAAAGGACAAGGAGGATAAATTAATTGAATTGAATCAACAATGGCAAGCTAGCAAATTAGTGGCTTTACTTAAATCACAGACTGATAAATTGTGGCAGGCTAAAGACAAAAATACTGAATTAGAAAATAAAGTCAGTGGCTTAGGTCATGAAAACGAAGCTCTACGATTAAGAGTGAATACATTGACTGCTCAATTGGGTGAAATGGAGAACTTGGGGAAGCAATTACAAAGTGCTCAGGAATCTAAACAACAATTTGAGATTGATTTAGAAGGTCAATTGAAAGCTGACACTAAGAAACTACAGGAAGCAAAAGGAGGTCAATTGGCTAAAAAGGCAGGTGCAGTGAGTACAGTATCTACTGCAAAATCAACTACTGAATCAACTCTTTCAAAATTACGAAACTTGCCCAATAAGCTTTCTAGGGATAAGGGTCTCAATAACTTTTTATCTGGGAAAAACGAGGAGTTAAAAAAAGGTTTTCCTGAATTTAAAGAGAAACACTTTTGCCATAACGTGCTTAATGAAACTATAAAGTCTCTATCAAATCAAGATGATGGCAAATTTAAAAGCAGTAAGCTGCTTGAATTATTAGAAAGTAATTTGAAACAATCCGCAAGGGAGATCATAGAAGCCAAGGTTAAAGAAGTTGTCAATAAACATTATACGTTAAAAACCAAGTTGTCACCTTCTGTTAGAAAATGCGCAAAAGAATTAGAACTTAACAAACAAGGGGTAGATAAGATTGTAAACTCTATTTTGCACAGCTTTAATAGCGAAAATAATAATAATAACGACTCAGTAAAATTACTTAAAGAAATTGTTGTGAAAAAGCTAATAGAAGCTAGAATGAGATTTTTTTCAGATAAGATTCAAGAGTTACAACTGACATCAAGCATAAGAGATAAATTTTTATCTACAGATCAGGGAATGTGTAATCAAACTCAAGGAGGAGTAAACGAATACCAATTAACAGAAAAAGCTAAAAAAGAATACACACCTAATTTCTCGATGAGTCACACTAATACTGTAAGCATACATTCATTGAACAGTCGGAAAGCAAGTTAGAGTAGGCTCTTAATATAAAGCACCAGCTCCTCTTTTGTTAAAGTGTAGGAGCTGTCTTCCCAATGTTGTTTTAGCAACTCCAAGCTCCTACCTAAACTTTTTCCTGGCTGGTGACCTATACTTATTAAATCATTGCCAGATAAAGGAAATTTCGTGATATCAAACACCTTAGCAAATGAGATGTATTCATCAACATTTGTTCCAGATTCAACACCACAAATTTTCACTAAATCACAATATAATTCTCTACCAAATAAAGATATGTATTTTTTTTGCTCTTTTTCTGAGAGTTCTGTTTTGATATTGTTGGATAGTAAAAACGACAGCTTTTTCTTTTGCTTTTTCGAAAGACGTAGAAACTTGCTTACATATTCTCCAAGACTTAGCCTGTCATTTTTTTTAGTAGTCCTAAGGAGTAACGCTAATTTTACTAGCGCATCAGTGCCGAAAAGAAATGACGAAGATAGAATTTCGCATTTTACTTCTTTTGGGATAATCTTTTGCAAAACATCAGATTCTTGCATACTCTTAAGTGTTGGAAAAGGATCATTGCACTCCAGCAATTTAAGTATTTCATCTCTTATTCTCTCTCCAGAGAGGTTTTGGATCATATGCGAATGCTTTTTGCATACGCTTAGTATTTCATCACTCAAATCTCCGACACATATTTTTGCATGAAAACGAAATGCTCTTAAAATACGTAGATAGTCTTCTTTAATTCTATCTTCAGCGTTGCCTATAAAGTTTAATCTTTGCGCTTTTAAGTCCTGGGTACCACCAAAGTAGTCATATATATGGCCATGCTTATCTGCATATAGAGCGTTAAATGTAAAGTCACGCCTTGAAGCATCTGTTTGCCAATTATTAGTAAATTCTACTCTCGCATGCCTGCCATCACATTTCACATCATGTCTTAGTGTTGTAATTTCAAAAGACCTCTGATTTAAGATTGCAGTGATAGTTCCATGTTTTAAGCCAGTTGGAATAGTTTTTATATTACGGAGTTTTAATGCTTTAATTGCTTGATCAGGCAGAAGATTGGTAGCGAGGTCAATGTCGTGAATGTCACGCTGCAAAATTGAGTCTCTCACACACCCGCCGACAAGCCTAGCCTCACCACCAAATTCCTCTATGGCATCGATAATTAAACTAGTTTCATGGTCAACTTGCATTTAGTTAGTATATGCTGCAGTTCATATTATATGAAATGCAAGCAAAAAGCCCTATATAAAAATATACAGGGCTATGAAGATTTATTTTACAAGTATTTGTTGTGGATGAAATGGTTGTTCTGCCATCGATTCCGTACCACATCTTGAACTTAGTAAACTTGAAGGGTTTTGCTCTTCAGAACGCTCTATGTGCTGCTTTATATCACTAACGCACTGTTCTACAACATCACAAATTTTTCCATCAGCATTTTCTGCCAATAACTCATCAAGTCTCTTCTCAACCTCTGCTCTCTCAGAGATATCCTTTGAAAGGTTACAATATTCCAAGATCTCATCTACCTGAAGTTTTTTTGCTAATAGGAAATCTTCTTGTTCTTGTTTTGCTAAACTTTTGTTTATATCAAGCAATGGCTCGAAATGAGCATAGCCTTTGTTTATTACATGCAAAACACTACTGTCGTCATAATTAACTTTATTGTATTCACCTGCATTTTTTGAGCCTGAATCATCTATTAATTGATGCAAAGACAGATCTTGGTTATCAACAGTCTGGTTCTCTATAACATGCAATTTTACATCATACTTCCCGCAAAGTATTCTGCCTTCAACTTCAGGATCACCCCACCTATCGTTATGCATAATGTTTGCTGTATAATTATCTACAGTTTCACTACGGCGCTGGCCACTATTATCATAACTATTGGTAATTGCATTTATGAACCACTCTGGCGGGTTGTTTTGCGCAAATTCTTTACAATCATTTCTTAATTTTTCGACAGTAACTTGCTCTCCTGTCTGTTGTTCTAGACTTTGTCTGAACGAGTCAAAAAAACAGCTTCCATTACCAATTGCTCGCCCTATGTGAAAGTTGCCAGGGTAAGGCTTGCTACTCAAAGGAGCTATTTCTTGCTCTGAGATCTTGAACCTTTTTGTATTTTCAACATAATGAAAATCACTTGGTAGTTTCCGTTTCCTAGATGCAGCCATAATTTTTACCTTACTTAAGCTATATATTACTATATCAATGAAATTATTAATAAGTAACTAATTAAGTATAGCAAAAATTTTTAAATTATGCAATAATTATGGCTTTAAATAGCAAATATGAGCTTTAACTGCGGTATAGTTGGGTTACCAAACATAGGAAAATCAACCTTATTTAATGCACTTACAGAGTCAAGTGCAGCCGAAGCTGCAAATTATCCTTTTTGCACAATCGAGCCAAATATAGGCAGGATTTCGATAAAGGATCAGCGTTTGAAACAAATCGCAGCAATTGCCGGTTCAGAGAAGACAATCTATAACCAATTAGAAGTTGTGGATATTGCAGGCCTGGTAAAGGGTGCGAGCAAAGGTGAAGGGCTCGGCAATAAATTTTTAAGCCATATCAGAGAAGTTGATGCCATCGTTCATCTACTCAGGTGCTTTACGGATGACGATATCAGCCATGTACACAGTAAAATAGATCCAATATCAGATGCTGAAGTGGTAGAAATGGAATTAATCCTAGCTGATATTGATAGCATAGAAAAAAGGCTTCCTCAATTGGAAAAGAAAGCAAAGCAAGGTGATAAAGAGCTAAAGAGACAACTTGATTTAATGCAGGAAGTTTTAGCTACTTTAAAGTCAGGTAAACCTGCAAGACATATCGATGGAGATGAGATGAAATCGCTTCAATTGCTGACAACAAAGCCCGTTATGTACGTTTGCAATGTTGAAGATACAAATGTTATAACTGGCAATGAATTATCTAAAAAGGTAGAGAGAATGGCGGAGGAAAATAAAAGCAAATTTTATTGCATTTCAGCAAAACTTGAAGCAGATATTGCAAATCTTGATAGTGAAGAGGAAAAACAGAGTTTTTTATCAGAATTTGGCTTACAAGAATCAGGCCTTGATGGAGTAGCGCATATTATGTATGAAGTGCTGAGTATGATAACTTTCTTTACTGTGGGCCCCAAAGAAGCACGGGCATGGCCAGTAAAAATAGGATCAACAGCTGATAAGGCAGCAGGTGTAATCCACACTGATTTTGAGAAAGGCTTTATAAAAGCAGAGACGATAAGCTTTGCAGACTACATAAAGTATGGAAGTGAATTAGCTTGCAAAGACGCAGGAAAAATTCGCTTCGAAGGCAGAGATTATATCGTACAAGATGGTGATATAATGCACTTTAGGTTTAATGTGTAGCTTTCTTGGGAGAAGAAACTCCTCCTTCTACAGTGTATTCTTTTAGGGGAGAGGTTTAAGAAACAATTGATCTTACCCAGAAAAAGTAATGCAAGAAATCTATTGGTTTTTTATCTAAGGCATTTTTTACTGTAGATTAATCATTTGATTATAGTATCATCTTAATTAAGCTTATGCTTTGGAATATTTATGAAGAGTATTTTATACTTTGTATTATTAGTTGTTGTATTGGGATCACTGAGCCTATTTGCTGTAGAGCAATTTGAAGAAAAGAAAATTGAATCAGTTCATAAAAACGAAAATGTAGGTGTAAGGAAGCAAGATAGCACAAATCAAAAAGATGAGTTGAAAAGCAACGTCGATGCTAAACAAACACAGGAGGCTGAGAGCAAAAGAGTAACCGATAAAGAGAAGCTGAAACAAAATGAGAACAAAGCTTCCGTGGTTGAAAAAACTATAAGTGAAGGTGAAAGGATTGATAAAGATTTGCCAAATGACCAGCTAGAAGAAAGTACAGGCGAATTTGCTCGAAATTTACCAAATGTGGCCAATAAAGAAGTGAATAAAGATTTGAAACCAGAGCCTTTGCCTTTAAGTGCTGATTTAAATGAGAATACAACTGACCCGGAAAAAAATCTACAAGCTGATCAGAAGATTGATATAAAAGATAATGAACTTTCAAAAAGTGATGCAAGTCAATTATTAGAGGGAAAAAAAGAAAAAGTAGAGAATCAGTTTGAAGAAAAAAAAGTGAAAGAAACAAACAATAATTCTAAGAACCGCAATAGAGTAAAACCTATAACTAAAAAAGATGAAGAAGAGCAAAGTGAAAAGAAAAATTTACAAAAATGGACAAAGCTAAACAGAGAAACAATAAAAGAATGGGGTCATAAAGATATACAAAGCAAGTCAATATATAAACGACAATATGATAGCCTTAATGAGCATCTTCCTACAACTGTATTTATTGATGATTACAGTAAGCAATTTTTTTACTGTATTAAGAAAAATAACTTACCTTGCTTAAGAGGAATAATGAGTAAGCTAGAAAAAATTGGATTAACAACTCAAGAGATACTAAGGTTTAGAAATAAATTGGGTGATACTCCTCTCATTTATTCAGTTAAACAAGGTGAGGTAGAAATAGTGCGCTTTCTCTTATTACAAGGTGCTGATCTTAGAGTAGTTAATAATAATTTTCAATCCCCAATTGATATAGCAATCGAAAAAAAGCAGATCAATATAATAAATGCGATTGCCGAAATGATGCCACACCTTTTGGAGGATAGAAAAATAGACAATAAAGAAAGCTCAGCAATGTACGATTGGGCTGTGAAAACGAAAGAAAACAATGAGTCGCAGTGCGATAAGCAAGATGATTAGATTTTTGATATTAATTTTAGTTGGTCATTTATGTTATGGAAATGAAACAAATGATGAAAAGAATCAGATTAGTGATTTTTTAAACGCTCTACATGATGCAAAATACGTATCTTACAGTAAAAAAGACTTTGCTGAATTTTTGGTGCAGTGCCACAAAGAGTGCGTGCCAGAAGATTTTAAGAAAGGTTTTGGCTCTAACTTAAATGGAGCTAATTTTAGCCAATTGTACCTAAGTGGATCTGTTTTTGATGGAGTAAGTCTGATTGGTGCTGATTTTTCTAATACTGATTTATCCGACGTGTCTTTCATTGATGTTGATTTACGTGGTGCTAATTTCTCCAATGCTAATTTACATGGCATTAAAATAAAGGGTACAAATTTAAGTTTTACAAAATTTGTTTCTGCAAACTTAACAGATATCGTATTTGATCAGTCTAATGTTAGTTATGCTGATTTTATCAGTTCCGATCTCAAAAAAGTAAGTATGCACAACGTAATTGGTTTGCATACTAATTTCTCGAATGTGAAAATGAATCTCTCCAACTTATCAAACTCGAATGTTAGCTACGTAAATTTTAATGATAGTGAAATAAACGATACTGTTATGCAGAAAAATAACCTTGATAATGCAAGTTTCTTTGGAGTGGATGCATATAAATTAAAGATACAATTTTCTTCATTAAAAAATGCTAACATATATGGTGCAGAGTTAAAAGAATCAGACTTTACAGGTAGCAATCTTTCCGATGCCTGCCTTAATTCTTCTATCATAATTAACAGTAACTTCGACGAAGCTAATTTAAGCAACACACAAATTTCCTATGTGAATGACGATAATTCAAGTTTTGTTCAATCTATACTAAATGGTTCCAAGATAAAACATGTATATGTTTCTGAAGCAAGTCTTCAGGATGCTGATTTATCCAATATTGATTTTAGTTTTAGTGAACTGCATCAAGTTAATGTCTCTAATGCTGACATTCGTCACGGAAAGTTTCATAATACTAAAGTTGCGAATTCTAACATGAATGGCTCATTTTTTGACCATTCACTATTCACTTCTGCAAAGATAGAAGATTCAAACCTTTCTACAACTTCAATGTATAAGATAAAAATCCAAGACTCTCAAGTTTATAACAGTACACTTTCTCACCATAATATTGATTCCAGTGAAATAGAAAATTCAACATTCTTTAATTTATTAGCTGATAATTCGAGCTGGTCCAATTTAAAAGTAACTAATTCAAATTTTATTGAAAGCGATTTCAGATCTTCTTTGCTTCACGCTAATGCCTTTAGGAAAACTAGCTTTTTTCTTAGCAATTTGAGCAATTTAACAATTAGTGATATGTCTTTTCACTCTTCAAGCATATATAAAAGTTCAGTTGCTGATGCTCATTTAACAGATTGCAAGTTTGATAATTCAATTTTGATTGACAATCAAGGGCAGAAAAAACTTGCAGGGTTAGAAAACGCTATAACTTCAATTGGAGATTTGCAAGAGAAAATATCACAGGGTGAAAAATTTGATGTAAATTATTCTTACTTTGAATTTAAGAATATGAATTTGGAAAATGCTGATTTTTCTAATTCAACATTGAGTAGAGCAAAGTTTGTAAACGTTAATTTGAATAAGGCAAATTTTGAAAAGACCGATTTGCGCTATACTGTCTTTGATAACTCTTCTCTCATTGGCACCAACTTATCAAATTCTAATTTAGAAGGTTCTAGCTTTTTAAACTCTGATCAAAAAAGCGCCATGTTAAAAAATGCAAAGAAAAATGACCGTAAAAAGTGAGGGCGTATTATTGGTTCTATCCTCCCCTTCTGGAGCTGGAAAAACTACTATATCAGCAAAATTACTTGAGCGATCAACTAATTTAGTTAGGTCTGTTTCTATGACTACGCGCAAGCCTCGCTCCGGCGAAATAAATGGAAAAGACTATTTTTTCGTTACCGAAGAAAAATTTCACGAGTTATGCGAAGCTGGTCAGATGCTTGAATACGCCAAAGTTTTTGAGAATTTTTATGGTATACCAAAAGATTTTATAGAGCAAAACCTGAGCAGTGGAATAAGCGTTTTACTAAGCATAGACTGGCAAGGAGCATTTCACTTATTCAAGCTCATGAGAAAAAAAGTTGTGAGTGTTTTTATACTTCCCCCTTCAATGGAAGAGCTTAGGTTGCGTTTGCAAAAGCGTAATAGTGATGATGCGAGCGAAATAGAGCGCAGATTAGCCGAAGCTCAAAAAGAGATAAGCAAACGTGATAAATATGATTATGTAATAATCAATGATGATATTGATAAAAGTGTAGAAGAGATAAGCTCCATACTAAATAAAGAAAGACTTAAAAAACTAAAAGAAAAACCAAGTCTGGAAGACTGATAAAAACATCAATTTGGATATTTGCAGCTATAGTTTCTTATCCTATAGCTAACACGTCATACCGCGATTCATTCGCGGTATCTCTAGATCCCGCTAACAAGTAGCGGGATTACGGTTTTTCAAATTGTCGGTAAATCTCAGTCAGTTTAGCTATATTTTAGCCAGTAGCACGTTTTGCAGTTTAGCTATATTTATTATTTTTTAAGACAAAATGGTTAAAATAGTAGACAACTGTTCAAGTGAGGATTTGACTATGATAACAGATTTTCTAATAGAAACTAGTTTTCTGCCTTTCCACCTATATTTTGATCACATATACAACGTTTAGCTCAATTTAAAAGTCAAACTTCTTGGTTGTTAGTTTAGTGCTGACAACTTAAATAGCTTTTAATATTGAGGTTTTAGTATGGGTATAGATCTAAGCGCACTAGCTACTAATGCAGATAAATTAGACGAATGCATAGATAAAAATAAAAAGCGAGAGCAGGATAGAAAAGACGAGCAATTGTATGGCATTATAGAGAGAAAGGTAAAAAAAGAAGAGCATAAGCGTGAAAAACCAAGAGGTCAAGATGGAGCTCTCAAGGAGTGTAAAAGGTTATTCAAGGAAGGTGCTAGCTCTGAAGTATTAACTAAATTAGAAGAATCACTTAGAGAACAAGAAAAATATTATAGGTATTATGTCCAATGCTTTCTTCCGGTATTGAATAGAAAAATATCGAAAGAACTAGACCCTATAAAAAAAGAGGAAATAGGACAAGTAATTTCAGAAATTACTTATAATAGCAGATATTGTTTTACCCACAACCAAAATGATCGTAGGAATAGTGAAGATAGTGAAGCAGAAAGTGGCTACGGTAGCGATGTTGAAGGTGATCATAAAGTAGAAATAAGCAACGAAATAACAAATAACAATGCTCTATTACTAAAAGCGATCAAAAATGGAAATAACAGGAAATTTAAAAAATATCTCAAAGATTGCACAGATATTAGCAGCATAAAAGATAAAAAAGGAAATAATATTTTACACCTTATTGCATCGCTCAAAAAGAAACAGAAATGCAAGTTTCTGGGTACCCTAATAAAAACGGTCACCGAGGAAGATCTAGCACAACTTGTTGACAGTAAAAATCAGGACGCTCTTCAGGTGGCACTAATTGACAAGATAACAAAAGAAAAACATGAATCTCATACAATTCGAAGTAACGATAACACACTTAAGTTTCTTACAAAATTGTTAGAGCATGGAGCCAGCCATGATCAGTTAGAATTACCTGAGGAAAGCTTAAAAAAATTGTCTAAGGGGCAAAATAAATACTATCGTAAATTTTTAGAGAAATTAGCTGAAAAGGCTGAGCTAAAGCAGGAAATAAAAACTAAGACAGAAGCAAAAGTTAAAGAAATTGTAGCACATACTGTAAACACTCCAAATAGTAATAGTGATTATCCGTTACATTTAGCAATTAAAGATAATGATAAAGAACGTTTTGAAGAGTTATTGCAAAAAGGGGCAGATATTAGCCTTGAAGGTGCAAATAAAAATAATGCCTTACACCACATTGCTTTACTTAAAGGGGAATATAAAATCAAATATTTGAAGTTAATATTAGATTTTGAAAAAAAAGGAGTAATATCTTCAGAAGAATTGCATAAGGCTATAAACGCCCAAAATAAAGATGATAAATATCCAGTGCAAGTTGCTTTAATTAGACAAACAGAGAAGATACCTAGTAAGTTAAAAGACTTTTCTAGGTGGGTTAGATCAAGGCCTACAAAACATTATTATACTGCTGAATTTTGTGCAGAATTGTTACAAAATGGTGCTGAGAATAAAAGTGACCATATAACAATACCTAAAGAGCATCATAAGCAAAAATATTATCAGACTACAAAAAGAATCAAAGATATAACAGGTGTTAGCCCTGGCACGGAAACACAGGAAGAACTTGAAGAGCATTTTTCTAAGAAGAATGCTCGTAAGAATATAAGTCTCCCAGTAAAATGGATACTCGGAGGTTTGATTTTTGCAACAGTATTTAGTGCTTTAGCAGGAAACATGATAGCTGCAGCCGCTTTATCAGTGACCATAGCGGTTTGTGCAATGTGTTACCCTGTTTACTTAAAGTTGGAAAATGCTTTTAATGCTAGAGTACAAGAGCCGTCAAATCAACCAGAACATACTGAGAGTCCTCCAGGCACTAAATGAGTGCCATATCAATAATGAACTCGTTGAAAAATTGTGTAGGGATAGTGTAACTAGTAAACCCTCTTTTCTGGAGCGATGAAGTCAATTTCATCGCTAAGAGTTTTTTCAGCCACTTTTTTATAATCAATTTTTACATTGATCTGCCCTTTCTTTTCTTCAAGCCACGCTATGGTGTGTTTCATCCAGTTTTTGTCATCACGCTCAGGAAAATCTTCACGAGCATGAGCACCTCTACTCTCCTCTCGATTAGCTGCGCATTCCATGGTAATAACCGCTTGTTGGATCATGTTAGCAAGCTCCAGTGCTTCAACTAAATCACTGTTCCATATCATACTGCGATCTTCAAGTGAAATATCAGGCATCATTTTTGCTACCTTTTTTATAGCTTTTTTACCTTCTTCTAAAACTTCAGCAACACGGAACACTGATGCGTACTTTTGCATAGTGTTCTGCATTTCGCTGCGTATTTTTGCTACTTTGAGTTTCCCAGAAGCAAATCGCATTTTATTAAACCTATCTATTATCCAATCTGTACAATCTGAGCTCAATTTTTTATGTGATGTACAGGATTTTAATTTCTCTTTTGCTTTGAGTGCTGCAGCTCTACCAAAAACCACAAGATCAAGAAGCGAGTTAGAACCAAGTCGATTTGCACCGTGCACAGAGACACACGCAGCTTCTCCAATTGCAAATAGTCCATCTACCACTTCTTCCTTACCTTGCTTCAGCGTGATCACTTCTCCATAATAATTGGTTAGAATGCCACCCATGTTATAGTGAACAGTCGGAATGACCGGTATTGGATCTTTAGTGACATCAACTCCAGCAAAAGTTCTTGCGGTTTCGCTGATGCCAGGCAATCTGAGTTTTATTACTTCCGGATCAAGATGTGCTATAGTTAAATACATATGATCTTTTTTCGGTCCAACCCCCCTTCCCTCTCTAATTTCAATTGTTATTGCACGACTTACCACATCACGGGAAGCTAAATCTTTTGCTTTTGGTGCGTAACGTTCCATAAACTTTTCGCCCTGAGAATTAACGAGGTACCCCCCTTCTCCACGGCACCCTTCTGTCATCAAGCACCCTGAGCCATATATTCCTGTTGGATGAAATTGTACAAATTCCATATCTTCAAGTGGTAACCCAGCTCTCACCACCATGCCATTACCATCGCCTGTGCAGGTATGCGCACTTGTTGCAGAAAAATAAACACGTCCATATCCACCTGTTGCTAGCACCACCGAATGTGCGCGAAATTTATGTAATGTACCGTCGCATAGCGACCAAGCAAGAACTCCGCAGCATGCTCCGGTTTCGCTATCCATAATTAAATCAATCACAAAGTATTCAACAAAAAATTCAGCGTTGAATTTAAGACACTGCTGATATAGAGTGTGAAGGATTGCGTGCCCAGTTTTGTCTGCTGCCGCACAAGTGCGCTGCGCTGATTTTCCTTTACCAAAGTGAGTTGTCATTCCACCAAAAGAGCGCTGGTATATTTTGCCATCTTCTGTACGAGAAAAAGGTACGCCAAAATTTTCAAGTTCAATAACAGCTTTAGCAGCGTTTTTACACATATATTCTATTGCATCTTGATCACCAAGCCAGTCTGAACCTTTTATTGTGTCATATGCATGCCAGCGCCAATCGTCTTCACCAATATTACCTAAAGCTGCACTAATTCCGCCTTGTGCTGCAACTGTATGACTTCGTGTAGGGAAAATTTTAGAAATGCAGGCAACTGAAAAATTAGTTGCAGCCATCCCAAGCGTTGCTCTGAGCCCTGCTCCACCTGCACCTACTACTACCACATCATACTCATGTTCTATGATCTCATACGCTGACTTATCCATATTTGCTTATTTTATTATTACAGGCTTATGATATCACAGAAGTAGAAAAAATCTATACAAGTTTTCTATAGCTAATACCAATTCTCATTATTAGTGAATCACTTTTTCATCCAATAATTTTGATCTTAATGCCATTTAAACCTCGCTATTTTACTTACTTCAGGTGGAACATACATTGAAACAATGCGTGAAAATGACAGGTCATTGTACAATAGGTACCTAATTTGCCGACAAGAATGCTAAATAAAGAAACTTACATTTCAATTATTTCATAATTTCTGTATAATCTTAAAAACTCAATTAGTGTGTTATGAAGATAATAATAGGTAACGCTAGTAAAGAATTAGGGGAATCAGTAGTTAACCGGCTAGATGCTCAACCATCCTCTGCTTGGATATCAAAGTTTACCGATGGCGAGGCAAATGTGGAAGTAGCAAATGATCTATATAATCAAGAAGTATACATAGTACAATCTCTTTCTCCCCCTGTGAATGATAACCTTATGGAGCTTCTGCTTATAATTGATGCAGTAAATAGATTAGGAGCCAAAAGGATAGTAGTAATTATTCCTTATTATGGATATAGCAGGCAAGATAGAATTATCAAAAACAATAATATGCAATCTGCTTTAAGTGCCAAATTAGTTGCAAATCTTATTCAAACTGCAGGCGCAAGTAGTGTTGCAGTGATTGATTTGCACTCAAGTCAAATTGAAGGATTCTTTGATGTACCGATAACTAATTTGAACTGCTTTGAAGCATTTGTTGACTGTATACACACGGAAAATTTAGCAATTGTTGCACCTGATGTTGGAGCAATTGGCAGAGCACGTGCTTTTGCAAAGACTTTAGAGGAAAAGTACAAGATAGGGTTAAGTGATAAGATTATTGTAGTAGATAAATATAGGGAGAAAGCAGGCACATCTCAAGTAATGAACATAATAGGAGAAGTTGCGAATAAAAATTGTGTCATTGTTGATGATATAGTTGACTCTGGTGGAACATTGTGTAATGCAGCCCTTGCTTTAAAAAATTGCGGAGCAAAGTCCGTAATTTCATGCATCACACATGGCGTGCTTTCAGGAAGTGCAGCTGAAAAAATTTCTTCCTCTTCTTTAGATAAATTAGTGATTACGGATACTATACTTCACAAACTTGAAAAAACTGGTAAAATAGAAGTTGTTTCGGTCGTAGATATTTTAACTCACTTCATCCAAGGAGGTAAAGATGCCAGCTAAGTCAACAGAAGACGTTATTACTTCACTAATAGAATTTGCAAATAAGAGAAAAATAACAATTACCAAGGAAGAAATGCTTAAAATTGTACAGCTTGTAAGGATTAAGTTATCAAATGACGAGATTGATCACTACTCCAAAGAACTGACAATGCTGGATTGGATACATGATACTTTATTGCAAGTTAATACCGAAGGTGTTTCTCCTATGCGTTATGGCAGTATAGACAAGGACATTCATGTACGCGATGATGTTATAAATTCTCAAAACATTAAAGAAGAGATATTGTCCAATACAAAACCTGAACATGGGTATTTTGTAGTGCCAAAGGTTATAAACGATTAGGGTAAAATAAGACGTTTCCCTACGTCATATCGCCGCGGTATCTCTTAGCATAGATCCTGCTAACAAGTAGCGGTATGACGAATTGCTTAACCGTCATACCGCCGCGAACCGTCATTCCACCGCAAACCGTCATACCGCGGTTCATTCGCGGTATCTCTTAGCATAGATCCCGCTAACAAGTAGCGGGATGACGAATTGCTATACCACCACGAACCGTCATTCCGCCACGGTATCTCTTAGCCGCTAACAAGCAGCAGACCGTCATACCGCGATTCATTCGCGGTATCTCATCCGCTAACAAGAGATCCCGCTGCGGGATGACGAATTGCTTAACCGTCATTCCGCCGCGAACCGTCATTCCACCGCAGACCGTCATACCGCGGTTCATTCGCGGTATCTCTTAGCATAGATCCCGCTAACAAGTAGCGGGATGACGAATTGCTATACCACCACGAACCGTCATTCCGCCGCGGTATCTCTTAGCCGCTAACAAGCAGCAGACCGTCATACCGCGGTTCATTCGCGGTATCTCTTAGCATAGATCCTGCTAACAAGTAGCGGTATGACGAATTGCTTAACCGTCATACCACCGTGAACCGTCATACTGCGATTCATTCGCGGTATCTCATCCGCTAACAAGAGATCCCGCTAACAAGTAGCGGGATGACGAAGTTATCGTCATGCCACCGCGAACCGTCATACCGCCGCGGCGCTAACAAGAGATCCCGCTGCGGGATGACGAATTGCTTAACCGTCATTCCGCCACGAACCGTCATACCGCCGCGGTGCTAACAAGAGATCCCGCTGCGGGATGACGGTTGTCGTTTAGCTATAAATGTTTAAGAAATTTACCAAACAAAAAAAAAAGGCAAAAGAAGCCCCGTGGTGCGAGTTTTGACTCTATATTACTGTAAGTGGCGCTGTAATAATGTGCTAACGCTTAAAATAAGCGCGATTTGGCTGAATTTAGAAAAAATAAAAAAGACATGCAGCCGCTATAATTTTATGTAATCCGCCAATAAATACTCTGAGTTTTTTACTGAATTTTGTCATTGAGCCTGCAGGTCAAAAACAAGTTTTGAGTCATAAATACCCTTATTGTTATAATAAGGGGGCTGGCGGAGTTTGTCAAGCAAGTTTTTTCGTTTCTACTGAATGACAGTTGTGGCTTGTGCAAGAAGTCTGTTATTTTAATTGTGCGAAATTTAGTTTTGTGTTTCGTAATATTATGCAATCAAATTGATAAAAGCTGTATTATCTCCTTGCAGCATTAAGTGTATATTTTTTGCTATTTTTTCCACTAAGGGAGTAACGTTATCAAAATTTGAAAATTTTGATAATACATAATCTGCTAAGCTTTTTTCATCTTCAGGTCTACCCACTCCAAATCTCAAGCGCCAATAATCGTTGCCAATAAAACTATCTATGGATTTAAGTCCATTATGGCCAGCAGAGCTACCACCTTTCTTTATTTTTATTCTTCCAATTTCCAAATCAGCGTCATCGTGTATGACAACGATATTATCTAGCGATAATTTGTAAAAGTTTCGTATTTTTGCAACAGGGATGCCTGAATTATTCATAAATGAATAAGGCTTTATTAACATGATTTTATTATCATTAATTATGCCAGAGGTTATTAGATAATCGGCTTTTTTAGAAAACGACTGGAAATTCCAATATTTGTAAATTTTATCAACTACGATGAAGCCGGTATTATGATGAGTTAACTCATATTGACTACCAGGGTTACCAAGTCCAACTATCAGATGCACTATTCCTCTGTTTCTGCTTGAGGTTTTTCAACGTCACTATCGGCAGCAGAAATTGTAACAATAGTAAAATTTTCTTCTTCATGAGCTACAAACTTAACACCTTCTGGTAATTTTACATCATTAATATGTATAGACTGGCCAATCATTTTACCAGATAAATCAACTTCAATAACCTGAGGTATTTTATCAGGAGAGCATTTAACAGCAATAGAACGACACAAAACATTAAGCACTCCACCTAACTTGATCCCTGGAGCTTTACTTTCATTCACAAATGATAGAGGTATGTCTATTTTAATTTCGCTGCCTTTATCAACAAATTGAAAATCAACATGTTGCACAGTATCCTTTACTACATGCAATTGGATATCGCGAACAAGAGCATATTCCTTTTTGCCCGAAACATTCAGCTCTATCAAATGTGCAGAAAGAGAGCCTGATTTATATTGCTTCGTGAATTCCTTTGCAGACAATGTTAAATTTATATTATCATGGCCCTTTCCATATATGATTCCAGGGATGTTTCCTTTCTTCCTTAGAGAATGCATCGCTTTTGTTTTTGTTATATCACGTAACTCTGCATTAATTGTTACTATTTCTTGTTGTGTCATCGATTACTCCTATTCAGCTAATCCTTTTAATGTAATTTAATAATAATATAACATAAAAATATTTATTTCAAACTTCATTCTTTCATACTAATTGTTTGTGAAAGGATTTATTTAGATATATATTTAAGCTTATTTAACAAGAACTATGGGCATTGATGATAAAGTAGTTTTTAGGATTTATAAACCAACAAAAACTGCAACACAATCTGGTTTAGGTAATACAAATCTCTGGCACCTGAAAATTGAATCTGGTTCTTACTACATTGAACCTTTAATGGGATGGATTGGCTCAAAAGATCCAAAAAAACAGATTGTATTAAAGTTTGATTCTCTTGAAAAAGCAATATTCTACGCAAAAAAACGCAACGTTAAATACGTAATTGAAATGCCAAAAAATGTTAAGAGGCTGCCAAAATCTTACGCAAGCAATTTCATACTAAAGTAAAGTTTATTGTGGTGTGCTTATCTGTAAAAGATAAAGCTTAGTATAACCAATTTAACTCTGGGTTTTAAGTTGTGCTAACACACTGCGGCCATTTAAAGAGTCAAGATTTTTAACCTGGCTAGCCAGTATTAAAGAGTTATTTTTTAGGTATTTCTTTACAAGGCTTGCAAGTCTTTTTGGATTATTCAAATAGCTCCACTCTGCTTGTAAAACTTTTATATCACTTTGTACTAAACTAATTTCACTTTTTATTTTTATTAGCTCTCTATTTAATGACTGAACATGTAGTTTTATCTTAAATAGTCCTACAATGCTAAGAAAAAACATAACTATTGAGATGATGCAGAAAGTTCTCATGACAACTTCTGTATAGCTCTTAGTTTTGCTGAGCGTGAACGCGGATTTGCACTTACTTCTTCTATACTTGCTTTGATCACTTTTTTATTTAGAAGAGAGAATGTCTTGCAATCAGTAGCACATAAATCTTTAAAAAAAGTTTTGACTATACGATCTTCTAAGGAATGAAAGGTGACGACAATTAATTTGCCATTCTCACTTAAAATCTCAGATGCAGCTTTAATACCCTTTTCAAGTTCTCCCAGCTCATCGTTTACCCATATTCTGATTGCCTGAAATGTTCTGGTTGCAGGATCAATTTTGCTTTTTCCACGAAATACCACGGAACGTACAATATCCGCAAGTTCAAATGTAGTTTTGATAGTTTTCTTCTTCCGTGCATTTATTATTGCTCTTGCAATTTTGCGAGAATGATGCTCTCCTCCGTAGTTATATATAGTATTTGCAATTTCTTCTTCGCGTAAAGCGTTAACAAACGTTGAAGCGTTTATATAAGAAGAATTATCCATGCTCATATCGAGTGGACCATTATGTAAAAATGAGAACCCTCTATCTCCGTTATCAAGCTGCATAGATGAAACTCCGATGTCAAAGACCACCCCATCCACTCCGTTTGATGTCATTCCAGCGCGTGACCAGTTATTTTTTCCAGTATCAAGTACTGGGATGACAGGAGATGGCTCAACGCTGCTTAGTATACTTTTAATATTACTAAACTTCTCAATGAATAGTTTTATTCTATCGGGATATCTAACACTTAAATCATCATAAAACTTAGTTACCGTTTCATCTCTATCAATTGCATGTACTTTGCAATCAGCTGACTCCAATATTGCTTTGCTATATCCTCCAGCTCCAAATGTGGCATCCACGTATATACCACCATCTTGTGGTGAAAGTTGTGATAGCATCTCTTTTAACAAAACTGGAGTGTGTGTCATAGTGCTCCATCAAGAGACTCTGTGCATACAAATAAAAATGGCTTCCCACTAAAACATATGGAAATATATAGGCAATAATATAAAAATACTTGAATATAGTCAATGATATAAAAATATTAAGATTTAATAAGATACTATTACTAATATAATGTTTAAATTTTTCTATTATATAAAAAAAAGTAATGTATATTACTAAATACTAAACAAACTACAGAAAATTATGCAGCAAATAACAAAAGTAATATTTTCAAGTTTGATTTGTAACACTTTATTGTGGTATGACCACATGCTTTTCAGTCACCTAATAAGCATAATCGGAGATGTGTTTTTTCCATCAGATGATAAATTAGTCAGCATACTTAAGGCTTTTGGAGTTTTTGCAGTAGGTTTCTTGATAAGACCAATAGGTGCTGCTATATTTGGTTACATCGGTGATAAATATGGCAGAAAAATTGCCCTATTTCTTTCTATTATATTGATGACTCTGTCAACCGTATTAATTGCTTTTGTTCCAGGTTATCAAAGCATTGGAATACTAGCGTCAATGCTGGTAGTTTGTTTAAGGTTATTGCAGGGTATATCTCTTGGAGGAGAAGCAGGAAATGCACCATTTTTAATAGAACACGCTCCTAAAAACAAAAAAGGATTTTTTGGCAGCATTGAGGTATTAAGTGCAATTCTTGGTTCAATATTAAGCCTGATAGCGGTACTCATATGCAAGAAAGTATCTGATTTTGAATCTTGGGGGTGGAGATTACCTTTCATTTTTAGTTTAGCAATGGGATTAATCAGCATATATATGAGATATATACTTGATGAAAGCCCAGAGTATAAAAGACAAGAAAAACGATCTGAATTGCCGTTAAAAGAACTATTAAATGGCTATAGAAAACCTTTTCTGATATCAGTAGGAGTCGATATAGTTGAAAATTCATCTCTTTATATATATCTAGTGTTTTTCAATGTGCTTACATCAACAATAAACACTCAATTTAATCACACAGTGGAAATATTGAATCAGGTCGCACTTGGAGGGTTAACAATACTGTTTGCAATGCTTTCTGATAAAATAGGAAGAGCAAAAGTCATGAAATTTGCATTTGTGACTTTTATAGTAGTAAGTTATCCAGTTTTTTCAATGATACTAAGTGGTGATAATTTGCTCACCATAATGGCGCACGTTCTTTTTATAATCCCAATAGCTGCATCGCTTGGGCCTGTTAGTGCATTTATGTGTGAATTATTCCCAACAAGGGTACGATACAGTGGATTTGGTTTATCAAGAAATATAGCTTCGGGATTTTTTGGTGGCCTTGCACCATTTATATGCACAACAATTATCAAGGTTACAGGACAGGAAACTTCAGCTAGTTTTTACATGATTTTCTGTGCATTAATTGGACTAGTTGCTATATCGCAAATTAAGGATTAGCTTTCTTCAAGATCCAAGTATAGTTGCAGTATAGCAGAGTTTAAAAAAATCTAATTATATGGTGGGAAGTGCCAATTTTTAGGTGATAATGTGAATATTTCAGCACCATCTTTAGTTACTCCGAGCGTATGTTCAAATTGAGCAGAAAGTGAAAGATCGCGTGTTGTCACTGTCCAGTCATCGAGTTTACTGAGCAGAGTCTCATGTTTTCCAGCATTAATCATTGGCTCTATTGTAAAAAACATACCTTCCTTCAAGATGAGATTTTCATCTTGATCATAGAAATGCACTACATTTGGCGGAGCATGAAAGACTTTTCCTATACCGTGTCCGCAGTAGCTACGTACGATAGAATATCCAAAATCTCTAATATATTTCTCTATAGCAAGCCCTATTTCATTTAACTTATTGCCGGGTTTAACTTGTTTAATTGCTTCCATCAATGCATGATAAGTAGCGTCACACAAACGTTTTGCTTTTATTGATGGTTTGCCAACCCAAAACATGCGACTTGTATCACCATGCCAGCCATTTAAAATCACCGTAACGTCAATATTCAAAATATCTCCATCTTTAAGCAGTTTATCATCGGGAACACCATGGCACACAACTGCATTTTTTGAAGTGCAAATTGATTTTGGATACCCCCTATAATTTAGTGGTGCTGGAATTGCACCTGCATTAATTATAAAATCATGACATAGATCATTTAACTCATTAGTTGTTACCCCTATCTTTACGTACGGTGCAATGAAATCAAGAGTTTCAGCAGCAAGCCTGCCAGCCTTGCGCATAAATTCAAAATCTTCTTGTGAGTGTATAGTTATGTTCATATTTTCCATGTCTTATCATAATTGGTACGCTTACTTGCAGTACATAAATGTAATAACTTTGCGTATTATGAAAATAAGCCCTATGGATCCTAGCGTCAAGTCATTTGTATGAAAGGTGGTCAAGCAAGAAGTCTATTTAATAATCTGAACTATACAACTATTATCTCAGGATAATCTGAAGGTTTTTTGTGATAGTAATCGATGCTCTTAGAATTCACCTCAATGTAAATATTGTAGATACGATTCTCAAAACCACCTCTCTCTTGTTTTTTAGAGATACGCTTTTCTTCAATTTGTTCATCTTTTTCCATCACCCTCTCATAAACAATAATTCCATGGGAACGTATAATTTCAGTTGTATGATCACAAACAAGTTTATTAATTTTGAAACAATGTTTTTTATTCATAATGTTTCCTTTGAAAGATATAAGAATTTCATTCAGCAAAATTAAACTGTAACTTTTGATTTAACCCAATGGTACAACTTACTTATTTTACCATCTTGACCGAGCATTCCAGAGTTATTTTTATAGAAAGTGTCAACTATTAGCTTTATAGAACCTATAGCAGCAGAAAATACAGGATTTTTATCATATTCGCCATCAAGACCGCTACAAGACTCAGGGCACCCAATTCGAACTTGCTTATTGAATATATAGCCTGCAATTTCCTTCATGCTTGTGAGTTGACTAGTTCCACCTGTGATCACTACTTTATTAATTGGATCTTTCTGCTCTTGAAATTGCTCTCTTACCATTTCAAGTATTTCTTCAACTCTTGGTCTTATGATGTTAATAAGCTCAGATTTGAATACTTGAGTAGGTTCATCATTTTCACTATTTTGGACTGTAATATATTCGTTCTCATCTATTGAAGTTATGATAGTGCTACCATACAGTATTTTTATATACTCTGCACGTTCTATGCTTGTGCATAGCCCGTAAGCAATATCTCGAGTGATATGAACGCCACCAATTGGAACGCTGCTTGCATACACAAGTTTCCCTCTTTTGAAAATTCCAATTGCAGTGCACCCACCGCCTATATCAACAATAGCAGTCCCGAGCTCTTTTTCATCTTCACTGAGACACGCAAGACCTGCAGAATATGCAGAAGCAATACAACCTGCCATATTTAATCCACCATTATTGGTAATACAGTTTTCAATATTGGTAAGCGCTGGACGCGAAGCAGTGACAACATTAACATCAGCAGATAGTCTTTTTCCGTACAATCCACCAACTTCTTTTATGTCAGTCATGTCATCTAAGTGATATTTCAGTGGTGTATTGTGAATGATAACATTTTCTTCAATATATTTCTCAAACGTCTGAAAAACTACACGTTTTATATCCCGGTCAGAAATTTCATGATTAGCTGCAATAATTTCATTATGTACATTAAAAGATGAGATGCCACATCCAGCAATGCTCACATATATTTGGTCTATAGTTTCCTCTGACACTTGCTCAGCTAAACCTATAGTTGATGAGATGGAGTAATTTGCGTGTTTTACATTAGTTATCGACCCACCGTTTACACCTTCTGCAATCTTATAGCCCGTTCCTGTTACTTTATAGCTGAAGTTGTCATTTATTTTAACGATTAGACAAATAATCTTTGTTGTACCTATGTCTAGAACAGCAAAAACGTTTCTCTTTGGTTTTGCTATTACTGCAGAGTACATTAGTTAACCTTATTACGCAATTTCATTTAAATTGTAGCTTTCTTTAATAATTTATATTTCTATTATAGATATAGCAACATTTTAATATACACTAAATTCTGGACAAAAAGAAAAGCAAAACATAGAATTACAATTTTTATGTCCATTTTATGTCCATATTACCAATTGTAATTGCCCCTGATGAAAGGCTAATCACACGTGCCAGTGAAGTAACAGATATAAACGATAAAATTAAAGAATTAGTAAACGACATGTTCGAAACTGTGTACGATGCAGAAGGTCTTGGCCTTGCTGCAGTGCAAGTTGGGGTGCTGAGGAGAGTTTTTGTTATGGACATTCAGCTCTCTCGAGCTGAAGACGAGCCAGTAGGGTATGAATCGACTGGCAAGTTTTACATGATTAACCCTGAAATTACGGAATTATCCGATGAACAAGTAATTCTCAAAGAAGGGTGCCTTTCAATTCCAGAGCAAAGCTATGAAATTAAGCGTCCAAAATATTTGACTGTGAAATATAAGGATTTAGATAATGAGGAACAGACGCTAAAAGCTTGCGGCTGGCTCGCAAGGTGTATTCAGCATGAGCTAGATCACTTAAATGGCATATTATATATTAGACATTTATCTAAATTAAAGTATGATATAGCCATGAAAAAAGCACAAAAGGTTAAAAAGCATTATGAACAATGAAGACCTAGAATTATTAAAATTTTACCATGAAGTGGGCGTTGATTGCACACTAACAGAGGGTGAAGAGGAAAAAAAGTTGGAGAGCAAAGAGGGTGTGCAACCCTATGTTATCCAAACTGGTACCCAGAAGAAAGATGCAGATATGCGCTGGGGTGACACTAAAGATGGAAAAGACATGTTTCCAAGTGATTGGATAATTGAAGCAAGGAAACTTGCAAGTAAATGTAGTAGTGTGGATGAACTAAGAAGTGCAGTTGAATCATTTGAAGGTTGTGAGATAAAAAAAACTGCAACTAATACTGTCTTTTCTGATGGTAATCCAAATGCAAAAGTTATGCTTGTTGGTGAAGCTCCAGGAGCAAATGAAGACCTTCAAGGCATACCATTTTGTGGTGCAAGTGGAATGTTGCTCGATAAAATGTTAAATGCAATCAATCTTGATCGCACTAAGGTATACATAAGCAATACTGTATTTTGGCGCCCACCTGGCAATAGAAAGCCAACCGACCTAGAGCTTGATATGTGCAGACCATTTGTTGAGAAGCATGTTGCACTGGTTTCACCGCAAATTCTAATTTTGGTCGGGGGAATTGCGTGTTATAGCCTTCTTGACAGCACAAAAACTATATCGAATTTGCGTGGTAGATTTCATACGTACACTAACCAATATTTATCTCACTCAATCACTATAGCTGCTATATTTCACCCAGCTTACCTACTGCGTCAGCCAATGCAAAAACGTTTAGCTTGGGAGGATTTGAAGAAGATTAAGGAGTATCTTAATAATACCAATAACTGTACGAACACTTAACACCACTGGTGTCGAGAAGTAGCCCGCAGAAACGAAAAAACTTACTTGACAAACTCCGCCAGCCCCCTTATTATAATAATAAGGGTATTTATGACTCAAAACTTGTTTTTGACCTGCAGGCTCAATGACAAAATTTAGTAAAAAACTCAGAGTATTTATTGGCGGATTACATAAAATTATAGCGGCTGCATGTCTTTTTTATTTTTTCTACATTCAGCCAAATCGCGCTTATTTTAAGCGTTAGCACATTATTACAGCGCCACTTACAGTAATATAGAGTCAAAACTCGCACCACGGGGCTTCTTTTGCCTTTTTTTCCGTTTGGTAAATTTCTTAATATTTGTAGCAACATGAACTGGGCAGGAAGGTGTCATTCCAGTGCTCCTTTTTTTGTCATCCCAGTGCCCAGACACTGGGATCTAGCCTTTATTATTTGGTTGAAATTAAGTCTTCTGGATCCCAGTGTCAGTTACTTTCAGACATCATCATAAAATAAAATGAGATCCCAGTGTCACGCACTGGGATGACAAAGAAATAGGCACTGGGATGACAAGAAGAGGGTACTTGGATAAGAGGCATTGCCCTTCTGGTAGCACAATGTTCGTACAGTTGTGCAACAAATGGTGTCATTCCAGTCTGGAATCCAGGAGTATAAAGATGACGAATAAAATTTATACTAAAAAATATAAAAAAGTGCTTGCACTTAATTTTATTTTTAGTATATTAATTATACAATATTTTTATTGGAGGTTAATATGCATAGTAGTAATGACAATGGTGGTGGTAATAAGCGAACTTCACCAAGCTCAATTATTGAGCAGATTGGTTCTGATAAGTATAAACCCCTCAAGCTGTCACGTGAACGCAGTAGGTCTAACACACAACTGGATAGTAGTAGTGCTATTAGTGCCGGTAATAGTGAAGATAAAGGAAAAAGCAAGTGGTGTTGTTGTTGCTGAACAATTTTTAATAGAGGTAGTTATGGATATAAAAGAGCTGGTTAAAGTGTTTAATTTAAATAATTATGCTTGTAATACTAATTTTACTGTAGAAGGTAAAAAGATTGTTGGTTTATTTGCTAGTGGTACTGATACAAAAGAATATCTGCGAAGAATGGAAAAGGGGATAATAGAGCGGCAATATCTTGGCGGAAGTGAAGGTAGCACGTAAATATTATAACTATACCCTAATTATGAATTAACAGACAGTAGAATCGAAAGATTATTACAAGGGGAAATCTTACACAGATCGACCCTTTTGTGAATCTGCGTTTCTGCTTTCTTCAACTTGTTTTGCAAAAGATGTTTCCTGTTTGCTGATATGCTGAAGTGGCTTAGCAATTTCGCGCACAACGGCAGTAACTGCTGTTAAAAATGTTTTTAATAATGCACCTAAAGCTCCACCAACTGCTTCCCTGCCATATATATGAGCTTGCTTTTCGTTATCGTCAGCAGTTTCCCCTGCTCTCCTTCTTGGATCCATCCTATGAGCAATCACCGAAAACAACACTCCCCTGATTGAAGACTTCACTCGTTTTTTTGCTTCATCGTCATGTGCTGTTTCATCTCCATGACTTAAGTGTTTAGCGTTCATTAGCTCCTTTTGTTGCTGGGCAAACATGCTGCTTAATACTTCTTCTATTGCTTGCTTCCTTCTTTTCTCCCTAACTCTTTTCATAGATTCTGATTTATCGCGAGTATGCTTTGTGGTTTCAAATTCTGCATCAATATCTTCAGATGCAGCCTGACTATATAAAGTCTCTATGAGCCTGTCTATGCTTCGCTTTATTTGCATAGTCCTTTCGTAACTATCCGAATTATCAATTCCTTCGTCGATCTGATTTAGAATATCCTCAAAAACTTTTAAATAGTCTTGAATATACTGTATTATGTATTGCTTATCTTCCTCTTTGTATTGTTCTTCTTGATTTTGCTGATTTTCATTTTCTAAACTTCTCTCTCTTTTATCATCGTTATTTTCTTCAATATTATTACCGTCTTCCTCGAAAAGGTCTTCGTCGTTCATGATTTTTTTTAATTTAGTTAAAATTCTCACCAGTTCATATTATATATGAAAAAATTAAATTAACATTAATGAAAAGCGTTTACAACTTCAGCACTCGCTAAAATTACAGTAAAACTGTCAAAAGCAGCGGGGTCATAATACCTCTCATACAGTTCAACTGAACACCGTAATCTGATCTTTTCCTTAGTGTTAAAATTAATTTCATAATCATGATTAGAGTTTGATATAGCAGAATTACGTAATAATTCATCAGCTAATACCGAGTCTAAAATTCCATTAATTTTTATTGTAATGTGTCTGCTTCCAGCACAATCGAGCACTTTTCTCCAGCCAAAAGAAGAAATATCTTTCATCTCTTCTCTGTTATTACGCAAAGTAAACCTTAGGTTTCGTATATTATTTAACACAATAAAATTATTGTCATGATCTTTAATTTTTAGCTGTAATTTGCTCATTATCGCCTCCTTTCATTAAAATATCAAAATTAATTGTTGAATGTAAAATTTCATCATGCTGACTCATAGTACAATTACTTTCCAAAATAGTTTCATTATCAGAATATTTAATACTCTTAAGTATCAAGTTAATATGCCTTATAATGGCAAACATACTGCCTATATGATGGGTATATATGTCGCATGAAAATCTTGCCTTTGTAGCAAAATTTGACAGCATATGCAGGTTATTATAATTCACTACGCGCAATCTCAGGTAAGGAATGGTGACCTGTTTAGGTAAGTAGTCATAAATGTTAGTAACATATTTCCTTAAATCAGAGTTTGCTTTTAGTGCTGCATAAATACTATTGTACAACTCGTTTATAGCTTGAATTTTTTTCATGATTAATCCTCGTAAAGATATATAGCTAAAACATAAGCAGTGATACAAACTCGTCATCCCGCTACTTGTTAGCGGGATCTATGCTAAGAGATACCGCGAATGAATCCATAACTGTACGAACATTATGATTTGAGAGCAATTTCCACTAGGAAGGTGTCATTCCAGTGCCTCTATGATGTCATCCCAGTGCTTGACACTGGGATCCAGCCTTTTCATCCAAGACGGCAGTGCCCAGACACTGGAATCCAGCCTTCCCGCAATCTCACCAAAGACATTTATTTTAGCATAAGACAGCTACTTTTATGCTCACCCAGCTCAGTGTGCTTACTTACAAATCGAAATTTCTGGATTCCAGTGTCACGCACTGGAATGACACCCTCCTTGGTGGACTCAAATCAAAATGTTGGTACAGTTGTGGCCAGCAATTACTGTAATACCTACCTACAAAACAACCTTTGGTTCGCGAAATGGAGAATACATCTTCTTCACTTCAGACAAATGGCTACTTACCCCCGATTCACGATCTTTGTAAATAGCAGAAACATGCCGCATAATACCTAGTTTTATCTGCTCAGGAACATTGTCATAGCCAGCCTCGTATACAACATCAACTCTTATTGCATTCAAATAATTGAAAAACTCAACGTAGCCCCCTACATCACTAAAATAATACTTAAGTGTTCTCTTCTCTTGACCTTTAGACATCATTGCAGTAGCCAATACTATCTTACTCACAGGGCCATAGCTTAAATAGATCCTACGAGGTACATAATCTTCATATGAAACTTGCCATGTTTGTTTCACCAGTGACTTTTCCATATGCCACTCAGCATAATCAGTTGCCATAAAAATTAGATCTGAAATCAACTTATCATCCTGGTCGTTCTCAATACGTAAAAAAGATTTAACCTCTTCTAAAGTAACTGGAAAAGATTCAGGCTTAGATTTACGTTGCACATGTATTCTTGGTGAAGTAGATCTTGTTGACATGATAACCCTCCTTTTTGATATAGTTAGAATAAGTAAGGTTTACCTCGTTTATCGTGGGGTAAATCTTACTTACTTTAGCTATGCAGCTTGCATTCAAATTAAGTTGAATTGGCGCAGCAACAACTCTGAGTGCTTGAATTCTTTATCGTATGAATATATTAAGAAGAGAACGTATTAAAGCTGCTTCTCCTTTTTTATTGATAAAATTTGAACTTATAGCATATTCAACTAGGCTGGATTTTAGTAGATTAACATTTTGAGAATGAATATTATTGAAGATGGAGTTTAACTCTTTAGCAAGCAGACTGCGAAATTTTTGCACACTGTCATATGCGATGTTTTCAAGTTCATGTGCAAATTTATCTTGAGCTATAGTTGTTATATCTTCAATTTCCTTATTAAACTCTTCTAGCTTTTTTTCTTTATTTTTAAAATTTTTCGTAAAAGTTTTCATATCAATTAAACTCAACTACTATTATGATTATAATGATAATGAAAAACTACCGAAGTAAAAAATTCACACTACTGTGTAACTCATAACTGTACGAACATTGCAATTTGGGCCTACCAGGAGGGCAATGTCTTTTATCGAAGTATCCTCTTCTTGTCATCCCAGTGCTTGACACTGGGATCCAGGAATTTTATTAAGTTGGTAAGCATAAAAGTAGCCGTTTTATGTTAAAACACAACGTTCTTGATGAGATTACGGCAAGGCTGGATTCCAGTGTCAAGCACTGGAACGACATCATCCTTTTTTGGGGATTTCAGTGCAGCTACTTGCATCTGCCACCTACAAACTGCAATGTTCGTACAGATGTAGGTGCTAAGTTTTACAAACACCATGTTGTGCTAAACCTTGAATATCCACTTCTTTCAATTCAGTGTCAGGAGCAATGGGTTTTGATATTGTGTATGTAATGCCACCGGCTATCAGTGCAGATACCACAGAAGCTGTAACTATTAATAGAGCAGACAATCCGGAAGCAATGCTAAGAGCAGCACCTACTGTTAACATAGCTGCAAGGCTCGCGTAGGCAACTTTTGGGGAAAATTGTCTTTTTCCTACTTTTTCTAGCGACACTTCATTTGTTTTAGTTTTTGTTTTGTCTAGTTCACCCTTAAGTGGTGTGTTTTCATTCTCCAGACTTTTTATTTTTTGTTTTAGTGATTGATTCTCTTCATTGAGTTTCTCCAGTGTGTCCAGCCTAGCCCCATGTCCAGTGAAATAACTTCTCAATTCTGTTAGTTCTTTTTGCGCTTTTTCTAATGGTACTTCATTTGTTTTAGTTTTTGTTTTTTCTAATTCACTATTAAGCGTTGTGTTTTTACTTTTTAGATCTTGTATTTGTTGTTTTAGTGATAGATTCTCTTCTAAGCAATTAGAATGCTGACTTTCTGTTTTGTCTAATTTATCCTTAAGCGCTGCGTTTTTATTTTCTAGATCTTGCATTTTTTGTTTTAGTGATTCATTCTCCTTTTGGTTCTGTTCCTTCTTTGCATCAATGTCTTCTTCACCTTCTAATTCAGTAAATATTCCACTGTCGTTACTACTACTACTTTCATCAGTAGAATTTAAAGAGGTCCGTTTATTACCATTTTCTAGTGCAGCAGTTGCAATACTTCTTTTTTTCACAGTTTGTGCCGGAATTCCATGATTGCCCTGCAATAAACGGTAGCTACCTCCTCCTTCAATCCTTATGTTAAGATCTCTTGCTTTTTCCTTAGGCTTTGTACGATAACTTTCTTCTGCTGCCTCTAACATTTTTATTATAGTATCCCTGCTTGGCACATTACCAACCATCTCTCTTGGAGTCCTATTTTTGCTTTTCAATGAAGGATTAACTCGATTATCACTTAGTAACAGCTCTATTATGTTTTCATTGCCATAAAAAGCAGCAATGTGCAAAGCAGTTAGTCCATCATCTTTAGATCCATCTTTCACTCGAGCGTTAACACTTGCTTTCCTTTCTAGTAGAAGTTCTACTGTCAATAAATTGTTACATGCCGCAGCAAGATGTAATAATGTCCAATCTTCTCTTTTACTTGAAGTTTCTACACTGAATTGATGATCCTTATCAAAAAAATAACAAAATTTGTTATACTCTGCTTCATTTTTTTTGTGTAACTCATTTTTTATTCTTTCAAGCAAATTATCCTTATTTAAATCTTTACTCTTGCTTACCTCATTTATTATTTCAAAAAACTTTTCCTTTTCTATTGCCATAACATTTCCTCTCAATTTATTTATTATTGCTGAATAGTATCACAAAAAAGTTAAGTTTGTCGAAATTCCATGTTTGATCTAAAAATTAGTCATAAACATTTTCTATGCAAGTAGCTGACACTGGTTTACTTTATGATGATGTCATGAAAGTAGCTTTCCATCCAAAAGGGTGTCATCCCAGTGCCTATTTCTTTGTCATCCCAGTGCGTGACACTGGGATCTCATTTCGTAACTTCATAGTATAAATTATTTCAAATTGTATCTATTTGCAAATATAGTAATTTTGCATAAAAAATTAGATCCCAGTGTCACGCACTGGGATGACAAGAAGAGGGCTACTCGGATGACAAAAAAAGGAGCACTGGAATAACACCTTCCTGCCCAGTTCATGTTGCTATAAACATTAAGAAATTTACCAAACGAAAAAAAAGGCGAAAGAGACCCCGCGGTGCGAGTTTTGACTCTATATTACTGTAAGTGGCGCTGTAATAATGTGCTAACGCTTAAAATAAGCGCGATTTGGCTGAATGTAGAAAAAATAAAAAAGACATGCAGCCGCTATAATTTTACGTAATCCGCCAATAAATACTCTGAGTTTTTTACTGAATTTTGTCATTGAACCCGCGCGGATCAAAAACAAGTTTTGAGTCACAAATACCCTTATTATCATAATAAGGGGGCTGGCGGAGTTTGTCAAGCAAGTTTTTTCGTTTCTGCGGGCTACCTGGGTTAATATTATATAAAAGGTCTGCTGCCAATAAAGCCTAAACTTACCAAATACATTTCTGTAGATTCAGATCTGCTTGACTTCGGTTTAAAATATTTTACTGTTTTAAACATTTCTTTTAGCTCGTTACAAAAATCTTTATCAGATTCTCCTTGGAAAATTTTTACTACAAACGTCCCACCATGGCTCAAGAAATGCTTTGCAAAATTGAGTGCTGCTTCACATAAAAGCATAATTCTGATATGATCCAACGATTTTAAACCACAAGATTCGGGCGCCATGTCAGATAAAATTACATCAAATTTTTGATCCTTGAATTTTTCTCTTAAAATTTCAAGCCCATTGATAATATCACATTGTATAAACTCTACTCCATTAATTGCGTTCATTGGTTTCATGTCAAGAGCAACTACATTTGCACCTTTCTGAGACACGACTTGTGACCATCCACCAGGAGAAGCACCAAGATCAATAATTTTTTGCCCTTCTTGGAATAATTTAAATTTATTATCCATTTCTACCAGCTTATATGCTGAGCGTGACCTATAACCATCCTTGCTAGTTTTTCGCACATACTGATCATTCAAATGAAGATGTAGCCACCTTGTTGAAGATAGTTTTCTGCCTCTAGCCGTCTTTACTCTAGTTTTTATTGCTAATACCCTACTTATTATTGATTATATCTTTGAGCTCTTTTTCAACTACTTCTTTTACCAGTGCATGTAGATATTTATTCAGCCATTCTGAGAGCTGAGGTTTTAAAAGAGATGTAACTAATTCTTCAACAGTAAGATTCGCTCTTTTTTGTTGTTTATGCTGCAATTTGTTTTGCATTTTTCCAAGCAGCGCTTTGATCTCTTCCATATTCTCTTTTAAAATTAGATGATCATTATTTTGCGCTTGTAAGCCACTATTACTTGCTTTGTTATTACTCATTTGGATGTTATCGTACAAATAAATATCTTTTTTTTCTTCTGAATTGCAGCTATGGCCATTAAATTGGTTATTGTTGTAAGCCATTTCCTCACTTTGGTCATCATTATCAATGTCCTCTTCTTTACCATTTTCTTTTTTGCCATCTTCTTCCATATCTTCTAGATACTCTTCTTCAAGGCATAGCACATCATCATTTTCATCCTTTATTTCTGCTTTATCGTTACTTGCGTTTTTACCCGATATAGCTTTTTTTATATCTTCTAGAATATCTTTTACAGATTGATTGCCTTGTTCATCATGCATAGTGCTAATACCATTAAATTTAGAGGTTTATACTATTTATCATAAAAAGCAAGTTGTAAACACTAATCACATAATTGCTTTGTGCTTCAACTAAGTCTAAACGTGCTTTAAATAATGCATCTTCAGTGTCCAAAAGGTCAGATGTACTCTTTAAATTTAAGTTTACCTCTTGCTCAACTCCTTCCAATGCTAGAGCTGCTGCTCTTTCCGCTTCTTGACTTGCTTTAATAATGGCTTTTGCTGTTAGCACATTATTCCAAGCATTTACAACTGCTTGTTCTATATTTTTTACCATTTCATAATAATTGTAGGTAGATTTTTTTGCATCCATTTTAGCTCTACTGACACCAAAAGCATTCACTCCTTTTTTAAAGATTGGAACATCAAGAGTAAAAACTATATGAACATTTTCTAATAGCTTGTCTAATTTTACACCATCCTTCCCAAAATTTTTGCTTGCGCTTAGATTTAAAGAAGGAAGCCACTTGGAGCTTTCAGCGATCACTTCCATTCCGGCTGCTCTTTTTTGATAAACTGCTGCTTTTAAAGATAAATTATTGGTTTTTGCTAATTGTAAACATTCATTTAGCTCTGGAACAGAAGGTAGTTTATCATTAGCCTCAGAAAGTTCATCAGCATCTTCGCCAATTAAATGATAATAAGCAATATTTGCCAACTTTAATTTACCCTCAGCATCAACTCTTTCGGATATAGAAGACGAGAATTTTGCTTTTGCTAACAAAACTTCAGCATTGGTTACCTCTCCAAGGGAAAAGCGTTTTTTCATAGCTGACAAATGTTCCAAAGAAACGCGTTCTTTATGTTCTCTGAGCTTTAATATTTCTGTCTTTTGTAAAACACCAACATATGCTTTCACAGCATTAAGTGCAACCTCTTGTTTTAATTGCTGAAATCGCATTTTTTCTGCTTTGAGAAGATGACTTGATCGACTGAATGTGGCAAAGGTGCCACCGCCATCTATTATCCTTTGGCTTAATATTAGACGTTTTCCAGGTAAATTAGGTTGATTATAAAGATTAAAATTACTATCAAAATTGTACTGCAAACTAATGTCAGGTAAAAATCCAGCTAACCCAGAAGACTTAAGCTGTTTTTCTGCGCTTTTATATTGGTAAAATTGAGACTTTATTTTTGAGCTATTTTTGATGGCTTTGCTTATCACTTCTCCCACATCAGTTGCATAGCAACTTATAGTACCAAAAATGATCGCAAGTGTAATAATCAATCGAAACATTCTACTTCCTGTGCATATTGGTTACGCAGTTCAATTACTAACATAAATTACTTTAATAATCAACAACTAATATTGTTGACACTATTGAGAAATTAAGTATATAGTAGCTTACTATTGTTTAGTTAAATTACAATGAAAACTTTTTTCTTAAAAGAGAAACAAATCGACAAAAAATGGTTTGTCATAGATGCAGAAGGATTAGTGGTAGGAAGGCTTGCAGCATTTGTAGCGACACTATTGCGTGGAAAGCATAAGCCTGAGTATACACCTCATATGGATTGTGGCGATAATGTAATTATTATTAACGCAGAAAAGGTGCATTTTACCGGGAAGAAGCTTAAAGATAAAGTTTACTATAAGCATACAGGTTATTCTGGTGGTTTGAAGAAAACTACTCCAAATAATATTTTAAATGGCAAATTTCCTGAGCGTATAATAAAAATGGCAGTGAAAAGGATGCTTGATGATGGCCCTATGGCGCGTAGACGCTTTGAAAATTTGTATGTTTATTCTGGTTCAGAGCATAAGCATCAAGGGCAGCAACCTGAAAAGATAGATTTTGCCTCTTTGAATCGTAAAAATAAAAAGTAATGGAGTAAAAATGAAGAGTTCTACAATAAATAATAATGATTGGTCAGAAAAGACAATTAAATCAGCAGTTGATTCGCTTGGTCGTTTATATGCTACAGGCCGAAGAAAAGAATCTGTAGCAAGGGTATGGATAAAGCCGGGAAGTGGAAAATTTAGTGTTAACAAAAAAGGCGATCTAATTTCTTACTTTAAAAGAGAGTCAGTATGCCAAATAGTGAAAATGCCGTTTGTAGCAACTTCTACGTTAGACAAATATGATGTATTTGCAACTGTAAAAGGTGGAGGGCTATCTGGTCAAGCAGGTGCTCTAGCTCATGGAATAAGCAGAGCTTTGAGTAGTGTAAGCCAAGATTTGCATTCTATATTACGTAATGGTGAGTTCTTAACTAGAGATTCGCGTGTTGTTGAACGTAAGAAATATGGTCAACATAAAGCTCGGAAAAAGTGTCAATTTTCTAAGAGATAGTTATTTCATAGTGGTATTTTTTTGTAAGTATTATAAAAATATTTGCAAAAGTGTATGATACCCTATATTTTTGTGATGAATTTAGTTGACTATCGGTGTCAACATAATATGCTATTTGTGTGATTTTTTCAATATTAAGGTAATTTATGAGTAAAGAAGATATAATAAAACAATTAAAGGAAGATTGTTCTGGTCAGAATATAGATATAACAAAATCTGATTTGAGCAAGATTCATGATGCATTTATTAAAATAATAAAGGATGAGCTGCATGGGAAAGGTGAAATACGTTTGCATGGAATAGGAACATTTTCTACTGCTATAAGTCAGGAGAAACAATGTCGTAACCCCCAAAATGGTGAGATCATGACTGTTCCTGAAAAGACAAGGGTAAAGTTTAAAACAAGCCAAACTCTTTTAAGTATTTTAAATGAGAAGAAAAAAGCAGCAGTTAGGTAGACATTATCATTTTCATTGTTTTTACTACGCTGTGTAAGCCATAAAATATAGCTTCGCTAATTAAATAGTGGCCTATGTTAAGAGCTGAGATGTGAGGTATTCTTGTCATCTTCTTAGCGTGTTTATAAGTTATGCCATGTCCTGCGTGGCATTCTATTCCTAATTTATTGATGTACTCTGCAGCATTAGTAATTAACTGTAACTTTTTCTCTGATGGATTATCACAGTAATCCCCTGTGTGAATTTCTATTATGTCAGGTTTTATCTCTAGCTTCTCAAGATATTTTAGTTGATTAATATTTGGATCGATAAACAGTGAGATTTTTATGCTAGAGCTATGCATTTCCTCTATTATATTAGAAAGTTTACTGTGCATATTCACGATATCCAGGCCACCTTCGGTTGTTAATTCTTCTCTTTTTTCTGGTACTATACTAATCGAATAGGGTTTTACCCTCTTTGCTATTTCAAGCATTTCTTCCGTGGCTGCAATTTCAAGATTTAGCTCAGTGCTAATGCTCTTTTTTAGGTTAAATACGTCTTCATCTCTAATATGCCTTCTATCTTCTCGTAAGTGTACAGTAATAAAGTCTGCTCCAGCATCAATAGCTATTTCTGCTGCTTTCAATGGATCTGGGTAGGAAGTTCCGCGTGCGTTGCGGAGGGTTGCAACGTGATCAATATTAACACCTAGTTTCACAATCTACCTCAAAAATTATTTATGGATTATACATGTTATCAGGTCTTTTGTATAGTCATTGTTTGATTAGCAATACCATAGCCGAGAGACGGGGTTGGCAAAATGTGTCAAGATGGCCTAGCATCACGCACTGGAATGACATTTGGAAGTATGTTATCCGTTTGTCACTTCTAAATGATAAGAGCCTCAATAAATTTATTAGTTTATTACATGTCTCTTTTCATGTATAAATCTATAGAAAGTTTTATACGGAAGTTGTTTTATGAGCAAAATTATAGAAATCAGAGCGCCAAAAACTCTTGGTGGTGAGTCAGTTACGGAAGGTATAGTAAAAATAAAGAAAAATATTGGAGAAGCAGTAAAAGTAGATGACTTGATCTTTGAAATTGAGACTGACAAAACAGCACTCGAATTAACTGCAGAAGCTTCAGGGCAAATAACTGAATTTCTTGTAAAGGAAGATGATGTGATAAGTCCTGATCAATTGTTAGCGAAGCTTTCTGTGGGGGAAGTAAAAGAGGAAGCGAGAAAAGAAGATAAAAGCGAAAGTTCTGCTAAAAAAGATGCTCCGTCAGCTCGCAAAATTATGGAGGAAAATGCAATCAATGCAGAAAGTGTTAAAGGAACTGGTATGGGGGATAGAATAACAAAAGCAGATGTGATAGGCCATATAAACAAAGCAGAACAGCCTGCAATAAAACAATATGAATTGCCAAAAAGTATAGTAAGTGGAGAGCAAAGAGAGGAACGAGTAAAAATGAGCAAAATAAGGCAAGTAATTGCCGCTCGTTTGAAAGCGTCGCAAAATACTGCCGCAATACTGACCACGTTCAATGAAATTGACATGAAAAATGTCATGGATCTAAGAGCAAAATATAAGGACATTTTTGAAAAAAAATATGGAATAAAACTTGGTTTTATGTCGTTTTTTATAAAGGCAGCGGTGCAAGCACTGAAAGAGATCCCTGAAATTAACGCTGAGATCTCAGGCGATGAAATCGTGTATAAACATTACTATGACATAGGTGTTGCTGTTGGCACCGATAAAGGTCTTGTTGTACCAGTTATTCGGAATGCTGATCAGATGTCATTCGCAGAAATTGAGTTGACTTTAGTTGCTCTTGGCAAAAAAGCTCGAGAAGGTAAATTACAAGTATCAGAAATGGAAGGTGCAACATTTACTATTTCAAACGGTGGAGTATACGGTTCACTTCTTTCCACTCCGATAATAAACCCTCCGCAATCTGGAATACTTGGAATGCATTCAATACAAAACAGGCCAGTTGCTGTTGGCAACTCAATTGAAATTAGACCTATGATGTACATTGCCCTCTCCTACGACCACAGAATAGTTGACGGCAAAGGAGCAGTAACTTTCCTTGTTAAGGTAAAAAATTACATAGAAGATCCAAATAGATTAGTTTTGGAAGTGTAGCTCAAATGAGTTGTTGTTAGTCTAGTATTGCTCAAAACCTAAACTTTGTCTAATTCTGCCAGCAGTTTAGCAACTTCAGAGTATCCGTTCAGACAATGGCGTCAACTTAAGAGCCTCCATCAGCAAACTCTCCTAAAGACATGATGGCGTTTAGGCTTATCTACTTTATTGCGGCTATACAATCTTCCTGGTCGGATCTTAACTTTAGCACGTATACTTGCTCTATCAAAAAGAGCTTGAAAATCTTTTGGCGAACAATTTCCGACCAGCACTTGATAGAGTTTCTGTCTCATTACACCAAATAAAACTGAAAAATTTAAACGATATTCAGCGATTTGATCTGGGTTCCAAGGCCCTTGTGCATCACACATATGAAGCGACAATATATTGCACATAACTAAGTTCGCCCAAAATTCTTGTAATACAGCCTCTAAATTTACTCCAGAAAAATTCTCTAATTCTGCACCTATTTTGAGTCGTTTCCTCTATGTGCCACCTTAATACATAAGCTTTGCTGATATCTTCCAAAGTCTCGGTCAAAAAGTGAGGTAATCAGCACTTCTGTTTCTCCATTGGCTAATGTAAGTACTATAACCCTGACTTTTTGTCCTTTCATTTTATTTTCTAGCTTTTTATTTTCTAGTATAAAATCAAAATCTAATTCATCAGATGAAATTCGTTTCCATAGCTTGCTATAATTTCTTTTTTGCAAGCGAAAAATAAAGTCTACTTTCAATTCATAATGCTGCTGAATGAATTTTAGTGAAGGATAGCCACGGTCGTAGATAAATAATAATCTATCTTGATTTAATGAACGCATTTGAGTAACGACTTCAGGTAATTGTTCTTCTGCTAATGTTTGCTCACCCACATTCCAAGCCGCAAGGCGAGCACTGCAAATCAGCGAAGTACATAAATCAACAAACAAAGAAACCCTTGCTAATGGTGGCATTATACCTGTTGTTCCATTTGGTTTAAAACGGCCAAACTCGGATACAATTTCTTCAGAGCTCGGTAATCGAATACCAGAACCATCTGCTGCAATAAGCCTATAGCCTCTCCAAGTTCCATACTCAGGCTCATCTTGATAGGCTGTTTGGATGCTTAGCTCTAATAATTCTTTAAAACCTGTATGACAAATCTTATATCTTGCTTTAGAAAAAGCTTGCTTTGAGGGTGGAACTTTACAAGTCAATGGATCCATAAGCTCACATTCTATTCCTAAACTTTTCTTAATTAACTTTAAAATCATAGAAAATACTGTCGTAAAAGGAAGTTTTCTTGTTCGTGTGAAACTATTTTTTCCAATACAGTGGAGTTTCTGAAAAGTTTTCGAGTATATTATATTTTTAATTTGTAAGATAAGATTTTTTCCTTTCTGCATGCATCCTCTAAAAAGGACACATTTTAAACTTTTTTGTTGAAATAAAATAGAAACAAAAGTGCTGTTTCTTGTAGTATTTTACTCCTTAACATCCCTTAAGTTGACGCCATTGCCTGAACGGATACCTAACTTTTCTATTTCCTTATATTTCATGCTTTCAAATACTTGATCTTACACTCCTTCTTCTAATTTTGAAAGAAGTCTAATCTCAATTATCACATACCATAACAAAAAAGTCAACCCACACCTTAGGTTGCAAAATCCCAAAAAGCAGCCAGAATAGAATAAGCAAACATTTACGAATTGAATTTAGTGCAAACAAGGGTGTTGATATCAACCATAATCTGCAGAATCGCAATATGGTATGACTACATGCTCTTTATTGATTTGATTAACATAATCAGCAGAGAGTTTTGTTTTGCAAAAGATGTCTACAGTAACATAATGCAATTATTTGGAATTGTAGGAATAGGCGCAATTGTAAGGCCACTTGGTGCATTCATATTTGGTCACATTGGTGACAGGTATGGAAGAAGGATAGCATTAATAATTACTATCTTGCTAATATCGATACCATCAAGTCTTATTGCATTTATTCCAAGTCACAATCAAGTAGCTACTATATTGCTTCTTGCAATCCATATAACACAAGGAATTGCACTTGGTGGTGAACAAGGAAGTTCTGTTTATCTTATAGAGCATTTATCCAGTAGGAAAGAAAACTTAGGGATGTATTTTGGAATAATGGGCTTTGGTCGTTCCATTGGTGTCTTGCTTTCTGCGGTGATAGTAATTATCTGCAAAAAAACTACTGATTTTTGTGCCTGGGGTTGGAGATTGCCATTTATTTTCTCAGCTATTTTAGGATTAATTAGCGCGTATAGTATATACACATTGGGAGAAACTCCAGCATATGAAAAAAATCGAAAACAAAGAAATTTACCTGATTTGCCAATAATAGAGCTTATAAAGCGCCACAAGAGAGCTCTTATACTTGCTATTTTAATATCTGTACCTGTTAATGTTGCTGTCGGATTTACCATATTTCTTCGAACACTCGCAAAGGAAATAGCATTAGTGGATGTGTATGTAACGACATATATCAACGAAATTATATTGATTATAACCAGTGTATTAATGCCGATATCTTCAATAGCGTTTGGAATGTTGGCTGATAAAGTTGGAAAAGAGCGCACTGCAATCTTATTTATAGTAATTACAATGGTACTGTGTTGTCCTGCTTTATCTATTGCATATTACTACAAGAATTACCTTATAATTATGCTCAGTGTAATGGCTCTTTCTATAATAGAAAGAGGTATAGTTCCCATAGGAATAGTTGCATCTGAACTCTTTCCCACCAATGTTAGATTTAGTGGTGTGAGCTTATCACGCAACATCTCTTATGCGTTACATGGAGGATTTACTCCTATGGTTTGTATTTGGTTGACTGTAACATTTCCTCAAACAAACCTTGCTGCTGGGCTTTATATAGTCTTCTGCTTGTTGGTCAGTGTGGTAGCAATATTGCAAATAAAACCGCAAGATAAAAAATGTGATTGGTCTTAGTTTTCTCTTATGTGATTTGATAGTGATCTCCACCGGGAAAGGGTTTCATCCGAGTAGCTGACACCCTGACAACCGTCATCCCGCTGCTTGTTAGAGCTTACTATTACCCACAAGTATAGAATTCATGAGCAAGTCTCCATCCTTCTGCTAAATCAAAGAGACGTTTCCATCCCTTCCACAAAGCTATAGGGCCTGGTTCTAAGTCATTTTTGCGAGCTAAAAACCCTCCTAACTTGGCCACCCACCTCACAATTTCTCTTATAGGTGGTGGAGTCTCAGGATAGTTTTTTGTCTTAAGCATTTTGGTATATAAAACCTTCCATTCGTCATCAGTCAGTATGACAGTGCAAGAAAGATTCGGATTTGTTCTAGCTACCAATGTGATAAAAAATATTCTCCATGCAATTATACTCATAATTGTAAGAAAGCGGATCAATCTATCTGCTGTTTGGAGCCTACATTCTTCAACTTTAAGACCGGATTTCAAAATTTTATGAAAAACCTCTATTCTCCATCTTAAGCAATACCATTGTATTTTTTCTACTGCTTCTTCAAAATTATTGATGTTTATATTTGTCAATAAAACCCAATTCACAGGCTCTTCGCCAAATGGGGGATATTTTTCTATAACATAGACAGCATTTAAATTTAAATTAGGAAGTTTTTGGGTTTTACGTCTAGCGTTGTTTTTTGACGCATTCATCACAAAGTTACTAAACTTTACTTCTAAAACTGTTGTTCTTTGAGGTTTGTTATCCCGAGCAGACTTGAATTTCTCCTTGACAAGACATGCGATTCATCAAATCCCACAACCTTTCACCACCTTTTTCAGAATAAGTCGACTTCTTGTTTACTGTTCTGTTTTGATTTCCTCTTACTACAAAAAGAGATTGATTAGTGGAAGCAACTTCAAATAAATCATAAATATCTGCTTCTCTATCACAAACGGTAACTACCTTAACATCCTTTAATCCAGGATGTTTAGTAGAGTCTTTAAGTGATGCTATCCACCGTATGCTTTCTTTCTCTTCTATGGGAAGAGCAGTGTTATGGCTTCTTCTTTTCAACTCCTTTAGATCTTCAGCTAAGGAAGGTCTAGTACTAATTTTTTGATCCAATAATCCTATAGGTAGTCCTTCTGTTGTAACTGCAAACGTTGTATGCATCATGGGTTTTAAAATTAGTTGTTTTAGATGTTAATCTTGCTGCTATAATCCCTAATCCTTCGGTCTTTTTATGATTTTTATATGAAATATAACTCGTGTCCTGGATAGCTAATACCAATTCTCACTGCACAACAAACAGATAGACAATAATGGAAAAAAAGCCATACTAAACTAAGTGTAATAGCGAGGTATAAATGGCATTAAGATCAAAATTATTGGATGAAAAAGTAGTGGAATCCTTACTTTTACCCACAAATGTAAAAAGTGAGTAAGCTAAATAATTTAGGATCAAAATGATAGAAACAAGTACAAGCGTGCAATATACAGATGGCTTAGGGGATAAATGGCTGGAAAGAGAGTTAAAACACATTAATTTGGGAGATATAAGGCTTAAAAAAAGACTTATAAAAACAAGTTATTGCATAGAGGGTAAGGCATCTGGTTCAATTAATCAAAGCTGTAGTGGATGGAAAGAAGCTAAGGGTGCATATAGATTATTTAGCAATGAAAAGCTTGAAGATAAGGAAATTTATTCTTCCCATTGTAAAGAAACTAAGGAAAGAATAAAAGGAAACCAGTTGGTCTTTTCAGTTCAAGATACAAGTTATTTGGATTTTGACTCTCATATAAAGACCAAGAGACTAGGGAGTATTTCTAAAGCTTATACAAAGCATAAAATGGGTTTACTGTTGCATAGTGCCTTAATAGTCAGCAAAGAAGGATTACCTTTAGGTCTATCTTCCCAACAATGTTGGGCGCGTTCTATTAGGGAAGAAGAAACGGCACAAGAAAAAGCAAACAGAAAATACCGTACCTCCATAGAAGAAAAAGAAAGTTATAAGTGGATAACAGCTCTCAAAGAAACTATAAACAACCTTCCTCCAAATGTACAACTTGTTACCCTTGGTGATAGGGAAGCAGACATCTTCAAATTTTTATGGGTGGCTGAGACGTTAGGTAGTTTTTATGTAATCCGCAATCGAGCTAATAGAAGATTTATCTGTACTGAAGTCGGAAAAACAGATTTGCAAACACGCATCACTCAACTGCCAGTAAAAAAGAAAATTTCTCTAGAAGTTACTAAAGGTGGAAACCAGAGATCAAGGAAAGCTAATATTGAAGTTAAGTATATGAAAGCCTATCAGATCTTCTTCCATTTATGGGTCAAAAGATACAATACATAAAATAAGTCCCTGTATATGTGGTAAGTGCAAAAGCTCCTGATGGATTGGAAGCTGTCGACTGGACTCTACTAACTAATGTACCATACTTTAGATGCCATAGAAAAGATAAATTGGTATAAGCTAAGATGGAAAATTGAAGAGTATTTTAGGATTTTAAAATCAGGATGTAAGATAGAAAGCTCTCGCTTAGCTACAAAAGAAAGATTACAGAAGTTAATTGCTATAAAAAGTATAATCGCGTTTAAAATTTTATATTTGACAAAAGTGGCTTTATCAAATCCCATGGAAATTTGTACTAAAATTTTAAGCAACGAAGAGTGGAAGGTCCTTTACATGCGTGAGTATTGGGTAGCAACATTACCCGAAGAACCTCCAAACATAAAACAAGCTATTATTTGGTTAGGAAAATTGGGTGGATTTATGAATAGAAAAAGTGATAATTTACCAGGGTCTATGACTCTATGGCGGGGCTATGAAAACCTTAAGGAGAGCATAGTTATGCTTCACATAATGACCTCTCAAAATTGTGGGTAAAAGTAAGCCTATAGCTTTGTGGAAGGGATGGAAACGTCTCTTTGATTTAGCAGAAGGATGGAGACTTGCTCATGAATTCTATACTTGTGGGTAATAGTAAGCATCGAACCTAGTAGGACGTTTTCTCATTCTAATGTGAAACAACATTCTGGAGGTCATGGATATAGCTATACGAACATTCATTTTGGAAGGTAAATTGCACAGCAAATGGTGTTATTTCAGTATGGAATCTACCGTCTTAAGCGTCAAGATAAAAACTATTGTTTTTTACCATGGCATTTAAACAAATAATGATTTTTCTCATGACAGCAACTAATGCAACTTTAGCGGCTTTGCCAGAAGTAACTAAGCGCTGGTAAAGGGCTTTCATTTTCCTGTTATGACGCATTGCGACCACAGCAGACATATATAATGCTTTTCGAGCATAAAACCTGCCACCTATGATTTGAGCTTTGCTTACCTTTCTTCCGCTTTCATTAGTTTTTGGTGCAATTCCAATTAGACAGGCTATTTCTTTATTATCTAATCTACCAAGCTCAGGTACTTCTATGAGTAGGATACTCGCAATTTTGCGTCCAACACCTTTATAGCTAGTTAGAAGTTTGCTTTTTTCCTTCAAATCAGGGTCAGAGTCTATTATGTCTTCTATGTCTCGCCTAACTTGCTCTAATTGTTTTTTGGCAAATTCTATCTGCTTTGCTATATATTCTCTGGCTTTTCCTGTCACATTGTGTAAACGACACATATTTGCGTGGACATCATCGCTTAGGTTACGCTCAATTGCTCTTAGTTCTTTTAGTTCTTCTTGTTTTTGTGAAACTATACATTCTACTACCTCATCGTTTTTTGTAATAAATTCGGCATACTTTTCTAGCAATTTTGCATCTAATTTGTCTTTTTTTGCAAAATGGTTACAAGCTTTCGCAAACGCATATACCCGGTTTGGGTGAGCTCTATGAACAGCTATACTATGTTCTTGTAACAATTTTACGACAAGTTTTTCATAACCGCCTGTTTACACATAATTCAACAAATACATTAACTATTTTTGACTTTATAAACTCAGATATAGCTTTTTCTGCATTTTCTATACGCTGATGTTTATTGTTGATTAAGTGTCTCTTTTGAAACATCAATACCCATAAAAACTGTTCTAGCCATTTTTTCACCTATAAATATAATTAAATAACAATATAAATGATGTACAGGATTGTGATTCGATTTTTTAGATCCCCCTACCGTTCGTACTACATTTTTTAAGCAAGGAGTGTACCTACGATTTCTATCAATCAATCCAGTTGACAGCTTGCTCATTATAGCCTTGCGACTTTGATTTAATATACAATCCAGGAAACTTGGTTGTGTATTGAGTTTGATAAGTGTAGGGTTTTATGTTAAAAGGGAGCGTTTTTGATGAAATTGCAAAAAAGACTGGATCCCAGTGTCAAGCACTGGGATGACACCCCATAAGTGTTGAAAGTGCAATCACACAAGGTGATTAATGGTATGTAAATCTCCTCTTGATATCAACCTTCGTTGTTGGGAAAGCAGATAAACCACGTCGAAAATTCGCTTAAACCTTCTAACCACAGGCAAAAAGGCGCTTTTTTAATTTACCATTGAAATTTATACCGTTAACCACCTTATATAATGCCACTTATAGCACTTTCAACACTTATGGATGACACCCTCCTGATGGGCCAAAATTACAACGTTCGTACAGTTGTGGATACTGCGGCGATATAACGTAGGGAAATCTTACTTATTATAGCTATAGTTCTACATGAATTACAAAAGTAATATTTACTAAATCTTAATATTTTAAACCTATACCCATATTTTAATAAATAATGAGCTGTAATTAGTATGAATGATCCATTTAAAAGTAAGAACTATAAAAAAAATCTCGACTCCTTGATAGAAGCTATAAAGCTGAAAAATATTGGTGAACAATATAATAAAACAGTGAGATATTTATCCCAGACATTAGAGAGTTTTACAGATAAGGCAGAAGATGTAGCTAAGTTTGTTATATGTAGTGACTTGAATAATTATATAGAACCGGTGAACAAAAAGCCATCAGGTTTTTTTGGAATATTCAAGGAAACATTTAATAAAATCTTGGGAAAAGATGCTTCAATTCAGGATAACGATATAAGAAATTTTGCTAATGATAAATTGCCCAGTCTTGCTGAAAAAATAACATTCGAATACCTAAATGTTTTAAAGAAAATTTCAGATTTAGAGCAAAGTAAAAAAAATCAGGAGGAATATAGATTGTATGGAGTGAACTTAGAGGATAGAACAGCATCAAAGCAAGAAGAAAATCCTTTATATGAGCTACAAGCAGGAGATTCAGGCTATGGAAGTTCATTAAATGAAGAGCATGAATATGCGGATATCGGTATAAAGAAAAAACAATCTCATTCATTTCTAACAGAGAATAAAAGATTTGCAACAAAACACATAACAGCAAAATCTGATCCAAAATCTCATGTCAGCAAAAATCCTCCTTCCACACAAGTAAGTGTTAAGGAAATGGTTGCACCAATTGAGAAAGGAAAAGGAGGAAGATAGTAACATTTGGGAAAAAAACATATGGTCAAGTCAAGAGATTGTGAGCAAACTTAGGAAATTATAGCTAAACTGACTGTATCTGTTCAGAGGAGTGGCTAATGTGCAAATATTGAAGCAAAGTGCGTGACTCACAGCTGTACGAACATTGCAATATGGCACATAGTAAACGATGTCATCCCAGTGCCCAGACACTGGTATCCAGTTTTCCATATAATCTCATCGAAAATGTTGTAATCACTTTCTGTGCTAGTTTGCTTGTGAACAAGCAAACTTTTCTGGTTCCCAGTGTCAAGAACTGGGATGACATCATAGGGACACTGGGATCTAGGGAATGTTCAAAAAACTGTGTCAAATCAACTCATACACTTCATTACCAACTTCATGATGAAGTTCTGCAGTTGGATGGAAATAATCAAAAAAAGAAATAATCCTTTAGTGTTTCTTCGCTACACCCAGGGTTATAGTGAACGTCAAGTTTCCCTTTAAATATCAACTTTAAGAGTATTTTTATATTTTCTTTAAATCTCCCAATTTGGTCTGCAATGTTCGATGTGCATGCATCTTGACAATTTAAACCTTTGCTCTTGTATTCGCTAAGCATACTTTTCATTTTAGAGTTAAGATCAAATGCTTTTATTTCAAGATTTGTACTTTTCTTCATATAATCTAAGCCATTAGCCAATTTTGCATTGAAACTCTCTGTGAGCTTCGTAGCTAGTTCCCTTGCTTCTTCATCTCTATTAAAGCTGGTATTGAGCCAACTTCAGGTGCGTTTGCAACAACTACATGCTTAACACCATGTTCATTTAGAACCTTAAGTGCATTACATATTTCACTCACTGCTTGTTCCAACACTTTTTCCGCTTTAGTATCGTCATAAGCAGTGGCAACCATAACACCATTTCCGCCGATTATGATGCAAAATAAATCTTCTTTACCTATATCTGGTTTATTTGTCATAATATTTACCGTAGATTAGCATGTTGTTTCATTAGATTCATAAAAAAAGAAAAATAGTGGTGAAATTATACAACTTTGGCCTAACTTTCTCTCCACTTTTTCCAGGCAAAATCAGCTTCTTCTTAACTTGACACGTATACTTAAAAGAACCCTCTAAGTTTTCTAGCGCGGCTTGGATGTTTCAACTTGCGCAGTGCTTTTGCCTCTATTTGCCTAATTCTCTCACGCGTTACATTAAAAATTTTTCCTACTTCTTCTAAGGTATGCTCCTTCCCATCTTTACCAAGGCCAAAACGCATTCTTAGAATTCTTTCTTCCTTTGGTGTTAAAGTTGCAAGAACATTGGTTGTAATGCCACGCAAGTCAGCAAGTATTGCAGCATCCTCTGGTCTAGAGACTCGCTTATCTTCTATACAATCACCGAAGGTACTACTATCATCCTTTCCTGTTGGAGCTTCAAGACTTACTGGGTCCCTTGCTATTTTCATAACTTTGCGTATTCTTTCCAGTGGCATTGCCAGTTCTACACTCAATTCCTCTAACGTCGGCTCTCTTCCCATCTCATGAGCCATTTTTCTTAATGCTCTGTTGATTTTACTGATAATTTCTACCATATGAACTGGTATTCTAACTACTTTAGACTGCTCAGGTATTGCCCTAGTGATTGATTGTCTTACCCACCAAGTGCCATAAGTTGAAAATTTATATCCACGTTTGTAATCAAACTTATCCACGGCCTTCATAAGACCAATATTGCCTTCTTGTATCAAATCAAGCAGATCAAGGCCTCTTTTTGAATACTTCTTAGCAATGGAAACTACTAGCCTTAAGTTAGCCTTAATCATCTCTTGCTTTGCTTCAGAGACTTCTCGTTCGTGTTTTTGTATTCTCCTGATTAGCTCCTTAAATTCTTGCACGTTATCTTCTTGTATATGCTGCTTAATACCGTTCAAAGTGCTAGCTATATGTTCAGAGTTATCGTCTATAAACCTTAAAAATTTATTTTTTAATTCACCTGTAAAAGAGGACTGATTTTCATTGATCTTTAAAAGACTTATCTTTTTCAATTCGTGCTTTAAAAGCACGTCATCATAAACTTTATAGAAACTTTCTCTATCGATATCGTATTTTCTAGCCTCAGCAATAAGATTAGCCTCTTCAAGCGTGATGGAGCTATTTATCTTATAAAGTTCTTGTGTAATTCTGGCAACAGCAGCATCACTTAACTTAATTTGTAATGCTATAGACCATATTTGACTATATAAATTCTCTAGTTCATCAGAGGAATCTTTAGAATTTTTTCTTAATACCAATGCTCCATTTGTTAAAGTAATTATCTCATCCAATGCAACTATGACCTTTGGCAATAAGTCACTTTCCATTTTAAGAATAGAAACATTTAAATTCGCTGAATTTATATCTTCATTATCACCGTCTTTCTCATCATCACTTTTTTTACTATCTTTCTCATCATCACTACAGTACCCATCATCTTCAGAATCCTCAACATCTTCAGCACTTTCTTCACTCTCTTCTTTGGGCACCACATTAAAGTCAGAGTTATAAATTGCATCCAGATCTATAATTTCTCTCAGTAAGAGAGCTCCACTACTTAAATCATCACGCCATACTTTTATCACCTTTAATGTTACTGATGTTTCAATTATTGCACGTAACATGTTATGCTTTTCAGATTCAATTTTTTTTGCTATCTCGATTTCATCTGCCCTTGACAAAAGCTTTACAGAGCTCATGTCTTGTAAATAAATCCTCACTGGATCATCATTTTGTACTAAAGTTGCAGTAACATTTGGCAATGTGTCATCATCATCAAGTTTACTATCATCACTGTTGGAAGGAATATCTTCTTCATCTTCGCTACTTTCAAGCACATTAATTCCGGAATCCTGCAATAAAGATATAGCATCATCTATAAAATCAGACGAAAAATTTTCATCTGATAATTTATCATTTATATCATCAAAGGTGACAAAACCACCTTTTTTTATACTTTTAGTTACAAGATCTCTGATAATTTTTTTCTTATCTTCTGCATCATTAATAGTTGACATCATTACCTTTACAGTTTATAATTTTATTTCTTATTAACAAATAAACTTACAACGAGCAAGTCTATAATTTTACTTTTAACTTGTGGCTATTTGTTATTTCATATAGTTTAAGATACTGTTAATTTATGTACACTTGTCTTGATCAATTGTTCCATACTTTTCTTCCATTTTTACTGCTATGGACAACCCAACTGAAAATGTTGCAATTCCAACCACTATAGCAGTAAGCATTAAAACATGAGGTATAGGATTGCTATATAAATAAAAATTTGAAACCAATATAGGAGGCAAAGAACTTTTTATATATCCTAGAGATATGTAAAACAACAAAACAGATGCTTGGAAGACGCTTACCCCTATCATTTTCTTGATTAAATTTTTATCGTTTATAATAATATATAAACCTAGCACCATTAATACAATAATAATCGTATAATTATATAAAGTCATTGTTTTTTTCTACGAGCAAAATTCATATATATAATTAACATAGAGGAGCAGACAGTAAATGCTACACCTAATTCCACCAAAAAAATACCCAATTTTTGACCGGTTCTATTATTGGCTGACAAGATATCATAAGATAAAAAATTTTGGCCAAGTAAAGTTGTTGCAACGCCCGTTCCTCCATAAATTAAAATACCTAACACGTTAGCCAATCTAATCACAGAATAAGGTATTGCTTTTAGAGTTGTAGATACACCAAATAGCATTGAATATAATATTATCCCGGAGGCAATAATTATTCCTGCTTGAAAACCTCCACCTGGAGTATAATCACCGTGAAATTGTATGTATAAACCAAATAAAATGATAAAAGGTATCATCAAAAATGTTACTGCATTTAATACCGAATCTTTAATCATTTTCTTTTTCTTCTTTTAATATCAACGTTATACAAAGCGCAGCAGTAAAAACTACTATAGTTTCTCCAAACGTGTCATAACCACGAAAGCTTGCCAAAACAGCTGTCACTATGTTAGGAATACCGATAGCTTTTTCGGTATTTTCCACATAATAAGGAGCGACATGCAAGTGGATAGGAGCATTGTTGCTGCCAAAATCTGGCAATTGAATCATAAAATATGACAAACATACAGCCAGAAATAACATAAAAAAAAGCGTTATAGGGTTATGAGATAGATTTACTTTATGATTCTTTATCAAGGAGAGTGCTGCAAACGTAAAAATCGTACTGAGCCCTGCACCAACAGAAGCTTCAGTAATTGCAACATCAGGTGCATTCATAATTAAGTATATAAGCGCAATAAGTGAACTAAATACACACATTAGAACAGCACTTACGACTAAATGTCGCGAGAAGACTATAAAAACCGTAACTGTTAGTAACAACAAAAGCAGCACTACATTTAATATTTCTAACACCTTAACCTTCTTTAACAGTTTTTTTCTTAACTTTATAATAAGTGCGCGCTAAAATATAACCATTAGTTGAGCTAGCTACCCATATTATAAGAATTAATAATATTATTTTAACAGTATTGATTGAAAATCCATTCTGCAAAGCAAAACCAATTAACAATAGCGTTGCACCGCTAGAATCTGTAATACCTGCTGCATGTAACCTAGTATAGAAATCAGGAAATCTAATTACTCCCACACTTGAAATGATTACTGAACAAATGCCTAAAAATATAAGAACGGATCCTATCATAAATTATTAAAACAACATTAATCTCATTAGTGCTATAGTTGATATAAAGCTAACGCCAGCATACAACAATGCTATATCAATTAAAAAAAAATTATTCAGAATGATTGATATTGCTGTTATGAGTACAACTACTTGCGTTGAGAAATTATTGAACGCTAAAACCTTATTGTACACATCACTTGACTTAGACACTATGCGGCACAACATTACACTCATACAGAACAACAATGTATAGATAGCAATGTGAAGCATTTAAAGACTATGTAACTTCAGTAGATTTCTAAACGGATACTTCTTCATCGCCATCTTGATCATTTATTTCATCATCTATTTCACCATCCACTTCATAATCTTGGCTTTCTTGACTTGCATCAAGATCTGTGTTAAATTGACCATCAGAAAAATTTAATAAATTCGCTAGCTTACTTGTATTACTGCTGTAAACATTATTCATATTTCCTTTCATGTACTCCTTGCACCTACCTACCAAAAGGTTAAATAGCTCATGAGTATCCACCTGTTTTTCTGCTATTTCATGTAAGGAAACTATGGTGTTTTTATGGTCTTTAAACTGAACTGTTTGAACTGGATTACTTGCTCCTGTATTTAAATCATGTGTTCTTTGACTTACCAATAGAACCAATTTGAAACGGTTACTTACCTGTTCTGTACACTTTTCTACAATAGACTCAGCCATAAGATACTACCTTAATAAGTTTTATACTATATCACAAAAAACAAGTTGTCAACTTTGTATCTATTGCGATTCAATTTCATGTTTTACTTTTTCTGCCTCAGATTTTATTTCTTGGCTTTCTGTCATTGTGATTGTTATTTCATGATCAAACTTTTTTAGAAATCCTAACAATCGCTCTAAAGAAAAACCATCTATTTTACCATTTTTAATTTGTGATACCTTTGGCTGATCAATACCAAGTTTCTCAGCTGCAAAAGCCTGAGTCCAAGCATTTTTTTCTATAATTTTATTTATTATATAAAGCAACTTTGTTTTTACTTCTGCACTGTCTAAGTTATTTAACGATATTACTTCCATAATTCTTACACTCACATATCAATTAACTTTATTAAACATTATAACATAATATTTAATATACCAAGATATTAATATCATATAACTTGTCAATAATTATATGATATCAAATTTAAAACTTTAAGTTGATTGTATATTAATATTTCAATCAAATTTCTAGTAATTTTAAATTACCATTTTACTATCAGCCCATCTGAAAAAATCATTTACAGAAAGAACAAGCTAAAATTACAAAGCTTGAAATACAAAAATAATTATTTTATAAATTTATCTTACATAAGAAGTTTATATCTCTATATCTTAACATAGATATTTATTTAAATTTTTAAAATTTCTATTTTAACGAGAATTCTATATATTATATTTATAATATAACTTAAATATTTGTTGCTTTTTAGCTGGAACACTATTTAGTTAGTAAGTAAAATTGTGTTGAATATGACAAAAATAAAAAAAGATGTTGCCGTTATTATGGGAAGTGAGTCAGATTACACCACTATGGTCCATACCGTCGATATGCTAAAAGCATTAGAAGTTTCACATGACATATTCATAATATCTGCACATAGAACACCAGAAAGGCTCTTCAATTTTGCTAAATCTGCACAAGAAGAAGGTTTTAAGGTTATTATAGCTGGTGCAGGAGGTGCAGCTCATTTACCTGGTATGGTTGCGTCATTAACTTGTTTACCAGTTATCGGCGTTCCTGTGCATAGTAAACAATTAAATGGACTGGACAGTCTACTCTCTATAGTTCAAATGCCAAAGGGTGTTCCAGTTGCAACCATGTCTATAGGAGAAAATGGAGCATATAATGCTGCCATTACCGCCGTATCTATATTGTCAATTTCCAACAGTGAAATTGCAGGTAGGTTAAAAAAGTGGAGAGAGAGACAGACCAAAGAAGTAAAAGAAAAACCAGTTTCATAATAAATCTATGGCAATAATCCTTCTAGACACAAAAACCATAAACCGTATAGCAGCGGGGGAGGTGATAGAAAGGCCTGCAAGTGTAGTAAAGGAATTAGTGGAAAATGCAATAGATGCTGGAAGTTTAGAAATAGAGATCAAAATAGAAAGTGGTGGGCGTAACCTTATTATTGTGACAGATAATGGTAACGGAGTAGAAAAAAACGATTTAGAACTCGCATTTATGCGTCATGCCACCTCAAAATTAAGTGATAGTGAGTTGATAGAAATCAAACATCTTGGTTTTAGGGGAGAAGCTTTACCTTCGATTGCAGCAGTAAGCAGAATAAAATTATCATCTAAGGCAAAAGGAGCAAGTGAAGCGTGGTCTATAAGGTATGAGGGCGGAGAAAAAATAGGGGAGCTTATGCCTTGTTCTTTATTGCAAGGTACACATATTGAAGTGAGAGATTTATTTTTTGCCACTCCAAATAGGCTAAAATTTCTGAAAACCGAAAGAGCAGAAACTCAAAGCATTGTTGATATCGTAAACAACTTAGCAATGATAAATTATAGAATAGGGTTTACTTTCAATTCAGGTAATAAAAAGCTCTTAAAATACGCTAAGCAAACTTCGTTATTTAGCAGATTATGTGAAATAGAAGAGGAATTTCAGGGTAATGCGCTGGAAGTTAATGAAGAAGAAGAGGGCATTAAACTTACGGGACACATCTGTAAGCCGACCGTCAATCGTGGTAAGTCAACTCAGATCTATACATTTGTTAATGGGAGGCCAATCAAGGATAATCTACTTATTGGTGCAATTCGATATGCGTATCACGACTTTATTTCAAGCGATAGATATCCTTTTGCAGTGCTGCACTTAGAAGTACCATACGATCAAGTAGATGTAAATGTGCATCCAAATAAGTCAGAAGTAAGGTTTCAGAATAAGAAGCTCATATATGAGATAGTGACAAGAGGATTAATCAAAGCATTGTCAAGAAGGATAGGCACCTTTCCAGCTAGTACTACTAATACGATAGAGGGTCTTTTGAAAGGTTCATTATCAGATTCTTTTGATAAGTCTAATGTTCAAAATGAAAGAAGGCCAAGTCCTTTTGAAAATCAACTAATAAAAGAATTTACTTCTCCAAATGAAAGAGCAAAAGGCTTATCAGAACAGTCAAAATCGTTTACCGGCATACAAAAATCCCCATCACAAGCGGAAATTATGGTTCTAGAAAAAAAGGTATTAGAACAAGTTGATTTGATAGAGAGCCACCCGCTCGGGTTTGCACGCTGTCAGATCTATAATACTTATATTATTGCCGAGGTAAGAGACAAATTGATTATAGTCGACCAACATGCAGCCCACGAAAGATTAGTATATGAATGCTTAAAACGAAAATCAAGTATAAAAAAACAAAAACTGCTTCTTCCTGAAATGGTTGAAATCAAAAATCAAGCCGGAATGGAGATGATTGAAACTTATAAAGATAAGTTATTTGAAATGGGTTTTGATATTGAAATCAAATCAGAGAATAAAGTGATAGTAAAAGAAATCCCTGCAATTTTGGGAGCAATAGATGTGAAAGAGATGCTAATTAACATAATTGATAGATTAACGGAAATAGAAGATACATTGCCAGTAGAAGACAAAGTGAATAAGATATTAGCTACTATCGCTTGTCATGGATCAATTAGAGCAGGCAGGGAAATGAAGTTGGAGGAGATGAATGAGCTGCTGAGACAAATGGAAAAAACACCATATTCCGGGCAATGTAACCACGGAAGACCAACTTATATAGAAATGAAATTGAGTGATATTGAAAAACTGTTTGAGAGGAGGTAATGAGGTTGCCATAAATATGTAAGTGCTCTTTCCTCGTTATCCAAGTAGCTCATAGAAATGGATTAAACGAAAAAACTTGCTTGACAAACTCCGCCAGTCCCCTTATTATGATAGTAATGGTATTTATGACTCAAAACTTGTTTTTGACCTGCAGGCTCAATGACAAAATTCAGTAAAAAACTCAGGGTATTTATTGGCGGATTACATAAAATTATAGCGGCTGCATGTCTTTTTTATTTTTTCTACATTCAGCCAAATCGCGCTTAAACTAAGCGTTAGCACATTATTACAGCGCCACTTACAGTAATATAGAGTCAAAACTCGCACCACGGGGCTTCTTTTGCCTTTTTTTTCGTTTGGTAAATTTCTTAAACATTTATAGCTAAACGACAACCGTCATCCCTGTAAAGGTCAAGTATCCCGCTGCGTGTTAGCGGATGAGATACCGCGAATGAATCGCGGTATGACGGTTAAGTAGGGTGTCATTCCAGCGCGTGACGCTGGAATCTAGTCTTTATTATGCAGCCACTTATTTAAAGTTAAGTTTCCTGGATCCCAGTGTCTGGGCACTGGGATGACATCATAGAGACGCTGGGATGACAATCGTCATCCCGCAGCGGGATCTCTTGTTAGCGCCGCGGCGGCATGACGATAAGCCTTGTCATTCTAGCGCGTGACGCTGGAATCCAGACTTTAACTGATATGATTACAGAAAGAGAATTTATTAGGTAGTTATAGACACTGAAAGTGGTAAAACTTACCACTTTCAAGTAAAGAAAACTACGTTTACGCCTCCTATAATTTCTATGGATTATTCGCTACTGCACCGTCTTTACAAATCACACCTCCTGGTGTTATTTTTGAAACGACTACAGGAGCGCCAAAAAACACAGCAGTAAATGCACCGAGTGCAAAAAGCGCTGGCCATGGCATTCTGCCGAATATTGCAAGCAACGCTGCACCAATTATCACTATTGTGATCATTGGGCCACCTATGCCGTGAGTATAGCCTATTATCTTGCATATCACCGATGATGTTGTATCATTTGTATCAACAAAAGTAGTACTTTTGTTGGGAACAGGAGGAGCACCTGCATCAAATGCAAAGGAGAGAATTAAAGCTACAAGTAGAAGAAAATTTTTCATTATGCCTCCGATAATTTCTATTTAATGCTGGATTATCCTTTGCAGTTACAACAGAAGGACTACCTATAGGATTATTGGATCAAAAAATTAGTACTAGACCTTCCTTAGCTGAAGATCTAAAGGAGTTGAAAAGAAGAAGCCATAACACTGCTCTTCCCATAGAAGAGAAAGAAAGCATACGGTGGATAGCATCACTTAAAGACTCTACTAAACATCCTGGATTAAAGGATGTTAAGGTAGTTACCGTTTGTGATAGAGAAGCAGATATTTATGATTTATTTGAAGTTGCTTCCACTAATCAATCTCTTTTTGTAGTAAGAGGAAATCAAAACAGAACAGTAAACAAGAAGTCGACTTATTCTGAAAAAGGTGGTGAAAGGTTGTGGGATTTGATGAATCGCATGTCTTGTCAAGGAGAAATTCAAGTCTGCTCGGGATAACAAACCTCAAAGAACAACAGTTTTAGAAGTAAAGTTTAGTAACTTTGTGATGAATGCGTCAAAAAACAACGCTAGACGTAAAACCCAAAAACTTCCTAATTTAAATTTAAATGCTGTCTATGTTATAGAAAAATATCCCCCATTTGGCGAAGAGCCTGTGAATTGGGTTTTATTGACAAATATAAACATCAATAATTTTGAAGAAGCAGTAGAAAAAATACAATGGTATTGCTTAAGATGGAGAATAGAGGTTTTTCATAAAATTTTGAAATCCGGTCTTAAAGTTGAAGAATGTAGGCTCCAAACAGCAGATAGATTGATCCGCTTTCTTACAATTATGAGTATAATTGCATGGAGAATATTTTTTATCACATTGGTAGCTAGAACAAATCCGAATCTTTCTTGCACTGTCATACTGACTGATGACGAATGGAAGGTTTTATATACCAAAATGCTTAAGACAAAAAACTATCCTGAGACTCCACCACCTATAAGAGAAATTGTGAGGTGGGTGGCCAAGTTAGGAGGGTTTTTAGCTCGCAAAAATGACTTAGAACCAGGCCCTATAGCTCTTACTTTTACCCACAAATGTAAAAAGTGAGTAAGCTAAATAATTTAGGATCAAAATGATAGAAACAAGTACAAGCGTGCAATATACAGATGGCTTAGGGGATAAATGGCTGGAAAGAGAGTTAAAACACATTAATTTGGGAGATATAAGGCTTAAAAAAAGACTTATAAAAACAAGTTATTGCATAGAGGGTAAGGCATCTGGTTCAATTAATCAAAGCTGTAGTGGATGGAAAGAAGCTAAGGGTGCATATAGATTATTTAGCAATGAAAAGCTTGAAGATAAGGAAATTTATTCTTCCCATTGTAAAGAAACTAAGGAAAGAATAAAAGGAAACCAGTTGGTCTTTTCAGTTCAAGATACAAGTTATTTGGATTTTGACTCTCATATAAAGACCAAGAGACTAGGGAGTATTTCTAAAGCTTATACAAAGCATAAAATGGGTTTACTGTTGCATAGTGCCTTAATAGTCAGCAAAGAAGGATTACCTTTAGGTCTATCTTCCCAACAATGTTGGGCGCGTTCTATTAGGGAAGAAGAAACGGCACAAGAAAAAGCAAACAGAAAATACCGTACCTCCATAGAAGAAAAAGAAAGTTATAAGTGGATAACAGCTCTCAAAGAAACTATAAACAACCTTCCTCCAAATGTACAACTTGTTACCCTTGGTGATAGGGAAGCAGACATCTTCAAATTTTTATGGGTGGCTGAGACGTTAGGTAGTTTTTATGTAATCCGCAATCGAGCTAATAGAAGATTTATCTGTACTGAAGTCGGAAAAACAGATTTGCAAACACGCATCACTCAACTGCCAGTAAAAAAGAAAATTTCTCTAGAAGTTACTAAAGGTGGAAACCAGAGATCAAGGAAAGCTAATATTGAAGTTAAGTATATGAAAGCCTATCAGATCTTCTTCCATTTATGGGTCAAAAGATACAATACATAAAATAAGTCCCTGTATATGTGGTAAGTGCAAAAGCTCCTGATGGATTGGAAGCTGTCGACTGGACTCTACTAACTAATGTACCATACTTTAGATGCCATAGAAAAGATAAATTGGTATAAGCTAAGATGGAAAATTGAAGAGTATTTTAGGATTTTAAAATCAGGATGTAAGATAGAAAGCTCTCGCTTAGCTACAAAAGAAAGATTACAGAAGTTAATTGCTATAAAAAGTATAATCGCGTTTAAAATTTTATATTTGACAAAAGTGGCTTTATCAAATCCCATGGAAATTTGTACTAAAATTTTAAGCAACGAAGAGTGGAAGGTCCTTTACATGCGTGAGTATTGGGTAGCAACATTACCCGAAGAACCTCCAAACATAAAACAAGCTATTATTTGGTTAGGAAAACTGGGTGGATTTATGAATAGAAAAAGTGATAATTTACCAGGGTCTATGACTCTATGGCGGGGCTATGAAAACCTTAAGGAGAGCATAGTTATGCTTCACATAATGACCTCTCAAAATTGTGGGTAAAAGTAAGGGTATGACGAGGGAGAACAGTTGCCACTTGTTAGCGCCGCGGCGGTATGCGGTGGAATGACGATAACTTCGTCATCCCGCTGCTTGTTAGCGGGATCTCTTGTTAGCACCGCGGCGGTTGTAAGTTAAAAATATGTTATAAAAGAAACAAGAGGGAAGATAACTCTACTCACTATAGGAATAGAGCTATCACGGGCGTGTGCGCGGCGTTGGTGTTATAACAACCGTCTATATCAAGGTACACTAGCCCTATCCCTCGATACGTTTGAATAGTTGCATGGGACATATGTATGCACCCGTTTACAATCTTAAATCAATAAACTATCGAGGTTGTTAATATGGTTACATCTTATCAAAACTTTATTGGTATTGACATCGGAAAATTTAAAAATGTTGTTGCGGTTCACACACAGAAGAGTGTTGTCGAATTTGATAATAATGCTTCTGGTTGGCAACAATTGTTTAAAAAGTTTTCAGGTATCTTACCTAATTCTTTAGTAACTTTAGAAAATACAGGAAAATATGAGCTTGGTTTATCGCATTTTCTTATTGACAAGAATATCGCTGTACATCGAGCTAATACCCGTAAAGTAAAAAGCTTTATCTTGTCTCACGGAACTTTAGCAAAGTCTGATAAATCAGATGCAATGGCTCTTGCTCAGTATGCGCCATAGAACTCTTTCTCCCTACTTCTAAAGAACAATCAACTTTGATTGCACTTTGTCAACGTCGTGATGACCTTACACAAATGAGAGCCCAAGAGAAATGTAGGTTGGAAGCACCTGAAAATGACTACACAAAAAAAAGTTGCCAAAAAACCATTGACTTTTTTAACAGTCAGATAAATAAGCTCAATAATGCCATACAAAAAATCATTGATAAAAATCTAGAGTTACAGAAGCGCCAAAAAATTCTGAGAACAGTGCCAGGAATAGGTCCAAAGTTATCACAAGATTTTGTGTGTCTGATGCCGGAGCTTGGCTACTTAAACAGAAAAGAAGTAGCAAGTCTTGCTGGAGTTGCACCGCATCCAAAAGAAAGTGGAAAAGCTATTGGTTATCGAAGAATAACAGGCGGTAGAAGCAATGTTCGTACTAAGCTTTTTACGGCTGCAATGGCTGCTGCAAAGTCCAAATCTGCACTTGGTGCCTTTTATTCCAAGCTCATTGAAAGTGGTAAGAAGAAGATGGTAAGCTCTAATGCGTAAAATTATGGTTATTGCTAATGCCAGGCTTAAAGAAGCAGTTAATGTGAATTAAAAAATCTGCATAGAAAATAAGTTAACGAATATGTGCGTCCACACACACTTAAAGCACATATTCGTTAACCATAAAATCTAAGCAGTAACTGTTGTTTGATATAAAATTTTTCTATGATAAATTAGGGTGTTTATTGTCAAAAATGCATTTTCTAATTGAATAAAAATACAAAATTATAAACAAGAGTTGTAATAAAACTAAATTCAAAAAATTTAAAAAAAACATAGTTGATATAGCTATAGCATATACAAACAACTAGTTTGCCAAAAAAACATGGCGGTTTTTCTATGATTTGAGTATAATTCTAGCTTTACCTAAACAGAAAATTTAATGGACTATATCTTAATGTATCTTTCCTTACCATTCTCAATTACTGAGAATTATTTATTAATTACTGCGTTGATTCCGCTTTTAAGTGCTTTTATTATCTTTTTTACTGGTAAATGGCCCGGAGTGAACAATAGTATTACTGTCACTTCTTCTGTATTTCTGTTTACGTATACGTGTCTGTGCACTTTATATTGGGTATATGGTGATCATCCTCAATTTATTCTCATGGATTTTGGTAATAATTTGCACATTAGTTTAAAGCTAGAGTCTATCGGAGTAATATTCAGTTTATTAATATCGTTTTTATGGGTGCTGACCAGTATATATGCAATATGTTATATGCAGAATAACTATGCTGATAGCAATCACTCAAGTTTTCTATGCTTTTTTTCAATATCAATTAGCTGTGCAATGTTTATTGCTTTTTCTGGAGATTTGCTCACTACATTTGTCTTTTATGAGCTTCTAACTATTAGTACATACCCTCTGGTTACCTACAACTCAACAAATGAGTCAGTAGTTGCAGGACGCTATTACTTTGGCGTGCTATTTTTCTCTTCTTTGGTATTATTTTTTCCCGCAATAGGCCTCTTATATAATGAATTTCATACTTTAGATTTTGTAAGTGGTGGAATATTCAAATTTGATACTTCACTCATCACTTTCATTGTAGTGTGTTTTGCTATGCTGATTTACGGAATAGGAAAAGCTGCATTAATGCCAATGCATTTTTGGTTACCAAAAGCAATGGTTGCACCAACTCCTGTGAGTGCACTATTACATGCTGTTGCTGTTGTGAAATCCGGAGTTTTCATCATCATAAAAGTTATATTATACACTTTCGGCGTCGATAACATGCAACGTTTTGTGCAGCAAAATTGGTTTGCTGGAGGGTGGCTTCCGTACGCTGCTGGATTTACTATTATTACTGCATCATTGATTGCATTAAAGCAAAAAGAATTAAAGAAATTGCTTGCTTACTCTACCATCTCTCAATTGTCGTATATTATATTATTTGCTTCAATTCTTAGTGAGCTCAGCATGAGGGTTGCAATTTTTCAATTAGTTTGCCACGCATTTGCAAAAATCACTTTGTTTTTCATTGCCGGAGCAATAATAACGAAAACAGGTGAGAAATATATAGATAAGATTCATGGTATAGGACGCAGTATGCCAATTAGCATGACAGCATTTGCTATAGGTGCATTGTCTATGATAGGGGTGCCGCCTGCTCCGACTTTTTGGGGTAAATTTCTTATTTTTCAAGCTGTTTTCAACTCTGGCAATGTAATACTTTCTGTGTTTGTAACTCTAGTGTTAATTGTTAGCACTATACTTAACGCTCTGTACTTTTTACCGATAATTTACAATGCCTTTTTCTTAAAACCTTCTCAGAATTATTTTATTAAAAAAACGCCAATTCTTCTAGTTTTACCTCCAGTTATCACTGCTACATGCACTTTAGTTATTTTTTTTAGCTACCAAGTAATATTTTAAAATCTGTATTTATAACCATTAACAATAAATTTAAATGGTATTATACCAGCCAGAGTTGCTTTTATACTCGACAAAGTGAAGCTAATCTCCACAGTATGATCTTTCACTTCCTTATTTTGCTCGGTTGTAAAAACGACAGTAGCATTTCCAGCAAATGTAACTAAGTCCTTGGTCGATCGATCAATAGATAATGTTATTACATTTATGTTGGCAGTTTTTCTTTTGGATGAAGGTGAACTAACAGCTTCTTTGTTCGTTTTTTCCTGAAAGCCTTGATAGATTTTATGTATAGAATTGTTTCTTATAAAATTTTCTTGGTACTTCGGTTCAACGATCTTAATGGACTCGTATATTTCAATGTATTTACTTATTAAGTACCTCGCTGTGGAAGTGTATTCATCTTCCTTTTTACTGAAACTAAGCTTATGCATTGCAGAGAACTCATCTTCTGTGTGGTTCATGTACTTCACAAAATTTAAATCTTTTTTAACAGGAAATAACAGGTATATGTTTAATATTAATAAACATAAGCATACTAGGAGAAGCGATACTATTAATGCCATCCAAGACCTTTCTGCTACACAAAACAGATACCTATGGCAGTACCATTCGACTGCTTTACTGAAATAACTTTTGTTTTTTACTGATTCAAGCAATTTATCTTCCATAACACAATGCTACCAAACCCAACTATAATAACAATAAGATTAGATACTCTAAAAAACTTTAAAATATGTCTAAATTTTCCAAAATAGGATGAATGATTATATCACCTTGTTCCGCAATAAGGTAGAATTTATCGATTTTGCTCACATCTACATTGATCATTTTTACACTGAAATTTTCAGGATTGTAAATATTACTTTCAGCACTTTTGTGATAATTATAATAATGTAATTTATTTTGATCATCAAAATAACCAAATTCATCAGCAAGGGCTCCCACTTTGCTACCTTTACCATCTTTGACTAGCCTAAATAGATCAATTACATGGTTTTGAGATCCAGGCTCAATAGGCCCTTCCGCAGCAAAAAACTTAGGTGCATGACCAACATATTCCTTAAATTTTAGATTATGAGTCTTTTTTACACTACCAAAATCCACAAATTTATATTCACCTGAAACGCCAGAATATTGTGGATCATACTTTTTATATTCAAAAAACTCATTACCTAAAAAATTACAAAACGTTAATTTATAATTATCATGATCGGATTTAACGACTTTAAGGTAATGAAAATCTCTAGGAATCTTTACTTCCTCTTCCGTAATATGATTACGTACAACAAGTTCATCATTTAGCATATGATAGCCAATTTTTGGCAAAGTAGCTATATTGATTGTCTTGTTTAGCTTAAAATTTGCTTCATAAATACCACTTAACAACTCCTTTCCTTTTTCTAGGGTTACGTCTTGATCTGAAGCTATATTCTTAATTAAGCTTAATTTTTTCTGCATGTTCAATATGGCTTTCGTCAAAACTTCTATTGATTGCCATACAGTTAATTTATTATCAGTCAAATTATATACTTCGAGTATTAAATTAACAGAATTTTATCATGAATTTATGTTAAAAGTATTATACTTCGTAAACTTATGTCATGATATTAACTACATTAGCTAAAACATGCTTTTTATCTAAGTGGAGTTGCTTTGCGGCAACGAAAAGTTTATCTATTTTTTTCCACTGACTTAGCAGAATTTCAACACCATTTACCTCTCTCTTTATGCTTTCTAAAATGAAGGCCTGAATTATATATGATGCTAGTTCTAGTTCGATTTCGCTATTAATTACTTTATTAATCATATTGGGATTCTTTAAATCATGAAGAAATTTATAAAAGCATTTGTATGCTTCATAAGCATCACTACTTATTGCATTTATTATCATTCCTGGCATTCCAGGAAATAAAGTGATCATTTCATCAAACGTTTGATCATCAAATTTACATTGAGATGAAGCAACTTGCTTTGTTTCATCATAAGTTAATGGAAGTAAATTTAGCTGAAAGCACCTACACCGGATAGTAGTTTGTATATCATATGGCTTATGGCTAATTATAAATATCTTAGAATTTTTTGGCGGCTCTTCTAATATTTTCAATATTGCGTTTTTAGCGTTATTAGTCATTGCCTCTAAGCTATCTATTATAGCTATTTTGTGTTCTGATTGAATGGGACTTAAGTGTAGAAAGTTTTTCATCTCTCTGACTTTTTCTATTCCGATAGTATCACCTTCAACAATGTGTAAGTCCAATGCTACTTCATTATAGCTTTTTATGAGTAACCAATTGGAGAAGGATTTTGCAAGTGTTGCTTTTCCTATACCTTTTTTACCACAGATCAGCCAAGACTGAACAGATAAGTTATTCATTAATTTTTTTTTGGCCTGGTTGTGACCTATTACTTTTTTCATTCTTTCTCCTATAGATCTTAGTTTGAAAATGCATTGGTTACTGTTTATAATAAAACTACACCTTCCCTTAAAACCTTAATCTTATCTTCGGTTAAGTCAATAATAGTAGATTCTATACCAGAAACTAATTCATCATCTTCAATCACTGCAGATAAATGTTGCTTAATGGATTGTGGTATATCGTCTGCCTTACATACACTTTTTTCTCCTGAAATATTTATACTAGTTGCCACTATTGGAACTTTCAGTTTATTTAATATTGAAATTGCAATAGGATGCTCAGGGATTCTGATGCCTATACTATCTTTAAAGAATGCGTTTGGCAATATATTATTGTTTTTAAGTGGTAAAATATAGGTAATCGGTCCAGGAGAAAAGTGGTTTATTAAATCAATATATCTTTCCTTCACCTTTGCTATTTTTATCAAATTGTAAATATCACTAACAAATATGGAGAGTGGCTTATTTTGAGAGCGTTTCTTTATCTGATATATTTTTCCTATAGATTCATTATCTAGTGCATTACAAGCAAGAGCATACACTGTTTCTGTTGGAAAACACACTAACAAGTTGTTCTGTATTGCATTTATTATTTTAGATACCATATAGCTCAAAACTTATTCATAACAACTAGATCAGTTTTGTTGAATTGTATCTTATATAGTAACTGCTAGTTTTTGTGAACGTAATGCAACGCAGTTTACCATTTGTTATGCAGACTTGCTACAATCCAAACTCTTCATTGACTTTATCAACTATTGCCTGTGGTGGATCCTCTCCCCATCCTGAATACAAAATCTCTCCATAGTCTGCAACATCTATAGAGCCAGTTCTGCTTTTTGCTAAAAACATTTCTCTTTTCTCTTTATCAACTAATACATAATGCCACGCTGATTTTCCACGATCTTTACCACGGACTAAATATATAAGATCTGACCTACTTCTTTTTGTTGCATCAGCAAAAGATCTTTCATTGACAGTTCTGCTTTTACTTTTTATGCCGCCACTTTCAGAAAAAGCTTCCTTGGATTCGGTTTTTTTGTTTGCCAATTCAGAAATTTTTCCTTTTGCTCCTAGTGCACGTTCCTTGGTATTTCCAGATGAATACTTACTGGAAAAACCTTCCCCTGTACCGCCAGGAGTCCTGTTTGTAAAACGCTTAGTAAATGAATTATTGTCATTGTTTTCTGCCATAAAAACCTCCAAACTTTAGATTGTAGAATCCAAATTTTTACTACACCTTATCATATGTTAATTAAATTAATATAAATGAAAAATAATATAGTAATCATTACAGGAATTACAGCTTCAGGTAAATCAGAATTGTGTGATAACCTGATAGAAAAATATAATAATATCAGCATAATAAATTGTGATTCAAAGCAGGTATATGAAGAAATTCCCATAATTACTGCTCAACCACTAAAGCAAGAAGTATTTTATAAACTATATGGTTATGTTTCAGCAAAAGAAAATTATTCTGTGGGTCTGTGGTTAGAGGATTTGAAGAAGGAAATCAATAACGCGCTGGAAAATTCACAAATACCTGTCATCACTGGAGGAAGCGGGCTTTACATCAGCAGTTTAATCAAAGGCTTATCATCAATGCCACAAATAAGTCAGAAAGTGAAAAAAAACGTAAGTGAGCTCAGGAAAAATTTAAGTAAAGAGGAGTTCTATAAATTAGTATTAAGCAAAGACTCAAAAGTTCAAGATAAAATCTGTATTAATGACTCGCACCGTCTTTCAAGAGCACTTGAAGTTATCACTGAAACTGGTAAGACAATCTTTGCATGGCAAGAAAATAGACAGCCTCCTTTATTCGATAATTTTAAGATACATACAATTTTGCCTAAACGTGAGGATGTATACCAAAAAATAAATTCTCGTTTTATCAAAATGATCGAAAATGGAGCAATTGATGAAGTAAAAAAGCTACTTAGTATGAACTTAGCTCCACATTTGCCAGCTATGAAAGCACATGGAGTGCCAGAAATTGTAAAGTATTTGAAAGGTGAGATTACTTTAGACGAAGCGATACAGGTTGCTCAAACAAACACAAGACACTACGCAAAACGCCAGTACACTTGGTTTAAAAACCAGTTCCCAAGTTCTGAAGTAATTGATTGTGCAAATGAGCTAACAGCGCTTGAAATATTTTAATTGTTAGTTTCCAGGTGTATTTCCATGCTCATTGCTATGAATGGGCGGTTCCATATTTTCCAGATGGCTGTTCACTTTTGGTGGCTTATCCAAGCCATGCTCTATTTTTATTTTAAAAAATCCAAGCCTCTCGCAAAATTTCTGAAAACACTCTTTTATAACATCAAACAAGTTTTTATCACCTATATTATAGTCCTTCAGTCTCTTAGGAACAGTAAGTGACAATTTACCATCTTTATATATTACACCCTCTTTCCCATCTTGAGATTCAAGTGTGAATTCAATTGAGCTGGATAGATCACACACCTTGTCACCGGCTTTACCATCACTCCTTTGGAAAAATATTGGTAATTTCATATCCGATCTAATACTTACATTATTTTGGTCAATATAATCAATATTCATTACTCTTTTAGGGGAGAGTACTAGAAATGAATGTTGGCCAAGTGCAAGTTGAGATTCTATAAATACACCAGCTTCATACCCTGCCTGATTACAATTGGTAACCAGTTCTTCTAGAATAGAATCACTTGGAACTTTTGCTTCAGCATATTTAAACATCTCCTTAAAAACTTCTTTTGCAAAAGGACGATAGCCTTTATTGTTGTCCTCATTTTTTGGCAGCAAATTGTCATGTTTTTTGTATAGCTTAGCAATAAAATCCCTACTTGTGCTTTTCTTATTAATAACAAAATCCATTCTGCGCAGATCGCAGAACGCTGTGTTACCAGAATTCGCTTCAGCATTATCTTTACCAGCCTTCAACCTGCTAAAACCAAACTTCTCTGCTTGAGCTTTTAGTGTAACTATTGGATTTTCCTTTTCTTCTGGTATGAAGCTATTCATTGTTAATACCCTGTATATGAATTATTAATAGTATAATAGTACATAAAAATGATTAATAAGTCAATAAAATATTTTATATAAACGCAAGTTCTATGATAGCAAATAGTTTGACTATAAGGTGACATGATCTTAAGAAGACTCTATAACAGTTTTACACATGTATGAATCTCAATGAGCAATCAGATTTTTCTAAATAGCAGGCTGGAGAATATACCTAAATTCCATTCCGCAATATTGCCTAAACTTTGTGGTGGGGACAAAGTGATGGACCTGCTATTTTATAGGCCACTTAGTTATGTAGATAGAAGTAAGTCACTTCCCGACGCTCAAGCTGGAGAATTTATAACTTTTATTGCAAAAGTTTATGAGCATCAGTCGCCCACTTTTAGAGGTAGACCATATAAAATAGTCGTTGAAAGTGAGAGTCAGTATATATTCATAATCTTTTTTAATTACTCAGTTAAGTATTTATATAAACTATTTCCAATTGGAGCCTATGTAATCATCAGTGGCAAACTCGAAAAATTTGCTGAGCATTGGCAGATTACTCATCCAGATTACGTGTCGCTTGACATCAACCAATTTAAAGAAATAGCTCGCATAGAGCCAGTCTACCAATTATGCCGTGGCATTACCAATAAGAGCATTGGAAACATAATAAGCTCTAACCTGAAAGAATTGCCTGATTTGCCAGAGTGGATAGATGATACATTAATCAAGCAAAAAAAATGGCTAAGTTGGAGGGAAAGCATCATAAAGTTGCACAGACCAAGCTCATTGGTGGAAGCCGAGGTTTGTAGAAAAAGGCTTGCTTATGATGAATTGTTTGCGTATCAGCTAGCACTGAAACTTGCAAGAGAAAATCATGTAAAAGAAAGGGGAAGAGAATTTATAGTATTGAATAAATATAAAGAGCAAGTTTTAAATGAATTATCGTTTCAATTAACAAACGATCAAATTCGTGCAATAGATGAAATCTCAGAGAGGCAAAAATCCAAGTACCGCATGATAAACTTGCTACAAGGTGATGTTGGTAGTGGCAAAACCGTAGTTGCACTTTTTGCGATGCTAAATGTGGTAGAAAACAACATGCAGGCAGCTCTAATGGCACCGACTACTATCTTGGCGGAGCAACATTATAATTGGATTGAGGAAGTTTTATCCTGTACCGATATAAAAGTTGCGCTTCTTACTGGTAAAACTTCGCGCAAGGAAAGAAAGATTATTATGAACGAACTTGCAAGTGGTGTTTTAAATATAGTGATTGGTACTCACGCGTTATTTCAAGCTAACGTTATATTTAAAAATTTAGGGCTTGCAGTCATAGACGAGCAACAGCGATTTGGAGTGATGCAGAGAAATCGCTTGGTAGGAAAAGGAGAAAATGCCGATATACTTTTCGTTACTGCAACTCCCATTCCAAGAACCTTGCAGCAAGCTATGTATGGTGACGTTGAATGTTCAATGTTGAAAGAAAAACCAAAATCCAGATTGCCAATAAAAACTGTAACTATGAACATTAGTAGGGTGCCAGATGTTATTGAAAAGCTAAAAGGTGCTATAAACAGGGGCGAAAAAGCATATTGGATTTGTCCATATATAGAAGAAAACGAAGAGACCAATATTGCTGCAGCAGAGATGCGTTTTCAAGAATTACAAAAAACATTTCTTGATAAAGTTAGTATAATACATGGAAAATTGACTCAGGAGCAGAAAGATCAAGTTATGTTTTCCTTCAAAAGAAATGAATTTTCTCTGCTTGTTGCAACCACTGTGATAGAAGTTGGTATAGATGTGCCAGATGCAACCATTATGATTATAGAAAATGCAGAGCAATTTGGGTTATCGCAATTGCATCAGTTAAGAGGCAGAGTAGGGCGAGGAAACAAGCCATCTTTTTGTGTATTATTATACGATAATTTAAGTAAAAGCTCATCTTCAAAGTTAAAGATCATGTGTGAATCACAAGATGGATTTTACATTGCTGAAAGGGATATGATGCTAAGAGGCAGTGGGGATATTTTAGGCACAAAACAATCAGGATGTATGGAATTTAAATTTGCTGATTTATATCAGGACAGAGAGCTGCTCAATCTCGCGTATAATAATGCAAAAGGTGCAATGGCTGATTTTGAATTACTGCTTGATATATTTGAATATAGAAGTAGATTACATTTTTCAAAATTTCAGTAGGAAAACCAGGTAGCTCGCAGAAACGAAAAAACTTGCTTGACAAGTTTCGCCAGCCCCCTTATCATGAAACTGAAGGTATTCAGTTATCTTCATCTGTGCAGATTAAACAGCAAGAGACCCGTGCTTGAATGTTAAACAAAATACCATAGAGTTTAAGAGAACAATTCCTAGGAAATTCCTACATCCAAAAAAAGGCAAATCGTGTTAATGCTGTTTAGATGAAAAAGATAAGCTAAATCTTTACAGGGAATTTAAAACAGTAGAATATCTTCGATTGAAAGAAAGAACCAAACTAGGCAACTTAACCGGTTTGCTATTTCAACTACTACAACTAAATCAACAAATCTTATAATAGGAGGAACTATGAAAATGCCAAAACTGACTGGTGAATTAGTATGTGATATATATGAGTTAACAAATAAAGATAGAAAGAATATACAAAAACTAGCAAGAAAAATAGAGGAAGGGAGAGGTGTTGCAGAAAAGTTTAGAAATAGAATATTCAAAAAGTCCAGCTATAACGCAAGCACGATTCTTTTAGCGAAAATAGCTTACAAATATCAGGGTAGAGAGGAGACATTGTCACTACTACATTATGCTATAAGTCATAAAAATAATCAAGCTGTAAAAGATCTTTTAGGAGAAGCCAAAAAACAAAAACTATTAAAGGAAGTTCTGAATGAAGAGATGACCACAAAACATTCAGATGGTCGGGAAGAAACTCATACAATACTTACAGATGCTATATCACGTAGAGACAATAACATGATTAGAGCAGTGTTAAAGATCTCTGAGGAAAAGGGTATCTTGAAAGAGATTGTCAAAAAAAGAATAACAATAAAACATTCAAATGGCGAGGAAACAACTTACACTCCATTCACCTATGCTGAAGCACATAAAAATAGTGAGGCTGTAGAAGAAATCTTAAAATTCTCCGGAGAACTTGTTAATAAGAGAGTAACCCAGCAGTCCACTGTTGTAACAGCCAAAACTACTACAGCTAGAAGTGAAAAAGTGCTTCAAGGTAATATCGAGACACCGGCTAATGCATGTGAAAATAGTAATAAAAGTAGTCTTGAAGAATCTATAGAACATAAACCATGCGAAAACAGTAATGCAATAGCTATAGAGGACAAAGATATCGCTGCTTCAATAGAAAAGCTTCTGGAATATGTGAAAACAGTGCCACCAATATTTTAACAGAAATTGCCGCACAACCAACTCTAAGTACTGCTGATAGTACAGATAAAGCCAATACCTTGTCTTCTACTGAAATGAAATCATGTTTTGATAATCGATCTGGAAAAGAAAACACTGTAAACGAAAAAGAAGAACCATCAACAAAAGTAATGCAACAAAGACGATGGCTGGTAGTATTGGTGTGGCATAGTAGTATCGTAGCTTATGTATTGAAAATGTATGCCATAGCGGTAGTTGGCGGGATAGTTGTGTGTAAGTTTTGCACTGTATAATATCCAACACCAAGCTCGAGAAAGTAGAGGACATAGAACAGCCAGTTGTTGAGTCTTCTTTGAATCCAGCATAATTGGCATTCTTGTGGTCTTTTATGCCGTTAAATCCATAGATTCATTTGCTACGGTTTTTATGGGGTTTACAGCAGTAGTTGTAAAAGATGACCTAAAAGTACATCCAAAGCCTAAAGTGCGATTTTAAGGTCACCCCTGGGGCTTGTTTTTTTCTTTAACGTACTACAAAGTTTAAAAAAATAGAAGAATTTGATAGGAAGTAACATCTAAACTCTATTACTCATCGTCATAGTTAGGATATTGTTGAGGCTTGCTCCTTAGTAACTTTTGGATATCTTGTTCCAGCTTCTGCTTCAATAACATTCTACTAAAAACTCCCAATTACCACCACCTTTATAAAATCATTTGTGTTACTGTAAAAACCAAATCAATTCAAAATCAAAAGCATCTATCTGCAAACTTATAAAGGAATGCCATTTCACGATAGATTTTCTTGTTCAGAGAGACTTTAAATAGGTATACTTTTTCTTTATCATCCACCTAATTTACCTTTATAAATTAACCAGTAGCAAAACAAGTCAAGCTTGATGCATAAACCTCAAATAACTAGCGGCAATAACATTATCTAAGTGGAGAAAGTTGCCTCTCTTCACTCAACTTCAGGATCTTAAAAAGCTATTTGAAAAACCATAAGTTTAGAAAAACCTCTGACTTAACCTCTACCTCCTCTCAACTTGGTCTTACGGTTTATAGCGCATACTCTTGAGCCTGCTGCTTGAATTGCCCCCATTACTTTCTTAACTCACTATGCAACGACTTGCGCTCTCTTGTTTTTTCGCTGCATGCTCTACATCTACATTGGTTTTGAAAGACCTGGGTGCTTTTTTACTAGACTCTCCAGGTTTATGATTACTTTCATTTATAGCTTGGATTCTTGCTTTTTCCAAATTTTCTATGTCCTCATTACTTAAATACTCAGCGATTTTCAAACTGGATTGACCCATTTCATTCTTCGTAAAACCACCAAAATATTTAATACCCATCTCGCCCACACCGAAAGCGTCCAGCCTCTGCTTTCCTATTTTGTATTGACGTTCCAAACCATTACCATATATAGGAAATTCATTTTTATAGTTAACTTTTTCTAATTCATCACTTACATCTCTGCTTCGTATATAAGATACTAATTTATCAGCACCCTTGCTTACAAGAATATCATAAAGTGTGATATTTTCAATCTTTTTTTCTTGCATCTTCTCTATTTCCTCTAGACATTCATCCCAATATTTTGACATCCCTGTTCTTAGATCAGTATTAGGGTTTTGTAGACATTCTGGCTTTTCTACCTCCAAACCCCTTAACTTAATTTCATTTTCTATTAAAGACTTTGATGTCCGCTCATGGCCGTTTGCAAAAGTCCAATATAAAAACCTTGATGCCCGCTCATTGCTCACTGCAACAGCGCACTGTAAAGGAGTCCTTCCACGATCATCTTTCTCATCAACACTAGCCCCTTTGTCCAATAGAGCTTTTACTATATTTTCATGGCCATCTCCAGCAGCAAAATGTAAAGGAGTCCTTCCACGATCATCTTTCTCATCAACACTAGCCCCTTTATCCAATAGAATTCTTACCATACCTTCATGGCCCTTTTCAGCAGCAAAATGTAAAGGAGTTCTTCCAAGACTACCTTCCTCGTCAACATCAGCCCCTTTGCCCAATAGAATTCTTACCATATCTCCACGGGCATCTATAACAGCCCAATGTAAAGGAGCCATTTCAAGACTATCTTTTGCATTAACACTAGCCCCTTTGTCCAATAGAGTTTTTACTATATCTTTATGGTCACCTCTAACAGCAATACAAAGCAGCGTAGTACAAAGAGGAGCATCCTCCCACGTGAACATGTGGTCCATATCAAATCCCTTCTGCGCCCACTCTTGATAAACACCTTCATCTTTCTTTCTTAAATTAGCCTTTATTTGTTCAAGTATATCGCTTCCAGTTGAGTTACGACTAGACCTCACCGCAGCATTGAATATTTCTTTCCATTTTTTATTAGATACAACCATACCCTACCCAAAACACCATATTTAATTATAGCACATCTTGACAAAGAAATCAATAGTTTGATCAACAAAAGTAATTGACAAGAAACATACTGCGAATTAGCGTTACGGAAGGTTCGATTATTTACTCCTTCCAAAACCACAAAAAAGATACTGTCTTTACTGTCAACAAATTATTTGGCTAAAAAGAATAAAAAATAACAAAAAACTTAATTTAGGCTTATATCTTCCATAAATCAGTGTAACTGTGCTTTAAGTTTGTGTAGGCGTACATACTGTAATTGCTATTGAACGATGGAGAGACATACTCCATTATTTTAGCACGAAGTAACAAATTCAATGAATTAGTTCTTCAAGAATAATTTAAACTTTTACAGTAGGTCATGAAACATTATAGCGGGTTAGATGTCTCACTCAAAGAAACTTTTATTAGTATCATTGATGAGAAAGGAAAAATTGTTAAAGAAGGGGTTGTTGCAAGTGAAAGCAGTGCAATAGCTGAGTTTCTGCTTGGTCAAAACAAAAAATACGAGTCCATAGGAATAGAAAGCGGGCAATTATCAATATCGATGTGCAAAGAGTTGAGGAATCTTGGATTACCAGTAACTTGTGTAGATGCAAGGCATATGGCAGCAGCATTATCTGCGAGAATCAATAAGAATGATAAAAATGATGCAAGAGGCATAGCACAAATGATGAGAGTTGGGCTATTTAAGAAGGTATTAGTAAAATCAGACGAAGCTTGTCAGGTTAAAATAATACTTGGAAGCAGAAGACAATTAATACGTTGCAGAGAGCAAATTGCGGGAACAATAAGGGGATTACTGAAAATATACGGGATAAAAGTTAATCAACGTCTTAGTTCTGCAAACTTTGCTTTAAAAGTGCAAGAAATGGTTAATAATCTAGATGAAATTAGCCAAACCTCAATTGAATCATTAGTACATAGTTTAGAAATAATAGAAGAATCAACAAGAAAACTTGATAAAATGCTCTCAGAACAAAGCAAAAAAGATGAGGATTGTAAATTATTAACTACTGTTCCAGGAGTTGGTATTATAGTAGCAATGACATATAAAGCTGCAATAGATGATCTGCATAGGTTTGAAACATCTTATACAGTTGGAGCCTATATGGGATTAAGTCCAAGACAGTACGCTTCTGGTGAGATTGATCGACACGGAAGTATATCAAAAATGGGACCAGTGGACTGTAGGAATATGTTATATGAAGCCGCGCAGGTCTTACTGGTAAAATGTAAAAGGATATTTAAATTAAGAAGCTGGGGATTGAAGCTTAAAAAGAAAAAGGGCATGAAAAAAGCAATTGTTGCAGTAGCAAGAAAATTAGCCGTGATTATGCACAAGATGCTAATCGATAGAAAAGAGTTTTGCTATCAATAAACACTAAAGAAGTATAAAACAATAATTTTACTGAAAGTAAAGATAGCAATGCCGATGGAAGGGATAAGCAAGAGGATAAGTTGAAGCATAGACTTCGTGGCGTACATGTTGCCGTCCACTTCCGCCTAACAAGTATAGTGCGGCTTGGCTACAATATAAATTAGCCATATTAGACCGCGGAGAGAACAATGGAAGCATGCTACTTTTAACTTATATTAAGACTATAGAGGGAAAGAATGATACCTTAGTTTTTATAAGTTTAATGAATATGTGGATAAATACTTTAAGTTTGTGTGGACGTATTTATCCACATATTCATTGGCTACATAGTTTAAAAGAGATTAATTGGAAATTAGTGTTGATGTTTTTATTGCCAATAAAACCTCTTTTGATTGAATAAGATAATAAATAAAAGGTTGTATTAGAGCTGAATTTTACATCAAAAAATATTTTTCATGATACAAAAAATTATTGTTGACTTTTATGCAATTAGAGAACTTATCCACAGATACTGCTAAAATTTAGCTTAGATAGAAATAAACTAAGGTCTATATTCCTCAGTAAATACTCTATCATCTCTGATCAAAGAGTTAGCAAGGATAAGCAATTTTCTCATAGCAGCAGTGGAAGCAATCTTATATGGCTTTTTATATTGATTATATAATCTAGTAAAGAAAGGTTTGATATAAGAATTAACTTTCTGTGCACTGAGAATACACATATGTAAAACCGTCCTAACTTGTGATCTACCGCCCTGAATACATCTCTTTCCTTTACTGAAACCACTGTCTCGATTAAAAGGTGCAAGTCCTGCAAGGCTAGATATTTGCTTTTCTTGAAGGGTTCCAAGTTTGGGCAAATAGCAAATCAAAGTAATGGCTGTGATTTTGCTTACGCCTGGTATACTAGTTATTGATATGTATTTTCTTTTAAGCTCTTGATTTTGATCGATAAATGTAATCATCTCATCTTCTAAAGTTTTAATTTGATTACGTAAAATTGCAAGAAGCTCCTCTATTTGTTTGATTATAGATGTATCAGCTACCTGTTGGATTTGGGTTTTTTGTATTTTTGCTATTTCTACAAGTTGGTTTCTACGAGATAATTTTTGTTTCAAGCAATCAATATTACCATTATCAGCTGTTAAAGGAGTAACACGCATATCTGTGTTATTGATATAACGTGAAATGATACTGCAGTCTATTTTATCAGTTTTTGTAGTAATACCAAGGCTTTTAGCATAGTCTCTTACCCACCTTGGTTGAATAACGTACACCTCAAAACCATTGCTTAGTAAAGTATAGGCACATAATTTTTCGTATCCACCAGTTGCCTCAAGACCAACTTTGGTTACATTATGCAAACGTAAAAAGTCTAGTGTTTTATTGATGGCTTGTACACTGTTTTCAAACGTTTTATAATGTCCAAATGGGTGAATGTGGATATCTAATTTGCTTTTGCTAACGTCAATGCCAGCAATAATGTTTGATGAATTCATAATTCCTCCGTAATAATAACATATACTGCATTTTCCAGTCTTATATGCGAGCCTAAAAGCTCAATCAGTTGTTCGGAACTTTCAGATAATAAACAGAGGAGAGAACCTTGCTCCACCGCGGTCCTTATGACCAAGAAGACCTACGGTTCCTCTTCTCTGCATGTCCTTATATTACCACTTTACAATGCTTATAAAGACTTATTCTCAACATATAAGTGAGATCTGTATGGCTAAGAAATGATCTTGAAACTTTCAAAAAAAGGCTTAAGGCACTTGAAGCAAAAGTCATGCAAGATGGAATAATTCTAACAGAAGAGCAACTTGCAGCTTTAGAAAAAACTAAAGAACAAAGGGAAGCGCATGGTGAAATTGAAACAGAGCATCCTGGTTATTTGGGTTCTCAAGACACTTATTATGTAGAAGGGTATAGGACGGATCTATCAGCAAACTTTTATTGATACATATTCAAGAGTTGCTATGGTAAAGCTTTATACAGATAAAACTGCAATTACTGCTGCAGATCTTCTTAATGATAAAGTCATACCTTTCTTTGATGGACAAAACGTGCCATTATTGCGCATTTTGACTGATAGGGGTACGGAATACTGTGGCAAACCAGAAAATCACGCTTATCAGCTGTATTTAGGAGTTGAAAATGTTGATCATTCTAGAACCAAGGCCAACTCTCCACAAACTAATGGCATATGCGAGAGATTTCATAAGACTATGCAAGATGAGTGTTACAATATCATCTTCAGAAAGAAAATCTACAGTTCTTTGGAAGATCTACAGATAGACGTTGATCATTGGTTAAGTTCTTACAATGAGACCAGACCTCACTCAGGTAAATATTGCTATGGTAAAACGCCTATGCAGACTTTTCTTGATAGCAAGCATATTGCTTTTCAGAAAAATATTAGTAGCATTAAACAAGAGACTGATATTAGTTTTGACTTCCTCAATTCTTCTGTCAGTTGATTCTTTATTGTCAGATTAAGTTCTGTCTAATACACTTTAATAAAAAGTAAGAATAACTTACAAGACTTATTGCATATAGTGTAGCCAGCACATATATTTACAGAACTACTTACTCTTAGAACTGCCTGGAGAACTAACCTGTACTATGCTAAGAGCTTCGTTTATTGAAGTAGATAATGATTTATCCCTAAAATTCTTTTCCCTTTCTTCAAGATCAAGATTTTTTAATTCACCTTGCTTAGCCTGTAATAAGGCACTAAGATCTTTATGCATAGCATCACTTTCCTGCTCTTTTAAAAATCCTTCAGCCATTTTTATTGCATCTGCAAGCACTTTACATTGATTTAATTTTAATTTTCGATAACTAGGTTCATTCTTAAACTCATCATTATCAACTGCACTAAGAAGTGCTTTAATCTTTTCAAATTTATTTCCAGCAATATACCCTCTAATTAATGATTTTTCTGCATCAAAAAAGGAGTTCTTACTTATTGGTTCAACACTTGAATTTTCGCTTATCAAACTTTCCTTTACCCATTTTGTAATGCTATCAACATCACCACTAAAAACTGCATCAGCTAAAAAGTTTAAGTGACCCTTTACTAGTGCCCAGACACTGGTTCTATGCAACTTAATTAAAAACGTTTGTTTTAGCGTAAGACAACTACCTTTAGCTCATCAGCTCAGTTATAAGCAAAATTTCTGGATTCCAGACTGGAATGACACCATTTGCTGTCTTCAAAAATGAATGTTCGTACAGCTATGGGCGGTATGACGTGTTGCTTGGGTTAGCTATAGATTTCTGAAATGATTTCAAAAAAATGATAACTAAGGTTAAAGCAACAACATGAGGTTTCTCAGCTCTGGAAATTTCATGTTTAACTGCAAAAATAGATACTTATTTAAAAAATATCCTGTTACTTTCAGTCCTAACTGAAATTCTTGGAATGAGTAGCTGTTTTGTAGGTTATTATTGTATACATCATGCAACATTTGTGGAAAAGGTAGGAGTTTATCTGCATAATAATCTCCTGCTTTTTTTGACACTGCTCTACCAGTTTTTGGAGAAATAAATTGTAAGTTTTCCTTAACACTTGTTACAGCACATTTGGATAAGTCTAACTTGAATCCCAATTGCGTAAGAAGCAGAAGCTCTAAGTTGAGATAATGGCTTTGCCAAGACTGATTGTTGTGTTTAATTACATCGATGAAATATCGAAAATTGTCATACAGCACGGCGCAGGGTTCACTTTCTGGAAGCACTTTTTCTAAAATAGAGGAGAAAGAGACAATAGTAATGCTTTTTAACCTATCTTGAAAGAAATGATGGAATGGAGATTCGATTAATTCGCACTTTAAAAAACCTAGATTTTCGGGTAACTTAGCACTCCATTCTGCATGTAATAGATTACTTATCTGAAACTTATAATTGCTATTGTTTGTTAGCTTAATTAATCCCCTGCGCTTTCCATGATTTTTTGTAAACAGAGAAAGAATTAAGTTTTTATCGCCGTATTTTTTAGCAGCTATAATGATGCCTTCATCTTTCCATCTCATTTAGAGTATATTGACCGTATGATATTATAGGATAGTACACCTAGAGCTTGTAATCCATAAAAATCACTTACTCTGTTACTGTTTGCTTCCAAAGTTTCAAGGCTATGAGAGAGTAAGTTATTGGCTGCCACTCTTCTTCCTGAGCCTGATGCATTTCATACTGAGCTTTTGGTTTGCTAAATAATTGTTTGAATGATTTTAGTAACATTACTTTTCCTCATCTGAAATTTTGGATAATTCAGCTTCTAATTCTTCTATTGTCGGTAAAGCTGTTTTTATGTTCTCTGGTAGATTTTCAGTTATTCGGTATTCTGCAAGACCTATTGGCTTTGTCATGTCTCGCAGTGTATATTCGGCCAATACATTATTTTTTGATTTACATAAAATTAATCCTATAGATGGCTGGTCTGTTGAGTGTTTTAGGATCTCTGTACCAATATGGTGGTAAAGCAAAATAAGCTTACTTATTTACTGCAAGCGCTGCTTTATAACGACTAGTAGCGATATGTTCTTTCAACTGCTCTAAAAATTCTGTATATTCTTTTCCTATAATTTTTGTCATACGGTTTCTTTTAATCCATTATGCAATTCCTTTGTCTGTCGAGAAGACAATCTTTCTCTTGCCTGCAACTTTGAGGGGATTCCTTATTTACTTCAAACTCGTCCATCAACTAAAATATGTTGACTTTATGTGCAATATTAGCTTTAAACCAGTAAAACAAGCTGCTTAACATATGCGTTTTTTCTATTCTAATTACATTCTTTTTTTATCTTTATGTTGTTTTCTGCTTTTTTCGTTACCTTCAACAAAAGCCCAAACGAATGATACGTCAGTTGTTCCTATACCACAAAGGAAAAAAGAAACAGTTGAGCACACTGTTGTAGCACAACCGAGGCAAATTATCGAAATGCAAGAAGAAGTCATTATTAACGAGGGTAAAGAATTCATTCCAGTTCCAAAAAGAAAAAAAAGTGTAGGGAAGAAACTAAGAAAGGATGTTAGAGAGGCAAAAAATGAAATAGGAAACGAAAAAAGCGTTGAGAATAAAAAGGATGAATTAGTTGTAACAGAAATTATTAACTCTATAAGAGACAAACTTACAAAATGCTGGAGCATTCCTGAAAGCATAGCTTACAAAGAAAATTTTAATATAAAAATTAACTTATTATTATCCAGTCAAGGCGAGATAATTATGGCCGATGTAGCAGACAGTGATTCCTATCGAAATAATCCACTTTTCAGGTCGATAGCAGATAACGCAATGCGTGCAGTATATAAATGCAGCCCATTGACTGGCTTGCCTACTCAGCACCACCACATTTGGCGTGAAGTAACACTAGACTTTATTCTATAGCTAAAGTAATTCTATAATTTAATAAGCCGTCATTCCACTGCTTGTTAGCGCCGCGGCGGTATGACGTAGGAAGATCTGAGCAGATTTTCAATCAAGAACAGCCAAAGATCTCTCTGAGATGTCAGTTTCTTTTGTATCTGCAACTTTACCATTCTGATCGAATGAAATTTGCAGAGACTTACTGCTATACTTCCTTTTTCCTAAGAAGTTAGCTTGTTTAATTTTATATGAGACATAGTACCAGACATTGTCATCGAACTTTGATACTAATGTTGGTGATCCTAAAGTGTGAACCACTTTTTCTTTATCGTCACCTGCCTCTATCTTGCTCCACAATTCAACACTAATGCCAGGAGCTCCGTGGTTGTGAATAGTGTGTGTGCAGCTCACTGTAAATAATAAAATAAAAGATATTAATACTTGCATTTCTGTTGATAAATTACTTGAAGCTATAATACACTAATAAATTACCTGCCGTCAAATTTCAAAAAGTTAAATTGACTGATTCTCAATATCATTTAATATAATATTTACTTTAGAAAATAATAGGTGTCTTATGTCATTGTTAGAAGCAGATCCAATATACAAACCTTTTAATTACCCTTGGGCGTATGATGCGTGGCTGCAGCAACAAAGAATTCATTGGATACCTGAGGAAGTTCCGCTTGCTGATGACGTGAAGGATTGGAAAACTAAACTTTCAAACGTAGAGAAAAATCTACTAACTCAGATTTTTAGATTCTTTACTCAAGCGGACATTGAAGTAAATAACTGCTACATGAGGCATTATTCAAATATATTTAAGCCAACAGAAATATGCATGATGCTTGCAAGTTTTTCCAATATGGAAACCATACACATTGCAGCTTATTCTTATCTTTTAGACACAATTGGCATGCCAGAAAGCGAGTATCAAGCATTTTTAAAGTATGATGCTATGAGAAAGAAATATGAATACATGCTAGAATTTGAGGAAAGCAAAAAACACGATAAAAAACATGTAGCTAAAACTCTAGCAGTGTTTGGTGCATTTACCGAGGGGTTGCAGTTATTCGCATCGTTTGCAATTTTGCTCAATTTCCAACGCTTTGGAAAAATGAAAGGCATGGGGCAGATAATCTCCTGGTCAGCTCGTGATGAAACTTTGCACACCAATTCAATTATTATGTTATTTAATACATTTATTAAAGAGAATAATGAAATTTGGGACAACGAGTTTAAAGAGGAATTATATTCTGCATGCCGCACTATTGTTGAGCTTGAGGACGAGTTCATAAAGCTTGCCTTTGATTTAGGAGATGTTGAAGGACTATCCGCAGAAGAAGTGCGCAATTACATACGCTACATAGCAAACAGACGGTTAATGCAATTAGGTCTTGAGTCTATATATGATGTCAATGATAATCCTATTCCATGGCTCGATGAAATACTAAATGGCGTTGAACATACGAATTTCTTTGAAAATAGAGTAACAGAGTATAGTCGTGCAGCAACTCAAGGCACATGGGAGGAGGCTTTTACTGAAAACGACACGAATAATAGGTGAGTGCTAATTTCACTCTTCCTTGTCGTGCAAGTAGCTGACACTGGAATCAGTTTTTTGATCGAGAATGTTGTATAGTGCATAATCAATTTTCCTGGATCGAAGTAGTCAAGGCACTGGGATCTGATAGACAATATCCGTGCAGTATGCACTAGAGTAGCAAAAGCAGCTGGTTTTTCATAGTGTTCCACAGCAGTTTAGACAGTTTTGCTTTACTTAACAACTAACTTACCATATATATGTCCACAGGACATTGGTATATAAGAACGTGCTACAACTATTAATCTTACTCACGGTCATCACTTCAGTTGCATTCTTTGGTCATTTAGTTCCAATGGAAGCAAAAACCTTCTTGTACTCAACGAGCCTGAGTATAAAAGAGGTTTTGCTATTTATAATGCCTTTTATTATTTTTGCGTTAATCTTTAGCAGTGTTAACAATCTTAAGCAGTCAGCTATAAAGTTCATATTGTTACTTATTATAATGATCTTCTTATCGAATCTGGCTTCAAGTTTAATAGCTTATTCTGTTGGGCATTTTATCATGCAAAACACTTATTCAATACAAGATATAACGTATGAAGAAACAATTGTTCCTTTATGGTCATTTAGGCTTCCGCTACTCCTTTCTAACTTTCATGCTCTTGCTTGTGGATTTGTGTCCAGCATAGTAGTGTCTATACTGCTACCTAAGAAAAGCGAAGAGCTTTCGAACAAAATGTTAGATTTAACTCTCTTTATTTTGAAGACGTTTTTGACGCCGATTATTCCAATATTTGTACTTGGGCTTGCTTTAAAAATGCAGCATGATCAAGTTTTATCTATAATATTTAAGGATTACTCAATAATTTTCATTATTATAGCATCTGCAACCTACCTTTATGTTTTCCTCTTATATGGAGCAGCAAATTCATTCAAGATCACAAGCTGGATAGCTAGTATAGGCAATATGATACCGGCATTTATTACTGCAATGAGCACAATGTCTAGTAATGCAACTATGCCTCTTACTCTTGAAGGAAGCAAAAAAAATGTAAAGCAACCTGACATAGCATCGTCTGTTGTACCAATAACTGCTAGCTTTCATTTAGTAGGTGATTGCTTTTTTGTTATAATATTATCAATGGTAATCACTTCTGGTTATTTATTGTCCACAACGGACTATGTAACTTTTCTTCTCTATTTTTTGTTATTTAAGTTTGCTATCGTTGCAGTGCCGGCAGGAGGAATTATGGTAATGCTACCTATTCTTGAGAAATACCTCAAATTTTCTCCAGAAATGCTTTCGTTAATCACAGCCTTGTATATAGTGTTTGATCCAATAATCACTTCAGCAAATGTTATGGGTAATGGTGCCTTTACTATGATGTTTACAAAACTCTATGATAAGCTTAAGTAATGTCTATTTTAGCGATTGATACTGTAGGTACTGGTAGTTCAATAGCAATAGTTGATTATGATGGTAATTGTTTTGTAGAGCGCAATTCCACCAGCAACAATCATGTAGAATCATTTTTTCAAATTCTGAATACTTTGTTTGATAAGCACAATTATAATTACGATAAAATAGATCATTTAGCGGTAGTAGTTGGCCCGGGAAGTTTCACTGGAATTAGAGTTGGTATATCAGCAGCACAAGGTATAAATCTTGCTACAAATAAGCCATTATACGGAGTTAGTGCGCTGGAAGTTCAAGCTTACACAATATCTTTGCTTTGTACGAGTAGCAAAAAAAATATCAGAGCTATAATCAAAAATGCTCAAGGGTTTTATACGCAGTTATTTGATTTCAATTTATTGCCGCTATCTGGTCCAACTGCAGCACGTGAACCTGGATCCAAGTGTCACGCTACAAGCAGTACACATATGGATTGCAATTTAAATGCTAGCCATGCAGGACTATTAGTTCATTATAGACTGAAGAACAAGCAAAAATTAAATGAAGTTGAGGCTCTATATTTAAATGAGCTTCAGTATATGCAATCATTATAGACTATTCTTTCGCGTACATGCTAATTTGGCTAAGCTTATGCATCTGGTTTACTATCTCTTGAGCTACTTCTTTTATACTTATATCTGAATTTTCTATCTCTATGGCATTCGGTGGTATAAATAAATTGTTAATCCTAAATTGCTCTATCATGCTATTTACATTATCCACCTTCCTATTTTTTCTTTGCCTTTTTAATGCAATACGCTTTTGTAATGTCGGTAGATCACACCTAAGTACCACAGGAAGGATTTCTGTGTTCATTTTTTTACTAAGTCTTACTGTTGAATCATACATCCTCATGTTCTGGTCATTATTTTCCATCAACTCATCAATAAATATGTAATTTTTTGAGTGAATCGGATAATTTTCTATTACCTGAAGCATAATTTGCATAATGCCATATATTCTATCTTGAACTTCTTTAGGTATTTGATCACGTTCAAAGACACCATTGTATATAGAGCAAACTTGAACATTGTTATAGAACTTACTATTTACAATTAATGCGTCTATCATATAGGATAATTCTATTGCTGTGGAAAGTTTACCACTTCCTGGAAGACCAGAGAGATATATGAAGAATCCTGCTGGCTGTTTTTTTGTGTTAATATTTACCATATTATTTTCAATCTTGAAACTTACATTTATGATAACATAAAAATAAAGCTTTAAAACATATGAAATATTATATAGAAAATTATTTTTTTAGTTAGGATGTTATGTAATTTAGAAACATAAATTCTATATATAAATTCTATAATAACGATAAATATTTTTAAGCAAGCTACAACACAAAAGTGTTTGGTATTCAGAAAGCAAGACAGAGTGGCATAGACTTATTAGTTTACTACAAGCCTTTTTTCGTGTATAAATCTTCAGAAGATTCTAACAGAGGATTGTGTTGTTAACAAAGAGCAGAGTAAAAAGGGATCTAGTCTATGCCTATCAGATTTTGTCTTACCTTAAACTGGATGATCATACATATACTCACCTCTCGGTACGTTCTGAAGATCAAAAGTCGTTTTATATTTACCCATTTGGTATACGCTTTGACGAAGTGAATGAAAATTCATTGATGAGAGTATCACTAGATGGAAGTGTGATTGAGGGTACAGAATATCAATATAATAAAACTGGCTATATAATTCATGGTTTTGTTTATCAAGCAAGGAAAGACATTCAAGCAATTTTTCACCTGCATACACCTTCTATTGTAGCAGTTTCTTCTCTAAAAGATGGACTACTTCCAATAAGTCAATGGGCACTGCACTTTTACAATAAAATCTCTTACCATAATTATAATTCCCTAGCACTTAGCAATACAGAAGGAAAGAGGTTAATAGCTGATCTGAAAGAAAATTTTGTTATGTTAATGCGCAATCATGGATCTATAACGTGTGGTCGGACTATACAAGAAGCAATGTTTTACACGTATCATTTAGAACGAGCGTGCAAAACTCAATGTTTAACGTTAGCAATGAATAGGGAGTTATCAATTCCAAGTGAAGAAATTTGCTCAAAAGCTGTAAAGGATCTCCTATCTTTTGAAAGCAATTTTGGTGAGAGGGATTGGCACGCATGGGTTAGACTAATTAAAAGTAAGTTGTAAGAGGCTTTCGCACTACATCCAAGTAGGGAGTCCTATGCGTCAAGTTAAGAGGTTGTAAGCAAATTTAGAGAGGTTAAAGTGGATACTCTGACCTTACCCAGAAAAAGTAGAACCGCCAAGTGAAAAATATATGCTAATTAGTACAACATCAGAGCTGGAAGATACGTGTGAAGAATTAATAGCAAAAAAGCCGAAATTTATAGCAGTTGACACGGAGTTCATTAGAAATAATTTAACTTACTACCCAAAATTATCGTTAATTCAAATTTCTTACGGAGAGAAGAGTTTTATTGTAGACGCATTAGTGCCAGAAATTGATTTATCATTCATTAAGAAAATAATGCTAAATCATGGGATAACCAAAGTGTTTCATAGCTGCCGGCAGGACATAGAATCCTTACTCACTGTGTTTAAATGTATTCCCACTCCCATTTTTGATACCCAAGTTGCCGCTATGTTTTGTCATTATTATCATGACTTTATTGGTTACTCAAAAGTGGTAGAGCAATATCAAGGAGTAGTGCTGGATAAAATTAAAGCTAAAAATTCAGATTGGTTAAGGCGTCCGTTGTCCAAGGATCAGTTAGACTATGCAATAAACGACGTGGTACACCTATATGACTTATACCAAATATTGTGCAATAAACTTGAAGAAAATAATAGGACGTGTTGGTTTCAAGAAGAGATGGAATCAATAGTTAATATAAATAAGTATTTACATAGTCCAAAAGATGCATGGAAGAGAATTAAATTTAATTATGAAGCAAATCCAAGATTGGTATTAACTGTTAAAGCAGTTAGTGAATGGCAAGAGACCTTAGCACAGCGCTATAATATGAATCGTAATAAAGTAATTAATAATGCTGTCATAGCTGGTTTTATTGAAAAAAATGTAGAGCATGTTGATGAGATTTTAGATGATCTCAAGAGGAATGCAAAAAATATAAAAGATGCAGATTTACTAGAGTTTGTGAATATTTTTAATGAAAATGAAAAAAATTGGATGCAGCAAAACAGCATCTTACCGAATAATTATGACAAATCTGTATTCGATATACTCTCAATTATTTTAGATAGTAAATGTAAAGAAAGTAATATATCAAAGAAATTAGTTTCTTCAAAAGATGAGTTAACCGGGTCAATATCTGGGCAGATAGATAAACTATTCAAGGGGTGGAGATACGATTTTTTTGGCAGGTCAATCGAATTATTTCTGAACACAAGCTCAAAATTTGAGATTTCAGCAGTGAAATCCGCAAATAATACAACTAAAATTCGGAGTAATTTGGTGGAGAATAACTGTTGCTAAAGTAACTTAGATTTATCGACAATCGTCATTCCGCTGCTTGTTAGCGGGATCTAGAGATACCGCGGCAGTATGACCAAGGGAGAACAGTTGCTACGTGTTAGCGGGATCTATGCTTTGAGATACCGCGAATGAATCGCGGTATGACGGTTAAGTAGGGTGTCATCCCAGTGCCCAGACACTGGGATCCAGGAAAATTGATTAGACTTCTTTCAAAATTCATGTAAGGAGCTCAAAATTGTGGATAGCAGCAATCAAATTAAATCTTAAACCAAAACGTTTTCGTCGCTTTCTATATCTATCGGAAATGATTTTAAACCTTTTCAATAAGCCAATTACGTTTTCAAGTATTGCCCTGTGGCTCATAAGTGTCCTGTTCTCTTTTTTTTGTTCTTTGCTTAACGGATTCTTTTTCTTTTTCCTGTGCGATAATACAACATTTTTGTGTATCTTCTGCATTCCCCTGTAGCCAGCATCAGCTAAGATTTTAGTTTGCTGCTACTTTTGATTCTCTAAACATCCGAAAATCGTGTTTTCTGCCATTCGAGAAAGATGTGCATATGACTTTTCTTCTCTGTTACTATTTGTGTTTTTATAGTATGCCTTTTTTTCTTTCCAGAGTAGAAGGGCTTTTGCTTTTTTTTGGCCTCTCTACTGGCGTCTCAGTTCCGTCTATTACTAAAACTTCATATTCTACATCACTCTTTAATAGTTCTTTTTTTCCTGGTAATGCAAAATCTGGATATTTTATTAATGTGTCTTCTACCCATCTTATTATTTTAAAACAATTACTTTCACTCATGCCATAACTTTGTCCAATATGAAAATATGTGCGGTTATATATTCTAGTGCCATCAGTAGCCTGTCTTCTACGCAAAGTTTGCTTTTTCTTCCACTTCTAGCTTTTTTTCTTTCTCATCCATAATTTCTACCATTCGCTCAAATGTTGCTTTTTTTACCCCTGTTAAACGTCGAAACTTTTCTCCTTCTAACTTTTCTATTTCCTTATATTTCATGCTTTCAAATACTTGATCTTACACTCCTTCTTCTAATTTTGAAAGAAGTCTAATGTAACTGGAGGAGTTTGTGCAGAAAGTTCTTCCTTTCCACTGAGATAATTATTGTTAACAAAAAAAGCAATATAAGGAGGGTTAATTTTTAACCCTTTACTTCTTCCATGTCTATGTAAAGATGGCATCACAAAGGTTATAAACCCGTCTTCACCAGATTCAGAATCCTCATAAATTACTACTTTCTCTTCATTACTAGATCCAGAATATTTTATCATTTCAGAAAGTGAAGCATCTTTATGTTTGTTCTTTACTTGTTTAAAATATTGCTCATCACCATTTGAATGGGTATTTGGAATGAGGTAACTTGGTACAGTGGACACATTATACAATACTGTAACAAGGTAAGAAAGATAATAGTATATAGATACACTATTATCATACTTAAATTGGTCAGGTTCAAGATTTGCAATGAGATTGCGATACATGTCCAATGAATGAGCATAAAGTGAAGAACTACTACTTATTCTTAATTGTTCACCCACGTGTTTATAACCCATAGAACCAAGTGGTAATGAAGGTATGAAATCTGATTGATTAACTACTCTAATAGTTTTCTTTCCAAGGCGCTCTTCATAAACCTCAGCAGCAGCAGAATCTAAAACCCTTGGGGAAGCAAAAGTTGCAACATGCAAATCTTCTGTACCCTCTCTTACACTTAAACATAGAGCAGCTATGGTGGCAATAGCACCTCCCATACTATGACCTGTAAGGTTAATTTTAAAATCTTTAATTTCTAACTTTTGATCATTAGCATGTCCTTTTAATATCTCATAAACACTACCCCAAGAATCTTTAAATAAAGAGTAAAAACCTGAATGGATTTTTCCACCTTCAGGCAAAAGCTCACCTGAACTAGTCAAAATCATTTCAGCATCTTTCATGTAGTCAAACCAATTACGACTACCGCGGTAAACTATAGTTATTCCCTTATCTTTTATAAAAACATAACCAGCATGTCGATATGGTTGTTCATTATCACGCATATTATAGAATTGAATTATTTTATAACCTTCTTCCTTAAGTTTAGCTGGAACTCTATAAGATCTTTCCTCTAACTCAGAAAACTTTTTATTATTAAGATTATAATTACCAACATAATAGCCTACCTTAATAAAATTGGTCATCTCTAATAACTTCTCTTGGCTAAATCCTGCAATTTCAGTTTTGTTTAGTCCTAAAGCACCTGGCCTTTGCTCTTCTTGAATATCAGTTATTTCAAATTCATCTTGTTCTAGATTTGAATCACCTCCATTAGGTTCCTTTTCATTAAGCTGACTGGCGACACTGTTATCTACATTTATAGAAGTATGACAAGCGTTTTTATATTTTTGTTGAATGGTTAAAAACTCCACTCCTGAATTTTCAGCGAGTTTCAATATAAAATTTGTATACACATTTTGAATAATTGAGGAATGTTTTTCACGTATAACATTATCTAAAATAGTAACTAGACTATTTTGCAAGAAGGTCCGCCTATCTGTATCGCCTAAAAATTTGGGATCATTTTTAATTAAATCTAGTACTTTTATTATAAAATCTGTACTGCCAGTACATGAGGCGGCTTGCAAAACTAGGTCATAAATTTTTTGTTTTTTTTCCTTACGTCCATTACCTGCACTATCAATATTTTTTAGAACCTGGTTTTTAATTTGTTCAATAATTTTCTCATCTGCAAATGCTTCTTTATAGATTTCTTGAATTATTGAACCTTTCTTTTCAATACGTTCTCTGCACAAGTACTCAACAATTGAAACATGCTCCTGACTTATTGCAGTTTCTAAAAAAGTAACAATACACTTTTTTAATAGATCTTTTTTAGCCTGATCATCAATATATCTTTCAAGTGAATCCAGTACTATCTTCATAAAGTCTTTATTTTTAGCGAGAGATGCTGTTTCAAGCATGCCATATAAAGGGTTAAAGCTACTTGTTTGCAACACTTGTTCAAGATTTTTAAGACGTACTCAATAAGAACTGTACTTAGTAATTCTCGCTCTTGTCTTAGTGCTATAACTGAGAAAAAGCCAATCTTATTAGGTTCAACAAGTTGTACAACCTGATTTTTTAGTTCAATATAAAGGTCAGGAAATCTCTCTATAAAAGCTGCAATATATTTTTGACTGCCAATAAGTAGAGGTAAAAGACTCAAATTTCCTTCAGCAAAAAGTATGTCCTGGTATTTTTCTGCAAGTTTGTTATTAGCTGCAATTGCTGAAAGTACCAGCTCTTTTGCTGGATAACTATTTACTTGATCAAAACTATATTGTAACAGTATATTTGAATATATATGCTGGTGATCGCCTCTGTTTTGTAAGTCTAAACCAAGTTGCTTTAAACAAAAATCTCTGAAGCTTTCATTATCTAGTGTAACAGATTGGCCTTCATAACCTTCAATGTTGTACGATTCTATCTCATTCTCCATAATTATTACGCTCTATTGCATTATTTAGAATATCTATTATTTTAGTAAAAGTTAAACTTTCAGGAATTACAACAAATGAATCTTCGACTTCAATACCCGAGTCCCCAGAATTTTTCCTACTTTTAACTTTATTTTCTTTTGTAGCATCTTCTTCTGATGACGTAAGCCTGCCCAATAAACTCCTAACCATTTTTACCTCATAAAAATTACTAGAGTATAGCACTAAGCGTTAATTTTGCCAAGCAAACTCTATTGATCAAATATCAAGAAATCGCTATGGAACCAGAGGAACAAGTAAATGTTGCTATCTCTTTCATCCTTTTAGGGTATATAGAAGATAACTTTCCTGCATCTCTGGATAAGTATGGAGATAAGGACATCTTTGAATTATTCTTTACTGGAAATTCATATAAGTTTACTAAATTTGACAACAAAGAAATACCACAAGCGATTAATCTCTGGTTGTCACGCCTTTATTTAGCAGATAAGCCTTACAAATTCTATCTAATGATAAAAGATCACCATGAAAAATTTGAACTTGAGGTCCAGTTATCACTGGATGATGAGAAGTCATTCATAAAGCTGGAAAAAGCACTTTCTAATCAAAACGTAAAGCTTAGTATTTTATCTGATCTTGCACTTTTGTCTGAATATATACCTGAACTAGAAAAGTCGATTGACGATAATAGCACATTATCATTTAATTTAGATAATTTTGCACCATTATTTTTACATATCTTGCCTGTACTAAGAGCAATAGGTATCAAAGTTATTTTGCCGAAATCTTTACAAAAAATCTTCAAACCACAATTAAGTCTTAGTTTATCTGCCAAGGATAAAATAAAAGAAGATCGCGAAAGTTTTTTAACGCTGGAAAATTTATTGAAATTTGATTGGAAAGTAGCAATAGGAGATAAAAAATTAAGCGTTACAGAATTTAAAAAATTGCTAAAAGATTCCCGAGGGCTTGTGCGAATAGTCGATCAGTATGTGCTTTTGGATGATAAGGAGGTAGAAGCTTTATTAAAAAAACTTGATAAATTGCCTGATTATTTAAGTCAAGCAGAGCTTATGCAAGCTGCTCTAACAGGAGAAGTAAATGAAACTAAAGTAGCATTTGACCAGCAGCTTACAAGCTTATTTAATAAACTTAATACTTACACACCTGTTACTACACCAAATAATCTAATAGCACAACTACGCCCATATCAAGAACGCGGATTTAGTTGGCTTATACAGAACATAGAAACAGGGTTTGGTAGCATAATTGCTGATGATATGGGTCTTGGTAAGACTATACAGGTTATTGCAGCCATTCTATACTGTAAAAATGCAGGGTTTTTAGATCAAGGTAGAGTCTTGGTAGTAGCTCCAACAAGCATATTAAGTAATTGGCAACGAGAGATGGAACGTTTTGCACCAGAATTAAAGCTTTTCATCTATCACGGACAAAATCGAGAATTGGCAAGTGATTATGATGTAGCTCTAACATCCTATGGTCTTGCACGTCGTGATAAAAAAGAACTTAATAAAATTCGCTGGTTTTTGCTCGTGATTGATGAAGCACAAAATATAAAAAATCCTAATACCGAACAAACCAAGGCAATTAAAGCTATTGAGGCAACGCATAGAATAGCAATGAGCGGTACTCCTGTTGAGAATAGGTTACTTGAGTATTGGAGCATTTTTGATTTTATCAATAAATCTTATCTTGGTACCCCTAAGCAGTTTAAGACCTATTTTGCAACACCAATTGAAAAAGCAAGAGATAGAACTTGTCTAGAAAGGTTTATGAAAATCACTAGCCCTTTTATGTTACGTAGGCTTAAGAGTGATGAAAGCATTATTCAGGATTTACCAGATAAAATTGAGAATAATCGTTATTGTTCCCTCACTTCAGAACAAACAGCTCTTTATCAAAAGGTTGTTGATACAACTATGGAGAAGATAGAAAAAAGTGAAGGGATTGAACGTAAGGGACTAATCTTTAAACTTATCAATGCTTTAAAGCAAATTTGTAACCATCCATCACAGTTTGGCAAGAAAAAGCGTGCGAGTATTGAACAATCCGGTAAAATGCAGATGCTTGAGGAAATATTGATTAGTATTGGTGAAGTTGCAGAAAAATCATTGATATTTACTCAATACACTGAAATGGGTAAGATTATAGCTAGGCTACTTGAAGAAAGGTTTGAATCAAAAGTGCCATTTTTACATGGAGGACTTTCTCGAAAAGTGCGTGATACAATGGTTGATGATTTTCAAAATTCATTCCAATCAAATATTCTTATAGTGTCTTTAAAAGCTGGAGGAACAGGACTTAATTTAACAGCAGCAAATCATGTAATACATTATGACTTATGGTGGAACCCAGCAGTGGAAGCACAAGCAACAGATCGGGCCTATCGTATCGGGCAAGAACGTAATGTCATGGTGTACAGGCTACTTTCAACAGGTACATTTGAAGAGCGTATTGATGAGATGATTCAAAGCAAGAAGGAATTAGCAAGCCTAACTATAAGTAGTGGCGAGAGTTGGATTACAGAATTTAACAACGATCAATTAAGAGATTTAGTTAATATAAAAAATGCACTATAATATAGCTGAGTTATTTAATGTAAAGAACCAGATAACTACCGCTCAATAGTTCAAAATAGAGACAAAGATCAAAATTTACGTTTCCAATTTCATCATGTATAATGGAGACAAAGATTTATATTTTGTGTTTTATATTTCATTGGTAAGCAAAAAGCCTGTAATTACGTTTTAAGCGATTTCTAGGTACCTTCTTAGCGCCTGTAATATAATACACTAAAGCTTGAAAGAACTCATAGTACAATTTATCAGGGAGCAATAGTTAAGTCCAATGGGGCAGCAGACAGAAGTGTAAGAACTTATTTGCGTTCACCAACAGGCTTGCTAGAAGATATATCTGAACAAATTAATGCTATTAAGTTCTCCAATGAAGAGTTAAAAAATATACTTATTCACTACATTAAACTTTCAGCCCAAGAAGGCCATCCATTTACTCACACAGGTGGACCAGGAGTGTTTCAACAACGGCATAGATTACCAGCTGCATTTCATGGTGTTAGTAGGCACAGACTTGAACGTTTAGCACAGGAACTATTAAACGAAAGAAAAATAGTAAAAGGTATGGCTACAAACTCAAAAGAGGATAAATGGCTTGATATCAAAACTGGTTCTTTTGCCAGAGGAGAAGGTGAGTTTAAGCTGGATGCAGGGGAGTTCAAAGTCGCTAATAGTCTTTAAAGACAGTTCGAAAGGCCACACTGTGGTCTGGCTTTTCAAAGTAAAATCCAGCATAAATCTGCTATAATAAAATCTTTCTTAGAGCCTGTTCATAATCTTTTCAGAAGCAAAGCAGTGAAAGCAAATTTGCAAGCTGGTATTGAATTTTCGCTCACAATTTTTCCACAATCGCCTACATTTTTCCAACCAAGCAAAAGATCTCTCGACAACCCACCTTTTTGGCAATACAGCAAAGGTATGTAATTCGCTTCGCTTTATTACTTCAACAGTTGCACCAATAGTTGCTTTTATCTGTGTAGCAAAACTTTCTCCTGTGTAACCGGCATCAACCAGTATGTTTTTAACTTCAGAGTTTAGCATTTTTAACCATTTTCACAGCACTAGTTGCTTCTGCAGTCGTTACATAAATTGCATGCGGTAAACCTTGTGTATCTACAGCAATATGGCGCTTTATGCCTGAAATTTTTTTACCTGCATCATAGCCTTTTCTTTCAGCAGTATCTGCGTTTTTAACGCTTTGAGCATCAATTATACAGAAACTGGTTTTCTCTTTCCGACCATTGTTTCTTCGCAACTAATTTTTTTTAAAACACATTCCAAAATACTTTCTTCACCTATGCTCGGTTTTTCACTCCATTTTTTAAAGTAGTCGTAACAACTTCGCCACTTTGGAAACTCTTTCGGCAGCATCCTCCATTGACAACCACTTTTTAGGACGTATAACACTGCGCAAAATACATCATACAAATCAAGTTTTCTTGGTTTTGTTTTTTTTCTACAAGACTCCAGATCTGCTACGATAATCTCAAATTTTTCTCGACCTATGTCACTTGGGTATAAACTCCTCATATATCCTAATTTATATACATTATCTCTTAGTTTATTCCTTTCTTGAGATCATGTACAGGTTCTTAGAAATAGAGAATGCTGAACTAAGAGAGAGGTAAACTCAAGGAATTCATCTTTACCAAGTTCAAAAGAGCTGTACAAAATAAAAAAAGACACACCAGAAGATAAGTCAAAGTGCGGCAGGAAGATAGGTGGTCAAGTTGGACATAAAGGAAATTGCCGAGCTAAAATGGAAGCAGATGAGGTGGTGAAGGTAGAGTTACCAAATAGATGCGAGTGTGGTGAAAAGATCACAATATCAGAAAAACCATATGTCTATCAAAAAGTTAGAAATTAAGCCTTACGTAGTTGAGAGAACATGGTCGCTGTCGTAAATGCGGAAAAAGAAGGAGTAGCAAGTTACCAGAAGGCTGATACCTTTGGCCCTAGAGTTAAGTCAGTAATTACGGCATTGAGTGGGTTTTATAAAAACTCGAAGAGAGAAATAGCAAATATTATGAAGGATATTTTTAACTTGAATATAAGTATTGGCAGTATATCCAATAGTGAAGCAATGGTTGCATCGAAGTGTAAAGAAGCATATGAACGAGTAGAGAGAGCAAGCAAAGTTTTGCATATTGATGAAACTAGCCATTACACTAAGGGTAAACTTGGTTGGTGCTGGATGTTTGCCAACAATAAAGCAAAAGTTAGCAGATACAAGAGGAATGAAATTTTTAAAGAATAGTACATTTTGTGATTACAAAAACCTGGTAATTACTGACAGATATGCAGTTTACAACCACTTCAGTGATGAAAAACGACAAATTTGTTGGGCTCACTTATTGAGAAATTTCGAGAGGTTATCTCATAGTTGGAATAATGAGACTTGGCCATTGTTTAAAAGATGCAGCTAATGGATTGTTTGCATTAAAAAATGCTTTGCCAGAAAATGAAATTAGTATTTCAAAGTTAAGCCAAAGAATTACGAACAGTACTGCATGATAAAAATATCTTATATACTTGAAGCAAAAGGAGCTTCACGAACGGTAAAGGGTATTATAAAATCCGAGCCAATGATGTGGACATTTTTGGATGACCCATGGAATATCCCATTACCATGTTGAGCGACAGATACGGCATTATGTAGTCTATCGTAAGAATTCGTATTTTACACAGTCAGTACGAGGAAACATGTTTCTTGAACGGGTGATCTCATTGTACCTAACCTGGAGGCAAAAGAAGCTCAACCCTTTTCAAAATCTCCTATCTATTGTCTCTTAAGCTACACCCCTGAACGGATACAAGATTTGGCGTTCAGCAACAATTCTAGGGATGCTAAGAAATCCTGCATATAAAGGACAAGCAGCATTTGGCAAGTCAAGAAAGGTTGAAAGAAGAGGAAAAAGTAAACAAAGGGTAAAAATTTCTGTCCGTAATACAGATGAAGATAGTTGGATTTATATACCCGTACCAAAGATAGTTGATGAAGGACTATTTAATAAAGTACAAAAGCAACTGGATGAAAATAGAAAAAGAGCAAGAATGCAGAGAGGGAAAGAGACAAGCCTACTACAAAGTCTAGTTGCATGTCAAAATTGTGATAGTGCGTATAGTAGTGTGCACCATAGAAGTGGAGAAAAAACGCATAGCTATTATCGCTGTGGTGGTACCATATGTATTACTGATGGTGAGAAGAAATGTAACAATAAATTGGTTCGTGCAGATATGCTAGAAACAGCTATATGGGAGGAAGTAAAAAGTGTACTAAAAAACCCAGAGATGATAAAAAAGGAGTACCAACGTAGGATTTCAGAAAATAAGAATGAATTACTAGATGAAAGGTTTGCAAGACGTGAGAGTCAATTAAAACAAAGTATTAAAGAACTTATAAATGATTATTATATTCAAGAGAATACAAGTGAGGAAAAATATATAAGCAAGGAAGAATTTAAGCAGGCAATGAAAAAAATGAAGGAACGTTTAAAAGAGATTGAAGGAGAGAAGAAAAAGGTGATTGATCAAAAGGAACTACGGCAGAAAATGAATCTTATTACAAATAGCATAAAGGGCTTTTATTCTAGTGTTAAATCGGAATTGGAACACCTAGATTGGCAAGCTAAACGTAGTCTTATTAGGACATTAGTAAAAGAAGTCAACATTGATCTTGATGAAGTAAATGTGGTATTTAAGATCAAAGAACTTGAAAACCCCGTCCAGAATGGACAAAATCAAAAGATGGCACATTATCTAAGGGGTCTGGGATGACACCCCACTTGTGGCCCAAACTACAACGTTCGTACAGTTGTGCGCGGTATCTCAGCCGCTAACGAGTAGCGGAATGACGGTTGTCGGTAAACTTAAGCCACTTTAGCTATAGCCAGTAACCACTCTATTTCTACCACTGTTTTTTGCCTTATATAAATATTTGTCAGCACGTACTATAAATTTTTTAATATCGTTAAGGTCAGATCCTTGCATTTCTGCAATTCCAATGCTCACAGTTATGTTATGGGTTGTATTTTTGTCCGCAAGTATAAAAGGTTCTTTAGCAATAATTTTTCGTATTCTCTCCGCAATAGTATACGCATCTGATACATTGGTATCTGGCATTACAACAACAAACTCCTCACCACCAAATCTAGCTAGTAAATCTGTCACTCTGATATTTTCAGAAATTCTTTTCTGTACTTGCTTTAAAAGTTCATCTCCAGCATTATGCCCAAAACTGTCATTCACTATCTTAAAATAGTCTATATCAAGTATCATAAGAGACAACCTTCTATCCTTTTCCACAGAGTCCTTAACAATGTTTCTTAAGTGTGCATCAAAATATCTTCTATTATAACAGTTAGTTAATGGGTCCTTTATAGACATTTCCGCATTATTAAATAAATTCATTCTCAAGGCATCTTGATATCTTTTTCGTTTTACTTGCGAATTAACCCTTGCTATTAACTCACCCTCATCCAAAGGTACTGTTAAATAATCATTAGCACCTACATCAAGTGCTTTTACTAAATTGTTTTTATCATAATCCTCAGAAAGAATCAGAATTGGTGTATAGCGTGTTTCTACTTTACTACGAAACTCAGAACACAAACGCAGGCCGTCAGTTTTTGAAAACTGCATATCAGAAATGATCAGGTCGTAATTATTCTTAATACCAACTTTTAATGCCTCCACTGGATCACTCAGTATTTTAATTGACCTAAAGCGGTGCTTTAGTACATTATATATCTGCTCTGCTTGAAAGACATCTTCATCTACAACAAGTATGTTAGCATCAAAAATCTGATTAGAATAATCCATAATACTGTTTCCTGCTACTCCACCAATCTCAGCGTTGGTTTCTCCTCTTAAACGCAATTCATCTATAATCATTTTTAAGCGCGTGAGAGACTTGATCCTTGCAGATAAAGCAGTTTCGTCTATTGGTTTAGTCAGAAAATCATCTGCACCAGCATTAATGCCCTGTACTCTATCATGAGCGTCATGCAGCGCAGTTACCATAATTATTGGAATATGGGTTGTCAAGGGATCATTCTTTAGCTCCTTACAAACTTCAAAGCCATTCATTTTTGGCATCATAATATCGAGTAATATAATATCGGGCTGCTGTTTTGCTACTAAATCCATGGCTTCCTCGCCATCATAGGCCACGATAACCGTATAGTACTCTGCTTTTAGTCGAGCTTCTAAAAGCTTAACATTACATAGTACATCATCTACTACTAGGATCTTTGCTGTCATTATCTTTGGATGTATTATCTATATCGTAAGTAGGATAAAGCTTACCATTTTTACCAACTATGTAATTTACTTTCTCAGTATTACACTCTTTATATAAGTCTTCAATTCCTGCGTCTTTCAATAACCTCCTAGCTTTTGATTTTATAATCATAAGATACTTATATGTATTCCTAATCAGATCAATAAATACAGGCACCTTATTTTTATCAAGAACAATTATGCTCACTAAAGCAACGACCAAAATTTCTGAAAGACCTATATTAAACATTTTTCCTATGAAGCAAGTACTTTAATCCTCCTGATTATAAATATTAATTTGCTTAAATCAAGTTTAGAAGCAACCATCTCATCTAAAAAACTATTATAACGTTCTATGTAGTCCTTATCATTACAAGCCCAGGTTTGAACCTTATCTTTGGGGTTATCAGTAGCTTTTATGACTTCAACAGCTAGCTTGTGATGGTAATTGCTTAAATCGTCCAATAAATCATTAACTAAGCTGCGATCCCAATAAGAAGAGCGGCTTTTCATCTTGATGGCAATTGTTCTAATCAGATCGAATCTTAACAGCGACTTTAACTCAAAGTATATTTTACCAGCATCAAGAATGGATAAAGACGTCTGTTCAGCAACAGATATAATGTCCAATGCATAAGCAAGAACACATAGATCAGCAACTTCTTTTGCTAGATCTTTATTTATATTAAGTTCTACTAAAGAAGTTGATCCATGGCTATAGACCTTTAATAGGTGTTCATCTAAAACATCAGTTAAGTTCTGGCCTAAAGTTTCAATTGCATCTTTAAATTTTGTAACATCATCCAACTCTACAAAGCTAAGCTTGCCAAGATTTTTCACTAACCAAAACGATACTCTGCCAATAAATTTCTGTACGTTCCTCACTATTTGTAAGTATGAGTTAACATCAATTTTTCCATCCAATTCATCAATTTTCTGCCACAGGCTGTTTAAATCATACAGGTGGTTAACAACAATATATATGTTAACCGCTTCTTGTACCTTAATTCCAGTGTTCTCAGCCAAATTATTGATGAATATACAGCCCATTCTATTCACTACATCATTTGCAATGCAAGTAGAGATAATTTCTCTACGAAGTTGGTGTTTTAATATGAAATCCTTAAACTTTGTTATCATCTTTTTAGGAAAATAACCTAGCAAGTAGTCATTAGATATAAGATCTTTTTCTGGCAGATCGGAATGTATAATTTCATTTTTTATTGCCGTTCTAGTATAAGACATTAGAATAGAAAGCTGAGGAGAACTGAAACCTTCTGCACCAGTTAACATCCTTGCTATCTCTTCTTCAGTTGGAAGAAATTCTACGCTTCGGTTTAACAGCCCAGATTTTTCTAAACTGAGCAGTAACCTGTGGTGCTGCTCCAATCTCTCTTTAGCTTGCAAACACTCAAGAAGTAATGCTTTTGTTTCAATTCTGTTGTGGTTCTCAAGCACTTTGAATGCAACTTCGTCCATCATACTTGCCAGTATTTCATTCCTTTTTTCTAAAGAAATACCCCCTGCTTTCATAGCTGAAACAAATGCAATCTTGATGTTAACTTCAAGGTCCGAACATATCACTCCGGCTGAATTATCAACAAAATCTGCATTGATATATCCACCTCTTTCAGCATATTCTATTCTTCCAAGCTGTGTGCATCCTAAATTTCCGCCTTCTATAAACATAGAAGCTCTAATATCTTTACCATTTACTCTCAACTCATCGTTTGCTTTGTCACCGACCATGCTATGATTTTCACTCTTTGCCTTAACAAACGTGCCAATTCCTCCATTCCATATGAAGTCCACTTCTGCTTTGAGTAGATATCTAATCAAATCACTTGGAGGTAGTATATCTTCTGTTATATTAAAGCATTTTTTTATTTCTTGAGAAATGTTTACTTGCTTGCTGCTACGCTCAAATACTCCTCCACCCTTAGAAATCAAATCTTTGTTATAATCCATCCAAGTTGAAAATGGTAACTCAAAGAGGCGTTTACGCTCTGTGAAACTCTTTTCTGCATCAGGGTTTGGGTCAATAAAAATATGCATATGGTTAAATGCGCCGATTAAATGTATATTTTTTGAAAGCAGCATACCATTTCCAAATAAGTCGCCAGCCATATCCCCAATTCCAATAACAGTTGCATCCTGGTAAATATCCTTATTCATTTTCCAAAAATGCCTCTGCGCTGCAATCCATGCACCTCTGGCTGTAATACCCATCTTTTTGTGGTCATAACCTACTGATCCACCAGATGCAAATGCATCACCAAGCCAAAAATTGTATTCAGAGGCTATTTGGTTGGCATAATCAGAAAATGAAGCAGTGCCTTTATCAGCAGCAACCACGAGATATGGATCATCTTCATCATACCTAATCACATTCTCTGGTGGAATTATTTTGCCATTAACTACATTATCAGTAATGTCAAGCATTCCCCTGATAAAACTCTTATAGCATTCAACACCTTTCTCTCTTAAAGTATCTTTGTCTTTATAAACTTGCTTAATTACAAACCCACCCTTTGCGCCAACAGGTACAATAACCGCATTTTTTGTCATCTGAGCTTTCATGAGCCCCAAAACTTCAGTGCGAAAATCTTCCGTCCTATCCGACCACCTTAAGCCACCACGGGCTAATTTCCCGCCTCTTAGATGTATTCCCTCAAAAAGATTTGAATAAATATACAATTCACGATATGGACGAGGATCAGGCAAATCATTTATTTTATTTGAGTCAAATTTTATAGATAAGCAGGGTTTATTATCTTGATAATAACTGGTCCTTAAAATAGCCATTATCAAGTTAAATATCGAGCGCAAAACGTAATCATGTGAAACATTGCTGATCTCTTTTAGAAGTTCCTCAATTTTTTCTCTGAAAATGTCCGTGGTTTCTGCTCTATCAATGTCTATGTTAGGATCAAATCTTGCATGAAATAGTTGTATCAAATACTTTACTATTTTTGGATACTCTGAGACTACCTTTTGGATATATTCTGGATTGTAGTTAAATGACGTCTGCTTTAGGTAAGCACTTAACGCTCTAACCAGAAGCACTTCTTTCCACTCCAGTCCAGCAATAATGACCAAACTATTGAAATAATCATTTTTAATTTCCTTTCTAAACACTTTCGCAAGTGTTATTTCAAATTGCTCTTTTAGAGTAATGTTGTCTATTAATTCATCGACTCTTGACAACACAAAATGGTGTATCCATATTCCGCCGTTAATTTCTATGTAATAGCCATTATGAGATAGAATCTTAGCTCCCAAATTCTTAGTAATTCTTAATATCTTCGATAATTCAAGACCTCCATTGCTCGAAGTGTAAACCTTTAATTGATAATTAAGATTATCACGAGTAAGTCTTAAATCGACCTCGCTAACTCCTTTTTTCCTCACTATCTCCAATTTTTTCATATCGTAATATGCTTCATGAGGTTCGAAACTCTCTTGATAGCTTATTGGAAATGCCTTGCAATAACGGATGAATATATCCTCAACAGTACTAAAAGTATTATATAAATTGTCTATAAAACGATCTTCCCACTTTTCCGTAATGTTCCTTAATTTGTTTTCGATACGCAAAACTTCATCATCAGGAACACTAGCATTTTTGGTCTTTAGCACTACATGCAATTTCATCAAATCATATTCATTGATAATGTGATTGTTATAAATATCTGAACTTTCTGCACTTGTCTCATCCTTCAATATGTCACGTATCTTGAACATTAGCCTAGCGCTACCATAACGCATTGGTATCAGCACTATGCAACTAATAAAATCCCCTACTCTTCTTAAAAATAATCTGACCCTTGGCCTAATCGCAAGAGACATGATCGAAATGCAAATTTTAAATAATTCGTCTTCATTTGATTGGAATAATTCATCACAAGAGAATGCTTGTAAAATAGAAATTAAAGCTTTGTTATTGTGGCCCCCGGTTATAAACCCTGCATTTTTTTCTATAACTTTAACTTTATCTCTTATTATTGGAATAGTTCGAATATCTTGGACCTCCGCTACAGAAGTAAATAGCCCGAAAAAACGCCGTTCCTTTACTACATTATCCTGGTCATCAAATTCTTTTACTCCTATACAATTCATGTATGTACGCCGATGGACTATTGAGATTAGATCTGATCTCAGTATGTATAGGGAATCAAGGTTTGCAGAAGGAATCAACGTACTTTGACCTACTCTTATCAGGCCAAGGGCCTTTTTGCTATCACAGACGAGTTTTTCATCTTTACCAGCAATATATTCTTGATAACCTAGAAATACGAAGTTACTATTCTTTAACCAAACTAGAAAATCTTTTTGCTCTTGATTTCGGTCTGGTGTCATTCCAGTGCGTGACACTGGAATCCACGTGTCCTTTTCCTGGATCCCAGCTGGAATGACAGAAAGACTTGCCTCATCAAGTTTCTTGAGCATTGAGTGCCAATCTTTTACAACGCAATTAACTGCTTTCAGCGTTTTTTGTAGAGATTCTTTTAATGTATCAACAAAACTTTCACTTATACCTTTGATAATTACATATATAACTGACTCTTTGACTCCATTGCTTTCTTCCAAAGAGTAAATCTCATCTATTAGGTCCTCTTTTCTTTTAATGTTAATTATGCTGTTGCTGTAATAGCATATGGTTAAATTGTGCGATTTAATAGTTGCAATAACAGAATCAACCAAAAATGGCATATCATCGTTTGTTATCTTAATCGTGGTAAAATCGCCTTCTATTCCTGGTATATCATCTATATTGCTTACTACTAACTTACTTTCATCTTTCTCTTTTTGAGAAACAAAATTGTAAGCATCGTTTACAATATATAGCAAAAACTTATCGTTGGCTTTTAGGTCGCTTTTATAAACAAAACTATAAAAATACTTAATAAATTTTTTAATTTTTTCTTTATCTTGCTGATTTTCTTGATCAACTAACTCAAATAAAGACTCAGTGTCAACATTATGATCTATACACATTTTTTTTAATAAAAATACACAGTGAACTTAAACCTTTTTAACTAAGATTTCATTATCAAGAGCGTACACTATTAGCTCATCATTTTCTACTACTTCCCCTGATAAAACTAATTTAGCTAAATTATTTTGAATACACTCTTGTATAACCCTTTTTAAGTGCCTTGCTCCATATTCAGGGTCATAGCCAGTTTGTGCTATTAGTTCTTTAGCTTCCTGCGACAAATTTATACTCAGTTTACGCTTAGCAAGTGTTTTTTGTAAATAAGAAAATTGAACATCTATAATTTTATAGATGTCATCTCTGGTTAAACTGTGGAATATAATAATTTCATCCAGCCTGTTTAAAAATTCTGGACGAAATGCTGATTTAACTATTTGCATCACTTCGCTTTTTACAGAGTTAGCAACTCCTCCTTCCGATGTCATTCCAGCGCGTGACGCTGGCTGGATCCCAGTGTCAGCTACTTGGATGACAGGAAGTATAGGCCTATTCTCCGCTTCCCCTTTTAGCATTATCTCAGCACCAAGATTAGAAGTTAGAATTAGTATAGTATTGCGAAAATCAATCAATTTACCGTGGCTATCGGTAAGTCTGCCTTCATCCAAGATCTGTAGCAATATATTAAATATATCAGGATTTGCCTTTTCTATCTCATCAAATAAGATTACCTGATATGGTCTTCTCCTCACTGCTTCAGTTAACCTGCCACCTTGTTCATAGCCAACATATCCTGGAGGAGCGCCAATTAGCTTTGAAACAGAATGTTTTTCCATATATTCTGACATATCAAAACGCAAAAGCGCTGATTGATCGTCAAACAGAAATTCAGCAAGGGCTTTTGCCAATTCTGTTTTTCCAACTCCGGTTGGACCCAAGAATAAGAATGAACCAAAAGGTCGATTAGTATCTTGCACACCAGAGCGAGAGCGCCTAACTGCATTACTTATCGCTTCTATTGCATCTTTCTGCCCTATTACTTTTTTCCCTATTTCATTTTCCATATTAAGAAGTTTTTCCTTTTCGCTGTGCATCATGTTATCAACTGGAATTCCTGTCCACTTTGAAACAATGTTTGCAATATCATCTCCAGTCACTTCTTTCTTTAAGAAACTATCAGTAACCTTTTCCTGATTTTTTAATTCATTCTCAAGCTGAGGGATCACACCATACATCAGCTCTCCTGCTTTTCCTAAATTTCCACTCCGCTGAGCCAATTCCAGCTCTTTTCTGGCGTTATCTAATTTTTCAACTGTTTCTTGTATTCTAGCTATTTTATTCTTTTCCATCTGCCATTTGCTGTTCAAGTCAGCAAATTTACTGTTTAGATTTTCGATCTCTTCATTTATCTTTTTTAAACGCTGTTTAGAATTTTCATCACTTTCTTTTTTTAGAGCTTCTGCTTCAATCTTTAGCTGTATAACCTTTCTCTCAAGTTCATCAATAACTTCAGGCTTGCTATCCATTTCAATTCTCACCCTACTTGCTGCTTCATCAATCAAATCAATTGCTTTATCAGGTAAAAACCTATCTGTTATATATCTATTAGACAACGTTGCAGCAGCAATTATTGCACCGTCTGTAATTCTTATACCATGATGCACTTCATATCTTTCCTTCAAACCCCTGAGTATTGAAATGGTATCAGTTTCAGTTGGTTGAGAGATAAACACAGGCTGGAAACGCCGTGCAAGTGCAGGATCTTTTTCTATATGTTCACGATATTCGTCTAAAGTTGTGGCTCCTATACAGCGAATTTCTCCACGCGCAAGAGCAGGCTTCAGCAGATTTGAGGCATCCATTGCACCACTTGTTGCTCCTGCTCCAACTAAAGTATGAAGCTCATCTATAAACAAGATAACTTTTCCCTCTGTTTTTGAAATTTCATTAATCACTGCTTTTAACCTTTCTTCAAATTCTCCTCTAAACTTCGTTCCAGCGATTAAGCTACCCAGATCCAAAGCTAAAACCTTTGCATCACGCAAACCAAGTGGCACATCGTTTGCAACAATTCTGTTTGCAAGCCCCTCGACTATTGCAGTTTTTCCAACACCAGGTTCACCTATCAGCACTGGATTATTTTTTGTCCGCCTCAGTGATACCTGCATAGTTCTTCTGATCTCTTCATCACGACCAATTACAGGATCAAGCTTGCCTTGCATAGCAAGCTCTGTAACATCTTTTGTATATCTCTTAGCAGCGTTCAATTTTTCCTCACTATTTGGCGAGTCCGCACTGCTGCCCTTTCTCATTTCTGCAATAACTGAGTTCAGTTTTTGTGGAGTCACACCATTCTCTGCCAGAATTTTGCCTACAGTATCATCTTTTTGTGCAGTGAGGCCTTGCAGTAAACGCTCAACGGCAACAAACGAATCTTTATTCCTCCGAGCAATACCAATTGAATCTTCAAAAACTTTTGCTATTGCTCTTGAAAGTTGAAGGCCACCACTTCCTGGCCCTTCAATTACTGGCAACTTTTTTATTGCGCTATCCACAGCATTAGAAATACTTTGCACATTTCCAGCACAAGCGTTTATCAAATCCTGAACTAAACCTAATTCATCCTCAAGCATTACTTTTAGTAAATGCTCAGGCATAAAAATCTGATGCCCAGCTCCCAACGCTTTCATCTGAGCACTTTGAATTAGACTTTTTGCTTTTTCAGTAAATTTATTTAAGTCCATAACACCAGTTAAATCCGTATTTGCTGATGTATATAACAACTGATTTCATAAATTTAAACCTAAAGTTGTTTATTGTTAGGTATGGTCTGCAAAAATTTAAAACTTTCTTAAGAACCTGTTTAAAATCTTCGTAAAATGAAGGAAAATTTGCAAGCTGGTATTGAGTTTACGTTCGCAATTTTTCCACAACTGCCTACACTTTTCCAACCAAGCAAAAGAGCGCTCAACGACCCATCTCTTTGGCAATACAACAAAGGTCACTGGGATCCAGGAAAAAGAACGATGTCATGAAAGTAGCCCATATGATGTCATTCCTGTCTGGAATCCAGCTTTTGATCGAAAGTGTTGTATAGTACATAATCAATTTCCTGGATCCCAGCGCCTCTATGATGTTATCCCAGTGCCCAGACACTGGGATCCAGGTTTTTTAGAGCTATCATAGGATGACAGAAGCACACTTTGTCATCCGAGTAGCTGACACTGGGATCTCATTTCGTAACTTCATAGTATAAATTATTTCAAATTGTATCTATTTGCAAATATAGTAATTTTGCATAAAAAATTAGATCCCAGTGTCACGCACTGGGATGACAAGAAGAGGGCTACTCGGATAACAAAAAAAGGAGCACTGGCATGACACCTGTAGCCCTACGTCATACCGCCGTGGTATCTCTTAACATAGATCCCGCTGCGGTATGACGAATTGCTTAACCGTCATTCCACCGCCAACCGTCATACCGCCGCGACGCTAACAAGAGATCCCGCTGCGGGATGACGAATTACTTAACCGTCATGCCACCGTGAACCGTCATACCGCGATTCATTCGCGGTATCTCTTAGCCGCTAACACGTAGCGAGATGACGGTTGTCGTTTAGCTACAAACATTAAGAAATTTACCAAACGAAAAAAAGGCAAAAGAAGCCCCGTGGTGCGAGTTTTGACTCTATATTACTGTAAGTGGCGCTGTAATAATGTGCTAACGCTTAAAATAAGCGCGATTTGGCTGAATGTAGAAAAAATAAAAAAGACATGCAGCCGCTATAATTTTATGTAATCCGCCAATAAATACTCTGAGTTTTTTACTGAATTTTTGTTGTTGAACCTGCGCAGATCAAAAACAAGTTTTGAGTCATAAATACCCTTATTATCATAATAAGGGGGCTGGCAAAATGTGTCAAGTAAGTTTTTTTGTTTCTATTGAATGACAGTTGTGACCTATGCAAGAAGTCTATTGACTTTGAGCGCACTTTAGCCTATACAATTTCAATATCTTAAACTGTCAAACATGCCCGATCTAAAGACAATGATGTTAAATTTTGGCCCTCAGCACCCAGCTGCACATGGAGTGTTGCGCCTTGTTTTAGAGATGGACGGCGAAGTGGTTGAGAGAGCTGATCCTCATATTGGGCTTTTGCACCGTGGTACTGAAAAATTAATAGAACATAAAACGTATCTTCAAGCTTTGCCTTATTTTGATCGCCTTGACTATGTGTCACCAATGTCACAAGAGCATGCATATTCACTTTGTGTGGAGAAATTGTTGCAATGTGAAGTGCCAATTAGGGCAAAGTATTTACGTGTCTTGTTTTGTGAATTGACGAGAATACTAAATCATTTACTGAACGTTTCTTCTCAAGCGCTTGATGTTGGAGCAATGACCCCTCTTTTATGGCTCTTTGAAGAAAGAGAAAAAATACTGGAATTTTACGAAAGAGCTTCAGGTGCAAGGTTTCACGCAGCTTACATCAGACCAGGTGGAGTTGCAGCAGATGTTCCAGAAGGTTTGATTGAGGATATTGCAAAGTTTATAGAGCAATTTCCAAAGTATATAGACGATGTTGATGAACTTTTAACAGAAAATAGGATATGGAAGCAACGCACTGTAGGGATCAGTGAAATATCAATTAAACAGGCACTTGACTGGGGCTTTAGTGGCCCAATGTTGCGCGCGGCTGGGCTTGCTTGGGATTTGCGAAAAAGCCAGCCATATGAAATATATGATCAGCTAGATTTTGATATACCTATTGGCCAAAATGGCGATTGTTATGACCGTTATCTAGTTAGAATGGCAGAGATTAGGCAGTCTGTTAGCTTGGTGAAGCAGTGTATAGAGAAAATGCCTGGAGGCCCAGTAAAAACTGAAGATAGAAAAATTTCTCCACCGCCAAGAGCAGAGATGAAAAAATCTATGGAAGCTTTGATTCACCATTTTAAACTTTACTCAGAAGGATATCACGTACCAAAAGGTGAAGCTTACACAGCTGTTGAGGCACCAAAAGGTGAGTTTGGAGTGTATATAGTTTCAGATGGTACCAATAGACCTTATAGATGCCGAATAAGAGCACCTGGCTTTGCACATTTACAAGCTTTGGATTTTATGGCAAAAGGACACATGCTTGCCGACATTGCAGCAATTATTGGCTCACTTGATATAGTTTTTGGTGAGATTGATAGGTAATTATTGTAAAATAGTAACTCAACTAATGGTCAATACATCTTCTATTAAAAATTGTACAAATTCATTGCCATTCCAGTAATTCATAGAGATTTTACCCAAAATGGCTTTAACATTACCCTGCATGATAGCAGAGCCAAGGTGAGTATTTGCAGAGCGAAATGCAATAGCTCTTACCATAACATTATCATCAGCAATAAAACATTTTATATGATCAACTCCTATAACTTCAGGCTTTCTTATCTTTGCTCCCTGAATGATAAACCTTGGTTCAGGATTCCCAACTCCAAATGGTCCCAAGCGTTGCAGTTGGTTCCACAGAGATAAGTTTATTGCTTTAGCAGTTACTATACTATCAGCTTTTAAAATTTTCTCATTTATAGAGTTTGAAAATCTTTCAGTAAAAAAATCATGCAAATCATTTATTTTGTCTTCTTTAATTGAAAATCCTGCCGCCATACTATGGCCACCACCTTCAATAATTAAATTTGTAAACTTTGCGGAAAGGACTACAGCACCGATATCAACTCCCAAAATTGATCTACAGCTTGCTTTTCCTATTCCATTGTTTAAAGACATCACTATTGTTGGTAAGTGAAACTGCTCCTTTAGCCTTGATGCAATTATACCAATTATTCCCTGGTGCCAGTTGCCGCTTACCATTATAAAATTTACACCTAATTGGGCAAATTTTTCCGCTTGTGCTGTAGCTTCCAAGAGAGCCTCATTTTCTAACACTTTCCTTGCATTATTCAAATCTATTAATTTTAGCGCAATTGAATGTGCCTCTACATCATCATCGGTGGAAAGCAACCTTGCACCTAGCGATGCTTCTCCAATTCTTCCTCCAGCATTTATGCATGGCCCAATACTAAACCCTAATTGTGAAACACTTGGTTTTTCAAGGATCCCCAAAGCATCAAATAAAACACGCAAGCCAACGTTTTTTCTTGCTGACATAACTTTTAATCCTTGTGAGACAAATGCTCTATTGAGGTTTGTAATCTGCATAACATCGCAAACAGTTCCAAGAGCAACTAAATCCAGCAGATCAAATAAATCTGGTTCTTTTTTATTGGTAAAAAATCCTTGCTCACGTAGGCTTTTATTAAGAGCAATAATCAGCAAAAATGACACTCCAACTGCTGCAAGGTTAGTATAAGGAGAGCTTTCATCAAGGCGGTTTGGGTTAACAACTGCTATGGCGCTTGGTAACTTTTCCGTACCAAGATGATGATCGACAACTATAATATCAAGACCAAAGACCTTTGCATCTTCTATTGGTTGATATGCAAGCGTACCGCAATCAACGGAAATACACAAATCGATCCCGTTTTTTTTAAGTTGTAATAAAGCATCTGTGTTTAATCCATAGCCCTCATCAACACGATCTGGAATGTAAATTATAGAGTGTATATCGATTGCTCTCATGTACCTGTTAATCAATGCTGACGACGTTGCACCATCAACATCATAGTCACCAAATATTGCAATTTTTTCATTATTTTTTATTGCCCGTATTATACGAGAAACAGCTTTATCCATATCAAGAAGGTGAAAGGGATCTGGTAATAGCGATCTGATTAGTGGATATAAGAAGTCGCTCGCATTTTCTATGTTAACACCACGAGTAACCAATATTCTTGCTAGTACTTCTGGCAACTCAAATCTCTGTATAAGAGTTAAGATTTCCCTTTGATCTGCTTCTTGCAACTTCCACAATGCATTTGTTATGCTGCGCTTTTCAATTTCAAGTAGCATATTCTTTGTAAATAAAACTACTTTACCAGAACTTTTAAACTTGTTCTATAATTGTATTAGATGTATGGTCCCAGAGTGTGATGGTATGATAAGATGTGAGAAAAAAATATCATCACACTCTGGAACTGTGCGTCTATCTCTACAAAAACTATATTTTTCTTCAGAAGAGAGTTATATTGTAACTATGGACAAAATAATCATAAAAAAATTTGGTGGGACTTCGCTAACTGATTTAAACCGAGTTGCAAATTTGATAAAAAACGACATTGAGAAAGGTTGTAATGTAATCGTTGTTGTATCTGCTGTTGCAGGATTTACTGACCAAATGGCTTTTCAGGCTAGGCAAATCTCAAATTTAAGTTGCAGACAAGAGTTATCAGAGTATGACGTTATGCTTTCAGCAGGAGAACAAATTTCTTGCGGTCTATTAGCTATCACTCTCCAATCGATCGGAGTTAATGCTAAATCGTGGCTTGCCTGGCAGTTACCAATTGTAACTGATGATTTTTATTCTGAGTCTAAAATAAAAACAATAAAGATTGACCGTGTGAAAAGATCTTTTGCTGAGGGTTATACTGCTGCGATCATCGCTGGTTTTCAGGGTATAAATGATGATAGAATCACTACTTTTGGAAGAGGAGGCTCTGATATATCAGCAGTTGCCTTCACGGTAGCCTTTGGTGTTAGAACTTGCGAAATTTTTACTGATATTGATGGAATATATACAGTAGACCCGAGAATTGTTCCAAAGGCACGCAAGCTTAAATTTATCTCTTACGATGAAATGTTGGAAATGTCGTCATCTGGTGCTAAAATACTGCATAATCGTTCAGTACAACTTGCAATGAAGCATAACATTAAAGTGCAAGTGCTATCCACTTTTAAAGAAGTAGAAGGCACTACAGTACTACACAAAAGGGACGTACTAGAGAGATACTTAATTACTGGAATAGCTTATAGCACTAATGAAGCTCTTGTAACTTTCACTAACCTTGCAAATAACTTGTGTACTTTAAGAGATATAGTAGAGGCAAACGTTAAAATTGATATGATACATGGGTCAAGTTTTGTTATCTCCAAATTTGATATTGATTTAATGGAAAAGTTACTGAATAAGAATGAAAATTATGCTATAAACGACAATGTAGCTAAAATTTCAATAATTGGCATTGGTGTTATGTCTAACACTGAAGTGATGCACCGCACACTCAAGGTTTTAAGCGAAAAAAAGATAGAAATACTTGCTATCACAACATCCGAAATCAAAATTAGTATAATTGTTCAAAAAGAATACGTTGTAGCTTTGGTCAAAGATTTATATACTGAGTATGAGCTTGATATGCAACACTAGGATAGGTTCGACGTCCACAACTGTACGAGCATTGCAATTTGGGCCTACCAGGAGGGTGTCATTCTCCTGTCATCCAAGTAGCTGACACTGGGTCCTTTATGACGGCAGTGCCCAGACACTGGGATGACACGCTGACAATCGTCATTCCGCAGCGGGATCTAGAGATAACGTGACGGTATAGCTATACCTTTTTTCTACTTAGTTTGGATTATGCAAGAAGTCTATTATTGCTGGTTGTATATTACTTATAGCTTATCTACTCAAATTTTTACTTTATCTTTTATAATTAATTATTGACACTGTTGATAATCTAGTTATTATTAACATTGTGTTGACTAATGAGGTGAAAAATGTCTACATCTAATCTTAAAGTTTCGGTTGCTGCTTTATCATTGTGTGTATCTGCCGTTGCAATTTATATACATCTTCCTTATGTTATTGCGGCTGGTTCTGGTGCAATTAAAGCAGTTCCCTTAGCAATTTTTACTGTTTCTGCGGTTATTGCACTGGCTTCAGTAGCATATTTTATTAAACTTGCCGTTTCTCCACAGACAGAAATGGAGGATAAATCAAGTGTGCCTCCTTCAAGTAATAATCTCTCTCTTAATCTTACAATCTCGGACTCGGGCTCGGGTAATGTGAATATATGTACTAAGAATGATAACATGCTGATGGGAGCTGGTATTCCTATGTCAGAAAAAGTTAGCAATTGGCAAATCGACGAAGTGGGCACCCCAAATGATAACATGCTGATGGGAGCTGGTATTCCTACGCCAGAAAAAGTTAGCAATTGGCAAATCGACGAAGTGGGCACCCCAGAAGACCAGACTAACACTGGAAAGGGACAGCCAACGAAAGATGTGATAAAAGAATCTGTGCTTGCTCCTAAGTCACCACCACCTCCTCCAGTACTTGGTGCACAAACGAAAACAAGTGCCAGTGTACCACCACCACCACCTCCTCCTCCAGTAATGCTTGCTGCACAAACAAACACAAGTGCCAGTGTACTACCACCACCACCTCCTCCTCCAGTAATGCTTGCTGCACAAACAAACACAAGTGCCAGTGTACCACCACCACCTCCTCCTCCTCCAGTAATGCTTGCTGCACAAACAAACACAAGTGCCAGTGTACCACCACCACCTCCTCCACCTCCACCTGTTCCAAATAAGTCTGGAGAAGAATCCGACCATACTGCATCTCAAGTGCCACAAGAAAATTCTATTAATCAAGATAAGTTGAACGCAACATTGTCAAATGACGGTGACAAGGAAGAAACGCATGATGAGGGAGTTGGGCCTTCGCCATTAATGGGTCAACTTTGTGCAGAGATAAGAGGAGGTTTTAAATTGAGAAAAGTTGGCAGTCAACCTAAGCCTGGAAAAGAATCCGGCGATATTGCATCTAAAATGATGAAACACTTGCTTCTTGAGAGAAGGGAAAAGATTGATCCGCCTAGCCCGACTGTCTCGAACGGTTCGAGTAGTAATGGAGACGAGGAACAGGATAAGCAAAATTTTGCCCCTGCCCAAGCAGATGCACCTATAGGGGCCACCAGTGAAATAGATTCTGATGAGGAGCTTGTAAGTTTCCAACCAGACAATAAAAAAAGAAGCGAAAGTCCTGATAGTGCTTATGGGTCTAAATCCACATCTCCGTTGGATTTTAAGTCAGAGGCAGAGAAGCCACAGGTACCTGCTAGTTTACAAGAGGAACCTTCTGTAACAGAAGTGAATTATGTGGATCAAGTGAATAGTGAGATACAAGATCCATCTGCTCTTTCTGTGAAGAAACGCACTAAACTTTTGAATTCATAGAGAGGTATCCCAGTCTTTCCTCATTAAAATAAGTTTACCTACAGGTCTGATTGTATTAAGATTACTTAATACAATCAGATCTATTATATGCGCTTATCCAAATATTATCTGCCAACTCTAAAGGAAAAGCCTGCCCATGCTAAAATTATCTCCCATCAATATTCTTTACGTGCAGGCTTAATCAAGCAAACAGCGTCTGGCATTTATTCATGGTTACCGCTTGGTCTTTTAGTGCTTAAAAATATTGAAAACATCATCAGAGATGAAATGAACAAGTCTGGCGTTATTAAAGTATTAATGCCTTGTGTGCAGCCGGCAAGTCTCTGGCGAGAATCAGGCCGTTATGATGATTACGGCAAAGAGATGCTGCACATTAAGGATAGGCATGGGAGCGATATGCTTTTCGGGCCAACGCACGAGGAGGTAGCAACTGACTTAATTAGAGATAAGGTAAGGAGCTACAAAGATTTGCCACTTTATTTGTATCATATCCAGTGGAAATTCCGTGATGAGGTAAGACCACGTTATGGTGTTATGAGGGGTAGGGAATTTCTGATGAAGGATGCATACAGTTTTGATGTAGATTACGAAGGTGCACTGAATTCATATAATTTGATGTACAAAACTTACATAAAAATCTTCAAACGAATGGGCCTTACTCCAATTGGAGTGAGAGCAGACACTGGGCCAATTGGAGGAAATTTGAGTCACGAGTTTCATATATTGGCAAACACTGGTGAGAGCACTTTATATTATGACAATAAATTTTCTGAACTACTGGAAAGTGAAGATGTTGAAAGTTTGAAGAATATATATGCAGTTGCAGATGATATGCACGACCCTAAAACTTGCCTTGTGCCGCAAGAGCAGTTAAATGTTAGTAAAGGTATTGAAATAGGGCATATTTTTTATTTTGGCGACAAATACTCAAAGCCTATGAAGGCAAGTGTTACTTCTCAAGATGGAAAAAATGTCAACATGCATATGGGTTCGTATGGCATTGGGGTTTCAAGGCTTGTCGGTGCAATAATAGAAGCTTTTCATGATGATAAGGGAATTATCTGGCCAGAAGCGGTAGCTCCTTTCAGAATTGGTTTAATCAATTTACAAACGAAAGTAACGGAGGCTGCAGATAAAATATACAAAGCTTTGAAAAGTGATGAAGTGCTTTACGATGATACGGAAGGAAGTATAGGAGTAAAATTTTCTAGAATGGATCTGATAGGCTTGCCGTGGCAAATAATTGTTGGAAAAAAGGCAATAAATGACAATATAGTTGAAGTAAAAAATAGAGCAACTGGAGAGGTAAAAGAAATGCAGATTGAGGAAGCAATAAATCGCTTTAGCACAAAATGATACGCGGTATCGGCACTGACATAGTATATATACCAAGAGTATTGAGAATATTACAAAAATACGGGGAAAAATTTCTTAATAGAATCTACACTGAAAAAGAAATAGAGCTAAGTAGAAAGTATAATAGTCAAGAAATGCGAGCAAGGTATTTTGCCAAACGCTTTGCAGCAAAAGAAGCTTTTGTTAAAGCACGAGGTACTGGATTTAGCCAGGGCATTATAATGAAAGATATAGAAATATACAGCGATGTAAGAGGAAAACCATATATTGCTGTCAGAAAGGATTTTATCTCCAAAATTCATCTTTCTCTGAGTGACGATGGAGATTACGCTACTGCGTTTGTTATAATTTGCATCTAGCAGATATTGTTTCAATTTATGCAGTTGACTTTATGCTATCTATATAGCTAAACTGACTTAGGTTTACCTACAATTTGAGAAACCGTCATTCCGCTACTAGTTAGCGGAATCTATGCTGAGATACCGCGGCGGTATGACGGTTCGCGGTGGCATGACGATAAGCTCGTCATCCCGCTACGTGTTAGCGGAATCTATGCTGAGATACCGCGGCGGTATGACGGTTCGCGGTGGCATGACGATAAGCTCGTCATCCCGCTACGTGTTAGCACCGCGGCGGTTGTAAGTTAAAAATATGTTATAAAAGAAACAAGAGGGAAGATAACTCTACTCACTATAGGAATAGAGCTATCACGGGCGTGTGCGCGGCGTTGGTGTTATAACAACCGTCTATATCAAGGTACACTAGCCCTATCCCTCGATACGTTTGAATAGTTGCATGGGACATATGTATGCACCCGTTTACAATCTTAAATCAATAAACTATCGAGGTTGTTAATATGGTTACATCTTATCAAAACTTTATTGGTATTGACATCGGAAAATTTAAAAATGTTGTTGCGGTTCACACACAGAAGAGTGTTGTCGAATTTGATAATAATGCTTCTGGTTGGCAACAATTGTTTAAAAAGTTTTCAGGTATCTTACCTAATTCTTTAGTAACTTTAGAAAATACAGGAAAATATGAGCTTGGTTTATCGCATTTTCTTATTGACAAGAATATCGCTGTACATCGAGCTAATACCCGTAAAGTAAAAAGCTTTATCTTGTCTCACGGAACTTTAGCAAAGTCTGATAAATCAGATGCAATGGCTCTTGCTCAGTATGCGCCATAGAACTCTTTCTCCCTACTTCTAAAGAACAATCAACTTTGATTGCACTTTGTCAACGTCGTGATGACCTTACACAAATGAGAGCCCAAGAGAAATGTAGGTTGGAAGCACCTGAAAATGACTACACAAAAAAAAGTTGCCAAAAAACCATTGACTTTTTTAACAGTCAGATAAATAAGCTCAATAATGCCATACAAAAAATCATTGATAAAAATCTAGAGTTACAGAAGCGCCAAAAAATTCTGAGAACAGTGCCAGGAATAGGTCCAAAGTTATCACAAGATTTTGTGTGTCTGATGCCGGAGCTTGGCTACTTAAACAGAAAAGAAGTAGCAAGTCTTGCTGGAGTTGCACCGCATCCAAAAGAAAGTGGAAAAGCTATTGGTTATCGAAGAATAACAGGCGGTAGAAGCAATGTTCGTACTAAGCTTTTTACGGCTGCAATGGCTGCTGCAAAGTCCAAATCTGCACTTGGTGCCTTTTATTCCAAGCTCATTGAAAGTGGTAAGAAGAAGATGGTAAGCTCTAATGCGTAAAATTATGGTTATTGCTAATGCCAGGCTTAAAGAAGCAGTTAATGTGAATTAAAAAATCTGCATAGAAAATAAGTTAACGAATATGTGCGTCCACACACACTTAAAGCACATATTCGTTAACCATAAAATCTAAGCAGTAACTGTTGTTTGATATAAAATTTTTCTATGATAAATTAGGGTGTTTATTGTCAAAAATGCATTTTCTAATTGAATAAAAATACAAAATTATAAACAAGAGTTGTAATAAAACTAAATTCAAAAAATTTAAAAAAAACATAGTTGATATGACGGTCTGCTGCTTGTTAGCGGCTAAGAGATACCGCGGCGGTATGACGGTTCATGGCGGTATAACGGTTAAGCAATTCGTCATCCCGCAGCGGGATCTCTTGTTAGCGGATGAGATACCGCGAATGAATCGCGGTATGACGGTTCGTGACGGTATAACGGTTCGCGGTGGTATGACGGTTAAGCAATTCGTCATCCCGCAGCGGGATCTCTTGTTAGCGGATGAGATACCATGACGGTATGACGGTTAAGTAATTCGTCATTCCGCTATGTGTTAGCGGATGAGATACCGCGAATGAATCGCGGTATGACGGTTCGTGGTGGTATAACGGTTCGCGGTGGTATGACGGTTAAGCAATTCGTCATCCCGCAGCGGGATCTCTTGTTAGCGGATGAGATACCATGACGGCATGACGGTTAAGTAATTCGTCATTCCGCTATGTGTTAGCGCCGCGGCGGTATGAAGGTCTGCTGCTTGTTAGCGGCTAAGAGATACCGCGGCGGTATGACGGTTAAGTAGGGTGTCATGCCAGTCTGGAATCCAGAAATTTTGCTTATAACTGAGCTGATGAGCTAAAGGTAGTTGTCTTACGCTAAAACAAACGTTTTTAATTAAGTTGCATAGAAGCTGGATCCAAGTAGTCTGGGCACTGGTGGTCCAAACTACAACGTTCGTACAGTTGTGAATGACAAGATAGTGTGCTAGAATTTATATCTCTTGCATTCAAACTCACATAAATCATGTATTATGCATGTTTCACACGAAGGTTTTTGCGCTTTGCAAACATATCTACCATGCAAAACTAGCCAATGATGAGCATAAAGTAGGTATTTTTTTGGCACTACATTCAAAAGAGACTGCTCTGTTTTAAGTACATCTTTTTCTTTCACAAGCCCAATTCTATTGCTAACTCTAAAAACATGAGTATCAACTGCCAATGTTGGAATGCCAAGCCCTGAATTTAAGAACACATTAGCGCTCTTTCTCCCAACCCCTGGTAAAGATACCAAATCATCGAAATCAGTAGGCACTTTGCTATTGTACCTCTCAATCAATATTTTGCTGAGCCCGATTATGTTTTTTGCTTTGGAATTATATAAACCAATACTGCTTATGCATTTTCTTAGCTCACTCTGCCCAAAACTCAGCATTTTTTCTGGCGTATCAGTGATACTAAATAGCTCCTTTGTAATTTTATTAACGCTTATATCAGTTGTTCGCGCTGATAGAACTATCGCAACTAATAACGTAAAATCATTGGTATAATTCAGCTCTATTTTTGGTGCAGGATTTGATTGCTTGAATTTTTCAAATATCAGTTCTACTTTTTTTGAGTCCATTTCATTTACCACACCTCTTTTAAATATTTAAACGAAGAAACCCTCTTTCCCATCATACAAATACAACTTATCCATTCTTACTACGTCAAAGGTATTTTCTTCAAGTTTGATTAGTAGGTCGTTTACGTCACTATTTGTGATAGGTTTTTTTTCGCTATTTGCAATGAACCTGCAGGTTATTTGGTCACTTGAAGACTTTGAACTTCCTGGCCAAATCGCAAGGCCTTTTGAATATATTGCTATAATCTGCGGATTACTTGTTTCAAACAACTTCACTATTTGGTCAAAATCAGCCGGCTTACTCCAGGCAAGCGTTATATCGCTACCAACTAGCTTTCTAACTTTGTAGTCCTGTTCGTAGCTATTTTGTATTTCACTTATTTTGCTATTTGTACTGCTACCGACTGTAAGCTCAGATAATATTGCAGGCTTCTTTCCTAGATTCTCTATAATAGCTCCTGCAAATTCTTTTGTACCAACTTTTTGTTTACTCTTTTTCTCTTTATATAAATCGGCAGTGTGTATTCCATCTTCTAAGGTTTTTAACCATGCATTGTAAATTAGTTTTGCAGTGCTGGCTTGACCTACGTAAATTAACATATACACTGCAGCATTTAAAAGTCCAGAAGGATTAGCTATATTTTTTTCTGCAATATCAGGAGCAGAACCATGCACTGCTTCGAACATCGCGTATTCGTTGCCAATGTTACTACTTCCTGCAAGCCCCACAGATCCAGAGGTTTGTGCCACTATATCTGATAATATGTCGCCATACAAGTTCTCGGTTACTATAACATCGAAATTCTCGGGCTCTGTAGCAACTTTTGCCATTCCAATATCAACTATATAATGTTCTGCCTTTATGTCCTGGTATTCCTTTGCAATGCGATCAAACGCGGCATGGAAAGTTCCGTCAGTCATTTTCATTATGTTATCTTTAGTCAGGCAAGTTAATTTTTTTCTATTGTGTTTTTTTACGTATTCAAAAGCGTACCTGCATATCTTCTCTGAGCCAGACCTAGTAATAATTTTAGTGCATTGGTACAAGTCACCAGTGAGCCTATGCTCCATTCCGGTGTAAACATCTTCTTCATTTTCGCGTATCACTACGATATCAAACTTATCGAATTTATTTTCTATAACAGGATGATATGAAATACATGGCCTGATGTTTGCATATAACCCTAGATTTTTTCTGAGTGCAACGTTCAAGCTTTTGTGGCCTTTACCTTGAGGAGTGGTTGTCGGAGATTTGAGTAATATCTTTGTTCTTTCAATAGATTCCCAACCACTTGGAGAAATTACGTGAGACCATTTCTTATTATAAATACATTCTCCTATTTCAATAATATCTATTGAAATCTTTGCTTCTGCTTCGCGCAATATTGACAGCACCGCTTCCATAATTTCTGGTCCAATACCATCACCATACGCAACTGTGACTGATGTTGACATAACTTTCCTAGTTATAAATGATTTAATGTTAATTCAAATAATAGAGTGGCACAAGCAGCTAATATTGCACAAATTAGTATATTTACGATTATTTAATAACATATTTTTATACTAGTTACGTCACAGTAGAACAGGGCAGAGTATGGATACTAAAGTAAGTTATGCAGGGATTACAAGACGTATTTTTGCATTTGCAATTGATTATATTTTAGTACAGGGAATGGGGTTTGTTATCGGATTTATCATTGGATTTACTTTAGCATATTCTCTATCACTCAATGTAACTGAAATGATTTTAGATAAAGCAGTAGCTATACAAGTAATAGGGTTGATATTGGAATTAATATTTTATGTATTTACGATAATAGAATTTGGTGGTACTCCAGGACAATTGTTACTTCGCATGCGTGTAAAAGACGAAAATACACTTGAAAAAATCACTCTAATACAAGCAATAAGCAGAACAGCAGTTTTTGGAGTATTATATTTTATAATCTGCTACACACTATTCAATATTTCTAGTCTATTCATAGTTGTATCAATCTTAATCATATTATTTGCAATCCTTGACCAGCGTAAACAATTTCTTCACGACAAAATTGCAAAAACAGTAGTAATAGACTATAAACCTAGTTGATATTTTTCTTTAGTTGTTACCATCAAGGGTATTATTCCAGCACGTGACCCACAGCTGTACGAACATTGCAATTAGCAGGTAATTTGCATAACAGACGGTGTCATTCCAGTCTGGAATCCAGTTTTCCATATAATCCCATCGAAAACGTTGTAACCACTTTCTATGCTAGTTTGCTTGTGAGCAACCTGGATCCCAGTGTCTGGGCACTGGGATGACAGGAGAAAGAGGCTACTTGCATGACGAGAAAGGAGCACTGGGATGACGAGAAAAGAGCACTGGAATGACATCATAGGGGCTTGCATGACATCATTCTTTTTCCTGGATCCAAGTGTCAAGCTACTCGGATGACAAAGAAATAGGCACTGGGATGACAAGAAAGGGGCTACTCAGATGACAAAAAAAGGAGTACTGGGATGACACCACTTACTACGTATTTAAACTATAATGTTCATCATTACACGCTGGCAGGATGTCATATATAGTGTTACCCAGGTAGCTGATGCTGGGGCTTATCGTTTTTAAGATCCCAACTAGATAGAAGGTTTGTACTTTTTTCAAATCAAAGCTTGAATTTTTGCCCGAAAATCAATATATTATATATATGAAGTTTTAATTTAAGTTGTTATGTTGACTCCAATGGCAAGCTTATGTGTCGATAGCAGAACCAATCTCATGCAATATATTGCTAGGGTGCAAAAATTTCCTATGCTGTCTCAAGAGGAAGAGGTACGATTAGCAAAAAATTGGAACCAATATAAGGATGTTTCTTCTGCTCATAAATTGATTACCAGCCATTTGAATTTGGTAGTGAAAATTGCAATGAAATTCAAAAATTATGGACTATTGTTGATGGACCTGGTCATGGAAGGAAATATGGGTTTAATGCATGCAGTGAAAAAGTTTAATCCTGATTTAGGGTTTCGTTTTTCAACTTATGCGGTGTGGTGGATTGAAGCTTCAATAAAAGACTTTATATTGAAATCTTGGTCGTTTGTGAAAATAGGCACAACGCAAGCACAAAGAAGATTGTTTTTTAGTTTACGTAAAATAAAAAAAAGAATTTTACAGTATACAAACAGGGAAACCTTAAATAATGAAGAAATAAAAGCAATATCTAATGAGCTTTCTGTATCCGAAGGAGACGTTCTGCAGATGAATTACCGTATGGCTTGTAAGGATCAGTCGCTAAACGATTGCATAAAAATAGGTGATGACTCTAAAAGGGAGCTACAAGATATGATCCCATGTAACTTGGTTAGTCAAGAAGTAACCTATCAGAATCATGAAGAAAAAGAATTAAAAGAAACAATTTTAAACAATGCACTAGCGATCCTCAACGAAAGGGCAAGAGACATTTTTATCAGTAGATATTTGTCTGAAAACATTCAAACTCTGGATGAACTTAGTAAAAAATATTGTGTTTCAAGAGAAAGAATAAGGCAGTTGGCTGAGCAGGCGATGGCTAAGGTAAAACAATATATACAATCTGAAAGTTTGAAATTTGGTTTGCATGCGTAGTTTTTTTATATTTCTAATATTTTTTTCGATAGGCGCTTTTGCATCGGTTAGTGATGTACAATTGAAGGAAAAATACAAAGACTGGCTTGTATATACTGCATCAGAAGATGGAGAGAAAGTGTGTTACATTGTATCTTACCCTAAAACAAAAAGCGAGCATTATACAACCAATCGCAAGCCGTATGTAATGGTCAGTTATGTTGATAAAAAAGCAGATGAGGTAAGCGTTACCTCTGGTTTTCAGTATGATAAGGAGCCTGTAGCTCTCAATATCGACAAAAAAATTAAATATACACTGCCTATAATACAGGGAAGTTTTGCGTGGGCAGAGCATACAAAAATAGATCAAGATCTCATTCTAAAAATGAAGCAGGGATTATCAATGGTAGTTAATGGAAAAACAAAAACAGTGACCATTGATGATACTTATTCCCTACTTGGCTTTCAAAAAGCGTATCAAAAAATGCATGATTTATGCCATATAAAGTAAATCATTGTAACAAAATACCCAGCTATAGTATAAACTGGACTACTCTTTCAATGGAAATATAAATAGCACTTTACTTTATATGGGATGTGGATATCATTTAAAATATATTTTGAGAGTTAGCAATGTCAGAGGCTGCAGGTGTAGATACAGAAATCAAAAAGCAAAATTCTGTGTGCGAGCAGATGCGTTTTAGCGTGAGCCGTACAAGTCTTTTAAATACATTATCCAGAGTAAGTGGAGTGGTTGAAAGGCGTAATGCAATAGATGTTTTGGCATGTATAAATATCAAAGCACAACACGGCAGCATAAAATTAATGGCAACTGATCTTGACATTTCAATGTTTGCCTCACTTGCTGCAACCGTATTAACAGAAGGAGAAGTAAAAATTTCAGCGCATACTTTACATGACATAGTGAAGAAGTTACCCGCTGATTTGGATGTCAATTTTGAAGTAAACAACCAAGGAAAATTATTGATGTCTTGCGGAAATGCAAACTTTTCTTTACCGAATGTAGTTTCAAGCAGCTTTCCTGCTCTTGAAGAAGACAATTATAAACATGATTTTATTCTACTAAATACGGACCTGATAGACTTATTAACTAAAACAAAATTTGCTGTATCACTAGATGATACAAGGTATAATTTAAATGGAATATATCTACATACAGACGAGCAGTTTCTGTACTGCGTTGCAACTGATGGTCACCGTTTATCATGTATAAAGAGACCAAAGCCTGGGAACATCAATGGCGAATTTGGTGTGATCATTCCACGTAAAACTGTTATGGAGCTGTTAAAAATATTGGACGATTGTAATGAAATTAATGTAAAACTCTCAGACAGAAAAATCAAGTTTACATGCGGTGAATATATTCTAATATCAAAATTAATAGATGGGACTTTTCCAAATTATAAAGCAGTTATTCCAGCATCTCAAGACAAGCATATGATTATTGAAAGTAAAAAACTTTCAGATGTTATAGATCGAGTTTCCGTTGTTGTATCTGATAAAGTAAAATCCATTAAATTCTCACTACAAGAAAAGCTGCTGACTCTGCATTCAAACTCTCAAGAGTGCAGTGATGCAACTGAATCCATAGAAGTGGACTACAATGAAGCTCCTATAGAAATAGGGTTTAACTCGCGTTATTTGCTTGATGTTCTATCCTGCATAAAAAATAAATGTAAATTTAGCTTAGCCGATGGTAATAGTGCTACAATTATCACTGATGAAGACGATTCAAGTGTATTATATGTAGTGATGCCAATGAGAACTTAAACTTGTCATCCCGCTTCTTGTTAGCAGGATCTGGAGATACCGTGGCGGTATGACACTTATTTCACTAAGAACGTTACTTTTTATTAAATTAGTAATCTATCTTTACCAAATATAAGCCAAAAGGTGGTGCAGTAACTCCAGCTGCATTTCTTTTGCATTGGTTTAATATATTTAGCATTTCTTGCGGATTGGTTCTATTTTTTCCAAATTCAACTAAAGTACCCACAATGATCCTCACTTGGTTATGTAAAAAGGAAATAGCAGATATTTTGATGTGTATATGATTCCCATTTTGTATTATATCAATATCATCAATTGTTCTCATCGGATTTGCGGCTTGACAATCTTTTGAACGAAAACTTGAAAAGTCATGTTTTCCAAGTAGATGTTTAGCAGCTTCACGCATAATATTTACATCAAGTGGGTTAAACACTTGCCATACATAACCTGTCTCCAGAGCGGCAGGAGCATAGCGATTAACTATTCTGTATTCGTAATATCTTTTTTTTGCTGAAAACCGTGCGTGAAACGCATCATCTACAACTTCTGCATTAAGCACGACTATGGGAATTGATTTTAAATGATAATTTATTGCGTTTCTTATTCTATAAAGCTCAAATTCCTTTTCCATATCAAAATGAGCAATTTGTCCTAAAGCATGAACCCCTGCATCAGTCCTGCCACCGCAGTACAAAGTAACTTTCTCACCACTAAAATTAAATATAGCATTTTCTATGGCTTCCTGGATTGAATTAGCAGAATGTTGCTGCTTCTGCCAGCCAGAGAAACTACTACCATTGTATTCTATCGTTATTTTGTATCGCACTGCAGAGTCTATCTAACTTTCTATCTTAATATAATTTAGGTAGCTAATTTTTCTACGATAACGTTCTTCGTTATTAAAAAACCCTTGGCAGATTGTTCACGTTCGATTATCATGAAAGTTATACAAGTTAATAAATGATCCATGGCAAACAACTCAGAAGAAAGAAATAATGATAAACAAAAAGCGCTAGATAACGCAATAAGCCAGATTGAAAAAGCATTTGGTAAAGGTGCAATAATGAAGTTGAAGCAAAACCCTGTAGAGAAAATAGACACAATATCCACGGGATCAATTGCGCTTGATTCGGCTCTAGGTGTTGGAGGTCTGCCAAAAGGACGTATAATTGAAATATTTGGTCCCGAGAGTTCTGGTAAAACCACTCTTGCCTTGCATGTGATTGCTGAAGCACAAAAAAAAGGAGGATCATGCGCATTTATCGATGCAGAACATGCATTGGATGTCTTATATGCTCGTAAACTTGGGGTAAGCACTGATGATTTAGTAATTTCGCAACCAGACACTGGGGAACAAGCATTACACATTGTTGAGTACTTAGTGTGTTCTGGTGCGGTTGATGTGATAGTTATTGACTCTGTTGCAGCGTTAACTCCAAGAGCTGAAATTGAAGGTGATATGGGTGATCAACATATGGGGCTGCAAGCAAGGCTTCTAAGTCACGGGCTACGAAAGCTAACCTCTGCCGTTTCAAAAGCGAACTGTATATTGATATTTATTAATCAAATTCGTATGAAAATAGGAGTAGTGTATGGAAATCCTGAAACTACCACGGGTGGAAATGCATTAAAATTCTATACTTCTGTAAGGCTTGACATAAGAAAAGTTGGTGTAATAAAAGACAAAGAAAATATTACAGGCAATGAAACAAGAGTTAAAGTTGTAAAAAATAAAGTTGCTCCTCCATTTAGAGAAGCGAAATTTGATATAATGTACAATGAAGGTATATCAAAACTCGGAGAAATAATAGATATGGGAGCAAAGCTTGGTGTGCTTGAAAAAGCAGGTGCTTACTATTCATATAACAACACACGTCTTGGACAAGGAAGAGAGAATGTAAAAACTTACCTAAAAACAAACAAAGAAGTCGCAAATAAAATAGAAACAAAAATCAGAGATTTACTCAGAAATCATGATAATTCTATCATAATAGACGAAGATAGTGAGCAACTTTTAGAAGAATCCGTGTTCTGATCTAAACTTAGTTTGTGTTGGATGGGTTGTTACAGTATGACGGTGTGTGCTAATCTGTAATGTTACCTTGTATCAAGAGGACTTTGCTGAAGCAGTTAAAAAAAGCTTTTCATGAGAAATTATAAATGATAAATTGTTAACAATAGGTTATTGTTAATAAGATTATGTGTTTTAGTTTACCTAATATAAACAGGGAAGGTTATTTATTTATAGTCGTTGCCTTTATAGTAACGTGTATAGCATTCTCTATATCTTGGGGGTTTGGTGTTACGTGCTTGTTTCCGACATTATTGTGTACTTATTTCTTTCGCGATCCAGCAAGAGCTGTGCCAAACAATAAGGATCTTATATTGAGTCCTGCTGATGGTGTGATTTCAAAAATTGAAGAAGTTAATTATCCTTTATCGGCAGAAAATGGAGAAGAGAAGAAGTTCACGCTTGTTAGCATATTTTTAAGTGTTTTGAACGTCCATGTGAACCGTATACCAATATCTGGTACGATAAAGGAAATGAATTATAAAAAAGGCAAGTTTGTATCTGCAATGAGCAATAGGTCTAGTAATGAAAATGAAAAGCAGGTTATTGTGATTGAATACAAAAAGGGAAAAGAAATTATTGTGGAGCAAATAGCTGGATTAATTGCACGTCGTATCGTTTGTAATTTAGGAGTATCCCAGAATGTGAAAGCAGGTGAAAGGTTTGGCATTATAAGATTTGGTAGTAGAGTGAATATTTATGTTCCTGCTGATACAGAAGTCAGAGTTTCAGAAGGGCAAACTGTTATTGGTGGTGAAACAATTATAGCAAACTTAAATAAGGAAAACATTCAAGAGAAGCTTACTTTTGACGTCATATGAATAACGATGGAAGTAACAGTAGATTCTTACCTATTACTAAATTATTCCCAAACTTTATAACTTTATTGGGTTTATGTTCTGGTCTCACTTCACTTAAATTTACATTTAATGAACAATGGGAATTCTCAGTAATTTTTATCATCATTGCAGCAATAATAGATGGAATGGATGGCAGAATAGCTAGAATTCTAAAATCAACTAGCGATTTTGGAGCCCAGCTTGATTCTTTTGCAGATTTTCTAAATTTTGGTGCAGCGCCTGCATTTCTTTTGTATTTTTGGAAGCTAAACGAAATCAAAGTCATAGGTTGGATTTTAGTAATGATATACGTAATCTGCATATCAATAAGACTTGCAAGATTTAATGTTTCGCTACACTCAGAACAATCACACCAGGAAAAATTTTTCTTTTCTGGTGTTCCAGCTCCAGTGTGTGCTTTACTTTCTTTGTTACCAATAATTATTACCTTTCAATCTCATGAGAGTGAATACTTACTTCTCATAGAGCGATTTTTTAACACAAGAAACGTAGCTTGTTACTTTCTGGCCATTTCATTTTTTTCGATAAGTCACATTCCAACTTTCTCTGCAAAATATATTTATGTTCCCAAAAGCCTATCCTATATATTTGTGTCATTTTTTGGAGTACTTATTATATTTTTCATCAGTAAGCCCTGGATGACGCTACCAATTTTAGGTGTAGTGTATGTACTTACTATTCCAGTAAGCACTGGGCTTTATATATATTACTCGTATAAAGCTCGTTAGCTATAAGTTATAATAAAAAGTAGTGAGCAGCATGATTGTAAAAATAAGTGAACTGTTAAATTCATTTCTGTACATAAAGATATTCAACATTCCATTTATAATTATTTGGGTAATTGCAACTGGAGTTTCTTGTACCATCCAATTCAAATTCACTAACTTTAGATTGTTCAAGTATGGAATACAGACGCTATTCAATCTAAAGTGTAATCACAATAACAATGGCATAATCACTCATATTCAAGCGTTTGCAACAGTAATTTCAGGAACAGTTGGTCTTGGAACAATATCAGGAGTTGCAATAGCTATCACAATAGGGGGGCCAAGTGCAGTTTTTTGGATGGTAATTACCGGAATACTTGGTATGTCGATAAAGTTTGCCGAGGTGGTGCTTGCATTCACTTATCGCTCTGAAAATGCAACTGGCGGGGCTTTTTATTACATGAAGTACGGGCTTGCAAAAATTGGATTTGCAAAAACTGGTAGATTTCTTGCCCTTACTTATGCGATTATGCTGCTTATTGCGATGATTTTAGGCGGCATACCATTTCAAGCAAATCAAATTGCAGCATTATCAACCAACCTCTTTGAATACAATGCATCTGTTATTATATCCCTGCTCGTCTTAATTGTAATATTGGGAGGAATAAAGCGTATTGCTTTTGTTTCAACAGGTTTAGCACCAATCATGATAGTGCTATATGTGGGTATGTGTATATATTTAATTTGTATGAACGGAAGTAATTTGCTGAATGCTTTATCCATAATATTCCAAGACATCTTTAACAAATCAGCTATAGGAGGCGGAGTATTGAGCGGATTAATAGCCGGAGTGAGAAGATCAGTGTTTGCTAACGAAGCAGGTACCGGAACAGCAGCTATAGCACATTCAGCTGTAAAAGAAGAAGATCCAATTAAAGTTGGATGCGTTGCAATGATTGCACCACTTATAGATACAATATTAATCTCATTTTTGACTGGTATTGTGATAATTATCACTGATATGCATAGCACTGATAACGTGGGTGATATTACATTAATTAGCTCGGTATTTTCAACAGTTTTACCCTTGTTCAGCAAGTTAGTTTTTCCGCTAATGATGTTTTCCTTTGCATTTTCTACAATAATAGCTTATTGTTACTACTGTGAAGTTGCTCTGCTGTATTTATTTGGTAATAAAAAAATACTGATACCGTTCCAAATTCTTATAGTGGTTTCAGTGTATATCAGTTGTATGTCAAATGATATAGAATTTATATCTTATCTAGGTGACAGTTTGTTTATGTGCCTTATGGTTCCAAATGCTGTTGCAATATATCTACTGAGAAGGGAAGTTTTGAATACAATAGATTCTTATTACAATTCTAAAGGGTATTAAACATGGTTTATAGATTGCTTTGTATGGTGTTATTTTGCCTATTGTTTAATGATGTGTACGCTGCTTCAGGTTTTTACGAAAGTTATGACGCTGTGTTGAATGGAATAAATAACTTCATTAATGAAGTGCTGTTTTTCAAAATCTTTTATATACCGTTCATACTTCTTCTACTATCCTTTGGTTATGTATTTTTAACCTTACGCTTTAAGTTTCTCAACATAAGAATGTTTAAGCATGCGTTTGCTATTTTATGTGGAAAATATGACACGAATCACCATGATGGTCATATTACGCATTTTCAGGCATTTATGACTGCACTTTCAAGCACAGTAGGCCTTGGAACTGTTGCTGGAGTCGCAATTGCAGTTTCAATGGGAGGGCCAGGAGCAGTGCCTTGGATGATGATTACAGGTTTTTTTGGTATGTCAGCAAAATTTGCCGAAGTGACTCTAGCATTTAGACATAGAACAGAAGATCAGGAGCAATTGTTTAGTGGTCCCTTTCAGTATATAAGGAATGGTCTGGAGGAATTTGGATTTAAAAAACTTGGTATTGTTTTAGCTGCAATATATGCGGTATTCTTTGTATTATCAGGTCTTGGTGGAAGTGTAGCGTTTCAAACTAACCAAATGGTTTCAATATTATCTGGCTATTCAAGTTGGGTAGATGGTCACTCTTGGTTTCTTTCTTCCATAATCTCTGCGCTGCTTGCTCTAGTGATTATTGGCGGAATTAAAAGGATAGCTAGAGTATCTTCTGCACTAGTGCCTATTATGTCACTCATATATATATGTAGCTGCCTTGTTATTATTGGATTTAATATCCACAATCTTGGTCACACATTTAAGATATTATTTTCCAACATGATAGATTTTAATGCTGTTGGCGGAGGGATGGTAGGAGCATTTGTTGCTGGAATTCAAAGAGCAATTTTTGCCAGCGAAGCTGGTGTCGGCTCTGCTGCAATTACTCATGCAACAACTAAAGATGAAGAACCAGTAAGAACTGGGCTTGTTGCTATGATAGAACCGTGTTTTGATACAATGCTCACTTGCTGTTTAACTGGAATAACGATAGTAATAACAGGTGCATACCAGACTAGTGTTGGCGAAGGGATATTAATCACTCAAAAGGCATTTGAAACTGTTTCTTCATGGTTTCCTATACTTTTAACCATAGCTGCACCTTTGTTTGCATTTTCTTCAGTAATTTCGTTTGTATATTGTTGTGAAATGGGGTGGCTATATTTATTCGGTGCAAAAAGTATAGTGATATACCGCATAGCAGTAATAATTGTAGCGTTTTTTTCTGGTCTTTCTAAAGATATAATGGCTATTGCCAATATCGGTGGAACTTCGTTCTCTTGTTTAGCTCTCATCAACATGACAGCGCTTATACTGTTTAGTAATCAGATTAACGATGAAGTTCAGTGCTACCTAAAAAGGCTGAGGAATAATAAAATTAATTAAATTTTGGCATATGAAGGTACAACAACAGATGTCATTCCAGTGCCATCTTCTTGTTATAGCAAAACTCCCTCTTGTCATCCCAGTGCGTGACACTGGGATCTATTTTGTATATAATTCCACCATAGTGTTATGTTTTAATGTAAAATTTTATATTTATCTACTAGGTTCGTTTGCGAACAAAGTTCGCTGGATCCCAGTGTCACGCACTGGGATGACAAGAGAGAGGATGCTAGAATGATGGAGAGGTACGTAATCCTTATACTATCCTACATATTAGGTTCAATACCGTTTAGCTTAATCATTATAAGAATAAAAGGGATAAACTTAAGAGCAGTAGGTTCAGGAAACATTGGCGCTACAAACGTTGCAAGAACAGGAAATAAATGTCTTGCTGCTCTGGCATTATTTCTGGATTCCTTGAAAGGATTCATCGTCGTTTATATAGCACAACAATTTTGTGATAATAACGATTTTTATATATATGTATCTGCAATTTTAGCAGTTTTAGGGCACATGTTTCCTATTTGGCTAAAATTTAAAGGAGGCAAAGGAGTTGCAACAACTCTGGGAGTGTTGATAGCGTTTAACATACCTGTGGCATTAGTGTTTATATTTGTTTGGCTAGCAGTGTTTTTTACCTTTCGATATTCTTCCCTTGCTTCATTAAGTGCTACCTCAACGACTGTAGCATGGTCCTTTTTTTTTCAGAGGAATTTGTTTTTAATATTACTAGTTATAGGAACACTAGTTTTCCTAACACACCATAGAAATATTGCGAATCTTTTACAAGGCAAGGAACATAAGTTTTTATAATTCATGTGCTGCCAAATTATTGACACTTAAAATACGAGACAAATTGCTTGACGGTATTATCCTTGCTTCATTATTCAAAGGTATTATTCTTTCTTTTACTACTTTATCTATTTCTTGTGTTGTCAAAAGACCATCTTCAATAAACCCTTGTTTCACTTCTTTTATTTTTTTATAAAGCGTAGTTATGTCACATTTGTTTTGATTATAAATGTCTTCAATTTCTAACTCTAGTTTGCATGAAGCTTCTTTTTTTAGCATGTCATTTATCACTGCTTCCGTCATTGCTAATTTTTTCTGCAAAATTTTCTTTATTTTTTCCTTATCATTTTCGTTATTTCGACTGAGTTCTGAATATACTCTATAGAGTTTTTTTTCTTGTGGTAGAAACCTTAATCCATCTAACATCCTAACCACTTGACCCTCAATATTCCCCTCAGCTTTTAATTTAAATTCCTTCACTTCCTTCTCTATTATTTTATCAGCTATCTCCTCAGCTTCATCCAGAGATGAACCCTTAAGGAAAAAATCTGTCTTGAGTAAATCTCGATTTAATAGTCCCAAGAATACTTTTTCTTTAATACTTTCAAGTAAATTTTCTTGATTGCTTAAACCATGTCCATCCAGTTTATCTTCCACGTGCTGACTCAGTTCAAGATATTGTAGTCTATTTAACTTTATAGAGTTGATATTTTTCATTAACGTCAGCACAACTTGTTCACTATATTGAGAAGTAAAATTCAGTAATTTTCTCATTAAGGGAACACTTACTTCTGAGATGAAATCATCAACTATTTTTTGATTTTCATTATCACCTGGGTTATCTTGAGCCTTATACCAAGCGTTAAAGATTTCTTTGTTATTTTTCTTATTCTTTAACCTGTCTAACATAAACTTACGTGCTTCACTTTCTGCTTCTGAAAATAATATTTGCCTAGGAGGAATAAATCTAATTTCCGGATCAGGATGAATACCTTCTAATGTACTTAACATCCTATAAACAATACCGGTAAAGCAGGTGTTAGGAATACGCTCTTTTCTAGAGAAAGTTTGGCTATCAAGCAAGTTTGTAATTAACGCGTCTTTTTTATTTTTTGCAGCTTCTCTATCTCCATCATTGCAGGCTTTCAGAACTAAAAGTAAAATCTGTCCACCTGTGAAACCAGAGCTATGCTTTTGATCATCTTTGCAAAAATCCCCTAAAAACTCGATTACTCTTCCTTTATCTTTATCACTAAACTCATATGAACCATCTATATATCTAATGAATTGAATATATTCATCGTTTTTGATTACGTCTTCAGGTACTTGTTCGCAATACTTATCTTTTAATTTATCAATATTTTTAACGATATCATCATTTAATTGGTGAGGGAGTAAATGTTCATAAGCATTATCGAGCTTATTAACGCTAGCTCGTACATTTTCTTTTACGCCTTCTAAGAAAAAACTTATAGAAGCCTTAAATAACGTAACTGGATTAAAATCTTTTGGTCTTAGCTCACTCTGCAATAGAATTAACACCATTGCGAGTGGTATCGTTGCCAGAAATGAAATTAGTAAGAAAGTAGTTGTAAAAGTGAGATATGTTATAAATGCTGAAAACAAGAAGAAAGATACTAGCTTTATCATGTTATTCTTAAAAAATATCTCCCAATAGTCTTTTTTGGTTATTTTCTCACGCTTTGCGGCCTTTATTTCTTTGTAAATGTAAAAAGTTTTTATCTCAGCTCTAAAGAATATAGTAGCAAAGGACAAGAACGCGTTAGCAGGATTAACTAAAATACTTAACGCAACGAAATTTACAAAATAACTAGCGAATTTCAGTCTACTAGAATCTTTTGAAGGAAATTGCAGTTGAGAAATACCTATCATAGCCTACCTTTGACATCATTACACTCTAGTAATAGCATAATAATTTAAAACGTCAATGTTTAAGTATTTTATTATCCGCACACTCATCGTATTCGATCTCGACTGTAGAGTGTGCTATCTCGAACCTATTTAGTAGTATTTTTTTTATCTCATACAAAATATCAGTGTGTTGTGCATCTTGCTTTACTTTGGCATGCATGGTAATTATAAAATAATTATCAGACAGTGACCATGCATGTATGTGGTGCACATCTATCACTTCAGGTAATTCTGATGTGATCTTACTTTTTATTTCCTCAGTAGATATCCCTTCAGGTGTACCTTCAAGAAGTATGTGGCAAGAATTCTTTAGAATTTTGTAGCCACTATTCAAAATGATTACACTGACAAATACCGATAAAATCGGATCCACCATTTGCCATCCAGTAAACATGATAATTATGGATGCAAGTATAGCAGCTACAGAACCTAAAATATCTCCTATAACGTGTAGTACAGCACTTTTTATGTTTATATTGCTCTCGCATTTACTATGTAATATAAAAAAGACTATGATATTAGAGATCAGGCCAAGTGTAGCAATTACTAACATTACTTTCCACTCAACATTTACCGGAAAAATAAATCTTTTTATTGACTCAATTATAATGATTACTGCAATGAAGAATAAAGTTAAACCATTAACAAATGCTGCAATTATCTGCAACCGATGATACCCGTATGATCTTTGCAAATCAGATTTCTTAGCTGAAAATTTGTGTGCTAACCAGCTTAAAACTAAGGCAAAGAGGTCAGTAAGCATATGCCCTGCATCTGATAATAGAGCAAGCGAATGTGAAATTATTCCACCTACTATTTCCATAAGCATTGTTATCGCAACTATTATTATGGAATAGATTAAGCGCTTGGACTGCGCTGCTGAGTGTTTACCGTTATGCACTGCTGTCATATAAAATCTTTTCATGAACAAAAACGTGGGTAACACTGGGTTCGAACCAGCGACCGCTTGCACGTCAAGCAAGTGCTCTACCAACTGAGCTAATTACCCATCGTGGTTTTAGTATAGTGCTTTGGTGGAATGAAAGTCAATTTGCTTTTAAATTCTTACCCTATCCTAATGTAACGTTAGAATTTAGATTTTTTTTGTGGTCAAGCTATATCTTATATTATTCATATTAAATTAATTACTTATACTTCTTCACTAAGATATAGATTATATCAATATGAAAATTCACACTTTTTTAGTAGAGATCATATTAATATTGAAACATATATTTGAAAATTAAATACGAAATGGAGGGTAAAATGTCTAATTATATGTCAATACAAAATAGTAAAACTAGAGTTATAAAGAACGAGTTACAAACAACAGGTAGGGTTAGAGCAAACGATCAATCTGTTGAAGACGTAAAGATCACAAATGACCATGCTTTTTATAAATTGATTTGTGAAAAACAAGCTCATGGGGATGTTTCAGTGGAGCAATTTAATTCACTATATTATGAAATTTCTGAGAAGATGATAAAAAAACCTTTTACCACTCAGGAAATAAATGACTTCTGCAAGGAAAAAGGTATTCCTTTGTTTACAACGGATGAATTACTTACTCTTGTACCAAAGGAAGACACAAAATGTTATGTAAATTACGAAACAAATTCAGTAAAAACCCATGATCACGGATATATGGCTGATCAGATTAATATTAAAGCTTCATATATAAGGGCGGATTCAGTCAACCATCAAGATTACCAAAATTACGTTGTGGATTCAGATGCGTATTATAAATTTATATACAAAAAGATGGTGGAAGGATCTATAAGAAGCTGGGTTCTTGAAAATCTTGATGGATCAAAGTCAAGCGAAGACAGTATGAGAGAATATTTGAAAAATAGTTCTTACGATCAGGAGCTTAAAGCTTGGCTAAGAGATAATCCAGAGTGAAATCTCAAGGGATGGCTAAGCGATCCGGCAAATAAGGGATATACAAATGTAGAGTATAATGTATTATATGAGAAAATCTCTGAAGAACTTGTTCACACCAGTATGAGTATTGATCAAATTAAGGGGATATATAATAAGTATGATATAACACCTCCAACAGAAAGTGAATTCGGAGGGATAAAAAAAGTTCAGGAGGAAACAAGATCAAGTGAGCATTATGAACAAAAAACAGGTTTAACATTCCAAGGTAGAATAAATCTAAACGTTACTGATGACAATGCTGACAATAAGTTTAATCTAAACATTGACCTATTTCAGGACAAAAGTTTTGAAGATTTGACTGACCAAAACAACGATGGTGTTATCAACAATGAAGGTCTCCTAAAATCACTAGAAGAAACTGTAAAAACATTCAATGAAGTCTTTGGAATAAAGAAAGATAACAATCCACTTCTAACGCATGGAAACGTTGCTAATTTTAGGCTGTTCCTGTTTGAAAATAAGGAGAGCTATCAGAAATATTTAAGTGGCGGTCATGACGTTCACATACCAGGTTGTGGTGCAGCAGAATCCTCTGACAATAACTATATCAGTAATATGTACTCTCATGCTGAAAACGCTAGGAATAATGGTGATTTTACCCATGATGGAAAAATTGATCATAACGATTATAATTATGTTATTAAGCATGAGTTTGTCCATGCGTTAACGTTCTATTTAACTTCTAAGCTCGATCTTGGCAAAGTTTTAATGGAAGGGTTAGCAGAGTACGTAACGCACTTAACAGAAGGAGAAAAACCGGCTGATTTTGCAAAACTTGTTAATGAGGAATACAAGGAACATACTCTAGAGGAAATAGTTAAAGGAGCCATCGATCCTTATCAAACCGGTGCAGCAGTTATTGCATATATCGAAGAAACTTATCCAAATTTCATTGATAATTTACTTTATGCAGCAACAGAAGATAGGAAAACTATAAATGGCCGTTTTTATTTCAAGGAGATGATGCAAAAAATCTACCAAAGCGAAGCAGAGAAAATCCAAAAAGGAGAAGAGTTTTCTAATTGGGTAAAAACCCACTCAAGCGCGGAAGATAGTTCTGTTGATGCTCAATTTGAGCATCAATCAGTAGATAACAAAGAAGACGAAGTGCAGCCTGACAATTCGAGAGAACAAATAAGTGAAAAGAAGGCGGAAGTCCAGCCTACTGGTTCATTGCGTGGTTTGGAAGCACTTAAAAAACCAGTAATACATGAGCAAAATGAAGGGCAAGAAAAGATTGTTCTAAAGGATACAATCTTGAAAATAGAAAAGAGCTACGATCAAGGTTCAGAAGGAAAACACAAGGCAAATGTAACGATAGATTATAATGATGTGAAAGCCTTGTATGATAGAGCAGAAGGAGCAGAAAAGCAATCTGTGTTAAAGTTTTGGCACAAATTGGCTGAATCAGGATATAAGGTTGGTGCTTTGCCGGAAGACAAATACTATTTTGAAAAAGGCAAATTCGTAATCCACGATAGTGGCACAAAGAAACTTATAGTGTTACCTGAAGATAAGGTATCCATCAAGATAATGAAGGATGGTGATAGTTATAGTTTAGCTATATCAAGTGGTAATGGCAAAGTAATAAGCAGCATTAGTAAAATAGATAATCCAAATTACGAATTGCTGTCAGATTCAAGTCATTTCAATTTAGGGGAGCAAGATAATATTGTATTATCAGATCAACATCACGAATATAATCTTTATCTAGAGAATGGCTTTGTGAAAATGTTTGATTACACAAGCGACCACATTTATCACGACCACAACTCAGCCTACATCTAATACATACAGGGAGGGCAGTGCCCTCTTCTTGTCATTCCAGTGTCAAGCACTGCCGTCTTGGATGGAAACCAGCGTCACGCGCTGGAATGACAGATGCGAGTAGCCCCTTCGGTGTCATCCCAGTCTGGGATCCAGAAAAATTGATTGTGCACTATACAACATTTTCGATCAAACCAGTGTCAGCTACTTGCATGACATCATCTGCTACACACTTGGATTACAAGAGGAGAATTCTGAAACAACAAGTTTCAGGGAAGTCTTATGCAAAATCTAGCATTTATAGAAATTATATTATTTTTATGCACTCTATGGTTTTTATAATTAATGGAGAGTGTGATATGGCGTTGAATGATGATTTGAATGGTAGAAAAGTACAAGATCTTATAAACGATGATACATTTATAACTGCTCTAGTACCAAAGCTCACAGCAGGTGCTGGTGTTAATGGTGTTTACACTAAAAAAGGTGTGGATGATGAGTTGAAAAAGAAAGCTGACACAGCCGCTCTAACTAACAAAGCTGACAAGAATTACGTCGATACTGAGCTAGGAAAGAAAGCAGATACATCTGCTCTAGATAATAAAGCTAATACTACAGATGTTTATACTAAAACAGATGCTAATACTGCATTCGTTAAAACTGCAGATCTTAAAACAAAAGCTGCAGAAAAAGACGTTGTTGAAGCTATATTCGATGCTAAAGATGGCAATGATAAAATTTCTGAAACAAAAATAGGTGCTACTTTTGCTAAGAAAACTGATTTAAATAATAAAGTTAACGTTCTTGGTGACAATGCAACTGAAGCTGGTGTAAATGCTATGTTAGGCAAGCTCACAGGAGATAACGTAGTTGTTAAAATCAATGCTTCCAACCTTACAGATGCATCAAACCAAAAAGCTTTCGCGGAAGCTATACTTCCTGCTAAAAATGGCAACAAATTAGTTCTAGTAGAAAAGTTAGGAGAATTTCTTGGTAGTAAAGAAACAGCACCGTATGATGGTACCAATAACCAAACAGCAAAGGTTTTCTTAGCCGAAAAAGGGTTGAAACCAACGCCTCAAGAAGTAGCTACTGAACTTATGAAGAATCCTGATTTCACACAAGCTGCTACAATCGAGGCTGACGCAAATGATAAAGGATTTCAAGGCGCCGTAAGAGGAGTAATGTCACAACCGTACTTTGATATTCTAACAGATGACAGTACTCCAATTTCTATGGTTTGGTAATGTAAGTGCTAGATCCAAGTAGTCACGCTACTTGGATAACACCCCACAATGTCATTCCAGTGCTTGACACTGGAATCCAGGAAAGTTTGCTTGTAAGCAAGCAAACTTATTTGGTGAGTATAAAAGTATAGCTAACGCGAGCTCTACGTCATATCGCCGTGGTATCTCTAGATCCCGCTAACACGCAGCGGGATGACGAATTGCTCAACCTTCATACCGCCACGGTATCTCTTAGCCGCTAACACATAGCGGAATGACGAATTGCTCAACCTTCATACCGCCACGAACCGTCATTCCGCCGCAGACCGTCATACCACCGCGAACCGTTATACCGTCACGAACCGTCATACCGCGATTCATTCGCGGTATCTCTAGATCCCGCTAACACGTAGCGGGATGACGAATTGCTTAACCTTCATACCGCCACGAACCGTCATTCCGCCGCGGTATCTCTTAGCATAGATCCCGCTAACACGTAGCGGGGTGACGGCAATCCTACGTCATACCGTCACGGTATCTCATCCGCTAATACATAGCGGAACGACGGTTGTCGTTTAGCTACAAATATTAAGAAATTTACCAAACGAAAAAAAAGGCAAAAGAAGCCCCGTGGTGCGAGTTTTGACCCTATATTACTGTAAGTGGCGCTGTAATAATGTGCTAACGCTTAAAATAAGCGCGATTTGGCTGAACGTAGAAAAAATAAAAAAGACATGCAGCCGCTATAATTTTATGTAATCCGCCAATAAATACTCTGAGTTTTTTACTGAATTTTATCATTGAGCCTGCAGGTCAAAAACAAGTTTTGAGTCATAAATACCCTTAATACTACAATAAGGGGGCTGGCGGAGTTTGTCAAGTGATTTTTGTCTCTCCATGCTACTTGGGTGACACCAACAGTTGTATTTTATATTATCTTTTTGCTCTACTAGCACTCAAGTTTCCTATTTAAAATTTTTAATATTAAATTCAATTCATTTGGATTATTATACCGTATCATAACTTTACCCTTAGAATTACTGTCATTAATTTTGACCTTTAAACCAAGTTGAGAAGATATAGCACCTTCTAGTGCTGCCATATCTTGATTTTTAGCACACTTATGCTCTTTTTGATCATTATTTTGTTGTAAGTCTTTTATCAATTTTTCAGTTTGTCTAACACTTAAGGCCTGAAAAACTATTCTTTCTGCAATACTTTCCGCATTTTCAACATTAATCAACGCTCTTGCATGGCCCATAGATAGCTTTTTTTCGTTGATCATTGTTTTCACCCTACAGGAAAGTGACAACATCCGAATCATATTGGTTATGTGACTGCGGCTTTTGCCTATAGTTGAAGCTAATTCTTCATGTGTATAGGAAAATTCATCTATCAGTCGCTTATATGCTTCACCCTCTTCTATTGGATTAATATCTTGCCTTTGTATGTTTTCAATAATGGATACTTCCAAGCATTCCTTGTCGCTCAGATCTTTTATGATAACGGGTGCACTATCAAGATTTGCAATCTTGCTTGCTCGCCAACGACGTTCCCCAGCTATTATTTCGTAACCATCATCATTTGAATCTTTGCGTACCACGATAGGCTGTATCATGCCACTTTTCTTTATCGAATTTGCAAGTTCTCTTAATGACTCCTCGTCAAAATGTTTCCTCGGTTGAAATTTGCTTGGGTGCAGTAATGAAATAGGCAAATACTCTTGTCGATCTTCTTTATTATCATAATTATCGCCTATGAGACCAGCAAGACCTCTGCCGAGGCGTCTATCATCCTTCATACCACGCCCTCACTCACTAGCTTCTTCTCCTTACAACTGCTCGCGTGCTTTTTCAAAATTTCCCTTGCCAAACTTATATATGCTTGTGCACCAGGACACTTAAGATCATACACAATAGCAGGTTTTCCATGAGAAGGCGCTTCTGATAACCGTACGTTACGTGGAATAACAGTCTCATACAATGGGATGATAGTTTTGTATACTTTATCATTTAAATACTGGCAAATATCGTTTTTAATCTGTTCACTGAGTTTGTTGCGCCTGTCATACATTGTTAACACGATCCCTTCTATTGCCAAAAAAGGGTTTAGGTTATTCCTTTTTATCAGTTCTACAGTTTTAACTAAATGGCTTAATCCTTCCAGAGCAAAAAATTCACACTGAAGAGGAACAATAATAGAATTAGCAGCAGTCAAAGCATTTATGGTTAGAAGCCCAAGAGATGGAGGGCAATCGATGATTATATATTCATAATTATCGCGTATCTTCTCTAATGCGCTTTTTAGCACAAATTTTCCTCGCTCAAGTTGTGATAATTCAATTTCTGCAGCTGATAAATCAACTACTGACGAAATTAGTGATAAATTTGGAATTTCCTTTATATTGAAAATTGCCGATTCTATCAATTCATTTTCGCTGCTCAGTAGTATTTTGTATATATTTTTTTCTTCCCTACTACGATAAGAAATCCCGAGTCCGGTGCTAGCATTTCCTTGAGGATCAAGATCTACCAATAAAGTGCTTTTTCCCACAGCAGCAAAGGCTGTCGATAAATTTATACTGGTTGTGGTTTTGCCAACTCCACCCTTTTGATTTACTATTGCAATAATCTTGCTCACGCCTTTTATCTTATGTATAAAATAATTCTATTGTATATATGCAAGAAACTTTTGCATTAGAAAATTTTTTTGTTGCTAATCACACTAAAATTAGACTGTCTTTTTTGCTTTGTGTAACACACTTTGAACCTTGTTTCCTAACTCATTCAGAGTGAATGGTTTTGGCAAAAAGTGAAAATCTTCTATATTGATGTCATCACTCTTTAAAAAAGCATCTTCTGCATACCCAGAAATAAAAATAACGTTGATATTTGGCCTATGGATCAATGCTTCTTTAACTATTTCTGGGCCGCTCACCTCTGGCATGATTACATCAGTGATTATCAGATCTATATGTTGATTTTTTTTACTGATTATTTCTAGCGCCTCGCTGCCTATGCTCGCTTCTATTACATCAAATCCTTTTCTTTTGAGTGCTTTAGCAATGAATTCCTTTACTGAATTTTCATCTTCAATCAATAAAATTATACCATTACCTTTAATTTCACTTACTACCGGTCTTTCTATTTCTTCACTATCTTCCTCTATCAGATTTTCATCTGATATGTAAACCATGGGCAAAAATATACTAAATTTAGTTCCATGATTTACTTTGCTAGCAACATAGATGTATCCTTCAGTTTGTTTAATAATGCCATATACAGTAGAAAGGCCAAGACCTGTACCAGAGGTAATATCTTTGGTAGAAAAAAATGGGTCAAATGCCTTTTCAATTGTATCACTTGTCATTCCACATCCAGTATCAATTACTTCAATTACAACATAATTTCCATGTTCGATCGTTTCCTTGTCTGGAGAAAACATGTCCTGGGATGTAGAATTTAATGAGTCAATCTTTTGATTAAAGGTTCGTATAGTTAATTCTCCGCCCTTTTCCATAGCAGCACTAGCATTGACTGCTAAGTTAAGTATAACTTGCTCTAATTGCCCTTGATCAGCCCTAACAGCACCCAAGTCTCTACCATAATAAATATTAAACTTTATATTTTCACCTATTAATCTTTTTATCATTTCATAAAGATTAGCTATAGTACTATTTACATCAATAATTTTTGGCTGCAAGGTCTGTCTTCTTGAAAAAGCAAGCAATTGTCTTACTAAATTTGATCCACGCTTTGCATTTTGCTGTATCTGTATTATATCTCCAAAAGATGGATCACCAGCTGAATGTTGGAGTAAAAGCAAATCGCAAAATCCTATTATCCCAGTCAATATATTGTTGAAATCATGCGCAATACCACCTGCTAACTGCCCTATAGCTTGCATCTTTTGATAATGCTCAAGCTTTATCTCTAGGTTTTTGTGTTCAGTATTGTCAATAAAATAACAAAGTATGAAGATCATTTTATTATGAAGAAATTTATTGAAATATATTTTTATGTTATTATCGCCGTTGAGCTGTACATCAAAGGACGCATTATTTATTCTATTACTCGAAAAATATTCACGTATTTTCACATGATAACTATCTAATATCAATGTAAAGATTGAATTATTATCTGACCCTGCAAGCTTTATTAGTGCCGTATTTTTCTTTACAAAGTTGCCGTTTATGTCACATTGTGCAATAGCAATCGATGAATTTGCAAAATAAGGATGTAATTGATAATCAACAATATTTGATTCGGTTGGTGTTATAAAGCCATATATATAGCTATGGTTGTATTTATCACAAAATATAGCAGTGCTCATATAAGCCTTGAATGGAGTACCACTTATAGTAAAAAACAAAATTTCATTATCGGTTGTTGTATTGTTATATTTAGATTGAGATATAAAATCACTGATTGAGCTACCTTTTTCCAGTTTTTTCAGTTCAAATATGTCTAAAAATCTTTTATTTACAGATAAAATCACCCCTTTGGCATTTGCAATGTAAGTTCCTATACTGTGTTTTTCTATTAACTCTTCATATATCTGCTCCTTGTTTATCTGTGTTGCTTTTAACACAAAATACCCATCTGGCCTTGCTATTGGCACTAATAATAAATTTAAAATCTTATTACTATTTATAGCAATTTGAGGATTATCTGGTATCGGCTCAAAGAGCAAAAGAAAGTTAGATACTCTATTCTTCTTGTTTAAGGAAATGCATATCTGTACAGAAGAGTTATTTTTTAGTGCATGATAGAGTACTTTTTTGTCTTCTTCTGAAACATCTCCTATTTCAAAAATCTTGCCTAAAGTAATGTCATCATCTATATGATCTTTAAACCTTTCATAGAACCTTGCATCAGCATAAATAATACCCTTATCTCTATGTAAAATAAGGCAAAATTCTGTATTATGATTTAGTGCATTTGCAAATATTGCATTTTGAAATTCTATGGTATTAAGTAGGTGTCTGTAGCGTTTTACATTATATATCATAAAGAGAGTTGTTAGAATACTAACTAATAAATTAATCTCTATATTAATATGCTGACTATATATATCAAAAAAGTAGAGTATCGATATTGCTACTGGAGGTAAGAGCATAATAACTGCCATCACAACAATTGACATTCCATAATTTCTTAGTATGAAGTCAACCCTGTTCTCTTTTTTGTTATCTATGTATCTTTTACTCATTATTGTTACTTGGCATCGTTGCACATACGAAAATGTTTTATTATATTGATTTAATTATTATAGATTTATTAACGTCTTTGATAGATAATTATCATCCAAATCTAGTTAAGTTCCTTAAATATCAGATATAACAATGTTAATAATCTAGCGAGAGGATATTATGGAAAAACAAAGAACACAAGCATTTGAGTGGTTCTGTGCACTAAGAGATAAGATTATAGAATCTTTCTTATTAATTGAAAAACAATCATCCGCAGAGCCAAAGATCGAAAAAAGAAAGTGGGATCGCCCAGGTGGTGGAGGTGGTGAATCTACAATTATTTTTGGCAATGTTTTTGAAAAAGTTGGAGTAAACGTTTCAAAAGTACACGGAAAATTTGCAGATTCAGCCATTAATGAAATTCCTGGTGCAAGTGAAAGTAACGGAGAGTTTTGGGCAAGCGGTATATCTTTGGTGTCTCATATGCAATCGCCCCTTATCCCTGCAGCACATATGAACACAAGGCTGATATATACTTCAAAACAATGGTTTGGTGGAGGGATGGATTTTACGCCGGTATATAAAAATGAAGAAGATTGCAAGTATATTCATGAATCAATCAAAATGACATGTGATAGATTTGACACCGGATATTATCCAAAATTTAAAGAGCAATGTGACAACTATTTTTTCTTACCACATAGAAAAGAGCCGCGTGGCATTGGTGGTATTTTCTATGATAATCTGAGTTCTGGCAATTGGAGAAATGATTTTGAGTTCACAAAGGCAGTAGGTGAAGCCTTTTTGGAAATTTATTTGCACATCATACGTAAACATATACAAAAATCTTGGACAAAAGAACAACGAGAAAATCAATTAATAAAACGTGGCAGATATGTAGAATTCAATCTGTTATACGATCGTGGCACAAGGTTTGGTTTAATGACTGACGGCAATCCAGATGCAATTATGATGTCAATGCCACCACTTGTTAAGTGGTTATAGATCACTCTTATATCACAAATTGGGATTTCACAAAAACTGCTTGTGTCATAAAACAATTGAATTGACTTTATGTGCATAATCAATATAACTTGAGTTAATTCGCATTGACTCTTTCGTCTAGTGGTTAGGACACCACCCTTTCACGGTGGTAACACGGGTTCAAATCCCGTAAGAGTCACTCAAGTAGAATATAATTAAAGTTTTGAATGGGAAAAATTAGGCTTTATTTTGAAGAAGCTTTATCACAAGGCGTGAGTTTAGCACTTAATCCACAACAAAGTCACTATATTTGCAATGTAATGCGGCTTAAGAAGTATGATAATCTCTCTCTTTTTAATGGAAAGGATGGAGAATGGTTAGGAGAAGTAGTTAATATATCGCGTAAATTAACAAAAATTACACTCAAAGAATGTACTAAACAACAGCAATATGAGGAAAATTTATACTTATATTGTGCCATGGTAAAAAGTGGTGCTTTAGGCAACATAGTAAGACAGGCAACTGAAATGGGAGTAACCTGCATTCAATTTATTTCAACGGAACGTACAGTAGTAAAAAACATTAACCTAAGTAGAGCAAAATTACAGGCAATCGAAGCTGCGGAACAATCTGGTAGGATGAGTATACCAGAGATTTTGCCTCCTATTAACTTTTGTGAGTTACCTGATTCCCAGAGTAAAAATTTTGTTTTATGTGATGAAACAGGTAAAGCTGATAAAGTGCTGAAAGGTAAGAAAAATGTTGCTATTATTGTTGGTCCTGAAGGTGGTTTTTCATCTTATGAACTTGATCTTGCCGATAAGTTTTGCCAAAAATTGAGTCTAGGAAAAAGAATTTTAAGGGTCGATACTGCTGTGGTTGCTGCACTAACTCTCACCAGTTGGTGTAGCTAGATTTTTAAATATGGTTAAGGTTTGGGCCATAGAAAAATCTGATTCAGTGTTGCACGCGCTAACTGTACAAACTCTACCTGCGAAGCAGTTTGCTACTAAAGAGGAGTTAATAAAAAACATATTCTAAAATAATATTAAATCTCATATTATGTTTTTTCTAAAATAAACAAATGAATCTTGCATTTTACCTGAATTATTGATAACCTGAGTAAAGAAGTCGGGGCGTAGCGCAGCCTGGTAGCGCATTTGGTTTGGGACCAAAGGGTCGGGAGTTCAAATCTCTCCGCCCCGATGTTAGCAGAAGTTTTAACGCTTTTAACAGTTAGAGCTTTTAAAGGCATTTCGTTCATATTGCAGTTTAATGCTCAAGTTTATAAAATAATTGACAATGTTAATTTTCTAATTTATAAATAAATTTTGAAATGATTACCGAAGGAGGTATAGAGTTTGATTGAAGTATCAGTCCATTATGGTGATGTAGACAGAGCTCTTCCAGTATTGAAAAAAACAATTCAAAAGGAAGGAAGAGGGTTGAAAATGAAAAAACAATATCATGAAAAAAAATCAGAAAAAACAGCTAAAAAGAAAGCTGAAGCGAGAAAAAAGAGGCACCAGCAAGAATGCAGAAGGCAGCGTTACGGTTGGTAATTTTTTAATAGTTTATCATTGGTTGTTTTATGAATATTCACGAATATCAAGCAAAAGAGATTTTGCATAAATTTAATGTTCCGGTGCCAAAAGGTTTTGTCACTATATCTGCAGAAGGAGTAAAGACTCAAGTAAGCCAATTAAAATCTGACATGTTTGTGGTTAAAGCTCAAATTCATGCAGGTGGTAGGGGTAAGGCCGGTGGCGTAAAGCTAGCAAAGTCAGCTGAAGAAGCTCAACAGTTTGTAAAAGACATGATTGGTATGACTTTAGTTACTCATCAAACAGGGCCAAGCGGGCAGCAAGTAAGAAAAGTATATGTTGAAGAAGGCTCAAGCATTAAGAAAGAGTATTACTTAAGCCTGGTAATCGACCCGAAGCTCAGTAGGCCAATATTCATATTTTCCTCAGAAGGTGGAATGGACATCGAAGAAGTGGCGAAAAATTCTCCTGCAAAAATTGTGAAATTTGATATTGATTCTGCTACAAGTTTTGATAGCAGCAAATTAAGCAGCAGTTTTAATTTGAGTCCAGAACAAATAGAAAAAATAACAAATGTTGCAAAAAATATATATGATGCGTTTATTGCAACTGACGCGAGCCAAATTGAAATTAATCCACTGGTTGAAACAAATTCTGGAGATTTTATTGCGCTCGATGCGAAAATTAATTTCGATGACAATGCTTTATATCGTCACCCAGAAATTATGGAACTTCGTGATTATGATGAAGAAGTGAAAGAAGAGATAGAGGCTTCAAAGTATGGGCTCAGTTACATCAAAATGGATGGCAGTATTGGTTGCATGGTAAATGGTGCAGGTCTTGCTATGGCAACAATGGATATAATAAAATACTACGGAGCAGAGCCTGCTAACTTTTTGGATGTTGGTGGTGGAGCGAGTAAAGAAACTGTAACTGAAGCATTTAAAATCATATTGTCTGATAGCAACGTAAGAGGAATTTTGGTTAACATATTTGGTGGTATAATGCGTTGCGATATTATTGCAAGTGGAATTGTTGCGGCTGCAAAAGAAATGAGCATTAAAGTTCCTCTAGTGGTTAGATTATCAGGTACTAATTTTGAAGAAGGAAAAAAAATTTTAGAAGAGTCGGGATTAAATATTATTGTTGCAGATGAGCTAGATGAAGCTGCGCAAAAGATAGTAAAAGAGGTAAAGTAAAGCATGTCCGTTTTAGTAAATAAAGATACAAGATTAATATGCCAGGGTTTTACTGGTGCACAAGGTACGTTTCATTCAGAGCAAGCTATTGACTACGGGACGAAAATGGTTGGCGGTGTAACTCCTGGAAAGGGTGATAGCACTCACCTTAATTTACCGGTTTTTAATACTGTAGCAGAAGCTAGAGAAAAAACTGATGCGAATGCTACGGTAATATATGTACCTGCTAAATTTGCTGCTGCTGCAATACTTGAAGCAATAGATGCAAAAATAGAATTGATAGTTTGTATTACAGAGGGCATTCCTATACTTGATATGGTGAAAGTTAAGCGCGCGCTTGTTGACTCAAAAAGTCGATTGGTTGGTCCCAACTGCCCGGGAATTATTACGCCTGAAGAGTGCAAAATAGGAATTATGCCTGGCCATATCCATAAGCGTGGACACATAGGAATTATGTCTCGCTCCGGAACTTTAACTTACGAGGCAGTAGCACAAACAACCGCTGTTGGTCTTGGTCAATCCACGTGTATCGGAATTGGGGGGGATCCAGTTCATGGTATGACATTTGTCGACTGTATGGAGCTCTTTTTAAAAGATGACGATACTCATGGTATTGTAGTTATTGGTGAAATAGGTGGAAACGAAGAAGAAGATGTATCACATTTTGTGAAAACAGAAAAAACTAAAAAGCCAATCGTTGGTTTTGTAGCAGGTCAAACAGCACCTCCAGGAAGACGTATGGGACACGCTGGAGCAATCATCTCTTCCAGTGGTGGAAGTGCTGGTGCAAAACTAGAAATTATGCAGAGCGCTGGAATTGCAATTGCAGAGACTCCTGCGGTGATTGGTAAAAAAGTTTTGGAAGTAATGCATCAGTTCCTAACCTAAAACGCAACTGTACGAACGTTGTGATTTGAGGAGCAATTCCCACCAGTAGGGTGTCATCCGAGTAGCTTGACTACTTGGATCCAGGAAAAAGAATGATGTCATGTAAGTACCCCCTATGATGTCATTCCAGTCTGGAATCCAGCTTTTGATCGAAAATGTTGTATAGTACATAATCAATTTTTCTGGATCCCAGACTGGGATGGCACCCTACTTAACCGTCATACTGCCGCGAACCGTCATTCCGCCGCGGTATCTCTTAGCCGCTAACACGTAGCGGGATGACGAATTGCTTAACCTTCATGCCACCGCGAACCGTCATTCCGCCGCGGCGCTAACAAGAGATCCCGCTGCGGGATGAAGGCAATCCTACGTCATACCGTGATTTATTCACGGTATCTCATCCGCTAACAAGAGATCCCGCTAACACGTAACGGAATGACGGTTGTCGTTTAGCTATAAATGTTTAAGAAATTTACCAAACGAAAAAAAAGGCAAAAGAAGCCCCGTGGTGCGAGTTTTGACTCTATATTACTGTAAGTGGCGCTGTAATAATGTGCTGACGCTTAGTTTAAGCGCGATTTGGCTGAATATAGAAAAAATAAAAAAGACATGCAGCCGCTATAATTTTATGTAATCCGCCAATAAATACCCTGAGTTTTTTACTGAATTTTGTCATTGAGCCTGCAGGTCAAAAACAAGTTTTGAGTCATAAATACCCTTAACATTATAATAAGGGGGCTGGCGGAGTTTGTCAAGTAGTTTTGCATTGTAAAAACAATTATCACAAAAATCCTATATCACCAGTCATGAATACGTTATTTGCCCATTCGATTAATAACCTACCTCCTGGTAAATCTACTGAAGTCTGTTGGGCAGTCAGATATCCACGTAGTGTGGATGCAACAAGTGCTGCACAGGCTGCACTACCGCATGATGCAGTAATGCCTGTACCTCTTTCCCAAACTCTTAAAGCTATTTCTCCAGACTTTTCAACTTGTGCAATACTAATATTAATTTTCTGAGGAAATAGTACGTGATTTTCTAGCTTTGGTCCTAAATTTCGCAATGGTATTTCACTTATGTTATCAACAAAAAAAACTATATGAGGGTTACCAATATTTACTGCAACAGGATCTTTTAGCATTTCAAGCTCTATAGGTAAGTGAAGAGTGTCACACTCAGTAGACAAGGGAATTTCATGCCAATTTAGCAAAGGTTTACCCATGTTAACCTTTATGGATTTATCACCAACTTTAAAACACTCTAAAATGCGTTTGTTTACCAGCTCAATAGTGATATGCTCAGTACCTTTTTCTGACATTATCAAATATCCAACACAGCGTGCTGCGTTTCCGCACATTTCAGCTCGACTACCATCAGCATTATAGATATGTATAAAGCAGTTTGCAGCATTAGACATTGTTATAATTATCACTTGATCACAACTGCTTTGATCAGCAATTTGTCTATAGTTCCAGTCTAAATTGTTTGTTGAACGTGAGTCTATGATAACAAAATTATTGCCAGTACCGTGCATCTTGATAAAATTTTTAGGACCTTGGCCACTCATCATAAAAAAATATTTTTTCTATTGGTCTTCTTTTTTTCTTACTTATTTCGGCGCCCTCTTCTTCGTAACCAACCGCTATCACTGACATTACATTAAAATCATCGGATATGTTGAATCTTTCTACTATTTTATCTCTATCAAATCCACCCATTTGATGAGCTATTAAATTCACAGATGCAGCCTGTAGCATAAGAGCATAATTTGCTGCACCAGTATCATGACTAGCCCAAAGATTTTCTCCTTTACCTTGTTTACGGAAGTTTTTAGCACCTAAAGATATAATTAACACTTGTGCATCTTTTGCCCATTTTTGATTAGATTCATCAAGACAATTTAGCAGCTTTTTCCATGCGCTTTGATTGTTCTGTTTGTTGCATATCACATATCTCCAAGGTTCATCACCAAAACATGAGGGAGTCAGCCTTACAGCTTCCATTAAAATATCCATGTCTTCCTGAGATATTGCTCTTGTAGTATCGTATGAACGTCCGCTGTGTCTTGCTTTCATCAACAATAATAGATCTTGTTTACTCATCATTTTTAATTTAATAGTGCATAAATAATTCATTGTAGCACAATATGAGCAAAATTTAAATTGCAAAACCTCTTATACACATATATTATATTTAATAAGTTATTTTTATTGGGAAGGTATGTTTATAACACAATCTAGCAGCAGATCAACACTGGCTGAAATATTGTCTTGCGTTTTACTTTTATTCTTGATGGCTCAAATAAGCGTACCATTGCAGCCTGTGCCTATCACATTGCAAACTTTAGGAGTAATGCTTATTGGGCTTAAATTTAACCACAGAACAGCATTCTATTCTGTGCTTACATATCTATCACTTGGTGCAGAAGGATTTCCTGTTTTTGCGAATTTTTCTGGTGGTTATCACATTTTTCTCGGACCGACAGGTGGATATTTAATTGGTTGTTTAGCTGCTGTTATGGTAATGAGCAAAGTAAATGAATTACTGAACTCTAAATATAAATCATTTGTGTGTAATTCTTTAAGTTGTCTGGCTGGTACAGTTGTAATCTTTATTTGTGGTGTTAGTTGGCTTGCTGTTTACTTGGGTCTGGAACAAGCAATAATGGTGGGTGTTTTACCATTTATCCTTCCTGGTTTGGTAAAAATTTTTCTACTTGTAGCAGCTTTGCAATATTTGAAAAAATGATAAAATTCCGCCCTCATCATTTCATGTGCACCCTCGCGTTTCGGGGATATGGTTATTCTCAGGGTTTTGTAGAAAATTATAAAAAGATAGCAAGCAAAGTAATTAGTGATCCTAACACTCAAATCGAAGTAGTAGGCAACCTTGATAGTATCTGTAGTGCTTGTCCAAATCAGACTAAACAAGGTAAATGCACCTCACAAGCTAAAGTTTTAGAGCTAGATAGAAGGCATATGGGAATTTTAGGAATAAAAATTGGCGAGACTTTAACTTGGAATGAAGCGGTAAAAAAGATTAGAGAGAAAATGTCTTTAAAGGAATTTAATTACGCATGTGAGGAGTGCAACTGGCAGCCATATGGAATATGTAAAAATGCCCTTTTAAATTGTCATTCCTATAAAGATAGTTGACAAAATGTTAAGATAAATTGAAGCATTTTTGTGGAAATAGACTTCTTGCACTACTCCCCAAGTCACAACTGTCATTCAGTAGAAACAAAAAAACTTGCTTGACAAACTCCGCCAGCCCCCTTATTATGATAATAAGGGTATTTGTGACTCAAAACTTGTTCTTGACCTGCAGGCTCAATGACAAAATTCAGTAAAAAACTCAGAGTATTTATTGGCGGATTACATAAAATTATAGCGGCTGCATGTCTTTTTTATTTTTTCTACATTCAGCCAAATCGCGCTTATTTTAAGCGTTAGCACATTATTACAGCGCCACTTACAGTAATATAGAGTCAAAACTCGCTACTCGGGGCTTCTTTTGCCTTTTTTTTGTTTGGTAAATTTCTTAATGTTTGTAGCTAAACGACAACCGTCATCCTGCTACTTGTTAGCGGCTAAGAGATACCGCGAATGAATTGCGGTATGACGGCTCGCGGTGGAATGACGGTTAAGCAATTCGTCATCCCGCAGCGGGATCTCTTGTTAGCGGCTAAGAGATACCGCGAATGAATCGCGGTATGACGGTCTGTTGCGTGTTAGCGGATGAGATACCGCGAATGAATCGCGGTATGACGGTTAAGTAGGGTGTCATTCCAGTCTGGAATCTAGTTCTTATTGTACATTTACTTGGTAAGTTTCCTGGATCCAAGTAGTCTGGGCACTGCCCACTGGTGGCCCAAACTACAACGTTCGTAATGACAGAGAGGGTTTGCATTAGCCAAATTTTTAGTTGAGGTAGCATAACAGGTTAAAGGAAAAGCTTTGTGTTAATGGATTCATTTCAGGTATAATACAGATAATACCACAATACTTATAAAATGGATCATGTTGTTAATGCATATAATAGACTTGACATTCCTATAGTCAGGGGAGAAGTGGCATATCTTTTTGATAAAGATGGTAAAAAATATTTAGATTTTGCTGCAGGTATTTCTACAACTTCTTTAGGGCATTGTCATCCATATATTACAGACAAACTGAAAGAGCAATTGAGCTCACTATGGCACTGCTCTAACATTTTCACTATTCCCGAGCAAGAAAGGCTTGCTGAACGTTTAACAACCCTTACTTTTGCAGATAAAGTTTTTTTCTGCTCAAGTGGGCTTGAAGCAACAGAAGCTGCAATCAAGTTTATTCGTCGTTACTTTTATTCAAAAGGGCAAGCAAAACGTAATCGTATTATTACAATTGAAGGAGGCTTTCATGGCCGCAGTATTGCTGCAATTTCTGCTGGAGGCAGTGAAAAATCACGCGAAGGTTTTGCTCCGCTTCTTTCTGGTTTTGATAAAGTGCCAAGAAATGACATTAAAGCATTAGAAGAAAAAATCAATAATGAAACAGCTGCTGTGTTTCTAGAGCCCATACAAAGCGAAGGTGGGGTATATCCACTAGACGTAGAATATCTTCAAAAAGTAAGGAAAATAACAAAAGCTCAAGGGATAATTTTGTGCTTTGATGAAGTGCAATGCGGATATGGACGCATCGGTTCTTTATTTTATTATCAAAATGTCGGCATTGAACCTGATATGCTAACCTGTGCAAAAGCTATGGGTAACGGTTTTCCTCTAGCTGCATGTTTAGTAAAAGATTACATAGCAGAAGCAATCACTCCAGGAACTCATGGATCAACCTATGGTGGCAATCCACTTGCCATGACTGTTGGTAATGCGGTACTCGATATAATGCTAAAAGAAGGCTTTTTTGATCATGTTAAAAGAATTAGTAAATATTTAAAAGAAAAGCTGTTGCCTTTGGCTAAAGAATTTCCTGAGATGATTTCAGAAGTTCGTGGAGAAGGGTTACTAATGGGAATAGAACTAGCAACTCCTGTAGCTGATAAAGTTATTAGTCGATCTCTTGATAAAGGTTTAATAATAACTAGGGTTTCAAACAACAAAGTAGTAAGGATAACCCCACCACTTATCATTGAGGATGAGCATGTGAATGCGGCGTGTAATATGCTTTATGATTTATTTTTTAAGATTAAAGATATATAAAATTCGGCAATATAAGTTCAGGCTTGCAAATGCCTTCCATAACATGTAAAATTAATTTTGTTTTTTATCACAATAACATCGTACTTTAATGGATTGGTTATTGGTCTTAGTATTATCAGCAATTTTTATTTTGTTAATTTTATCGTTTTTGTTTTCAGGAGCAGAAATAGGCTTAACCTCAATTAGCCGTTCTCGAGTTAATAAGCTAAAATTAGACGGTAACAAAAAAGCCAGGATAATAGACCGCTTATTAAATAGGAAAGAATTAACAATAGGAACGGTATTGCTCGGCAATACAATTATTAATATTACTTGCTCTGCTTTATTTACAGCAATATTTATCAATCTTTTTGGAAATGAGGGCATTCTCCTATCAACAATTATAATAACATTTTGTATTTTATTGTTCTGCGAAGTTCTACCAAAAACTTATGCTATTCAAAATCCTGAAAAATTTGCATCATTTTCTGCTTATTTTGTATTGTTTTTTGTAAAGATTTTTTCTCCATTGACGCTAGGTATTCAATTTATTGTTAACCTCATCCTGAAATTATGTGGGCTGCATAAAGATAAGGAAGTAATATCTGCAGCGGATGCAATGCGTAATATGATTACTTTTCACCGCAGTGAAGGAACTATGTTACAACAGGATTTAGATATGCTAAGCAGCATACTTGATTTGGCTGAGACAGAGATATCGCAAATTATGACCCATAGAAGAAATTTATTTTCTCTTGATATAAATCGAAGTAAAGAAGAGTTAATAAGGGAAATTTTAACTAGCAGTCATAGTAGGATACCTTTATGGCAAAAAGAACCAGATGATATTATCGGTGTAATTCACGTGAAGGGTCTAATAAATGCTCTGCGTGAAAAGAATAATAAAGCGGAAGAAGTTGACATTACCCAAGTTATGTCAAAGCCTTGGTTCATACCAGAAAGTACGCCGCTTAGTGTACAACTTCACAATTTCCGTAAGAATAGGAAACACTTTGCACTTGTTGTTGATGAATATGGAGCATTGCAAGGAATTGTAACTCTTGGGGATATATTAGAAGAAATAGTTGGAGAAATTTCCGATGAGCATGATTTGATTACGGAGAATTTTATAAAGAAGATGTCTGACAATGTGTATTGTATAGAAGGAGAATCCACGATTAGAGATATTAACAGGCAGTTACACTGGAATCTCCCTAGTGAAGAAGCTACAACTCTAGCAGGTATGATTGTGAATAAAATAGAGCGCATTCCTGACGAAGGCGAGGAGTTTTCTATGTATGGTTTTCGCTTTAAGATTTTAAAAAAAGATAAAAATATTATTGCTGTTGTTGAAGTGCAAGTAAAAACTGGTAATACTAGTAGCAGCAATTAATTAGTGGAGTTTCATGGAAGATACAGTAAAAATAACGGCTGAAGAGTTGAAGGGTTACATAGAGAGAATCGAAAAACTTGAACAAGAAAAGAGGGATGTACAAGATCACATTCGTGATGTATATGCAAAAGCCGCAGATGAAGGTTGGGATATAAAAGTGATGAAACAAATTATTAGGCTGAGGAAGATGGATGATGATGACAGAGAGGAACAGGAAATATTGCTTGATACCTATAAACGTGCATTGGGAATGAGCTACGAAGAAGAGTTAAGTGAATAGCAGAATTGTAATTGGAATAAGTGGAGCATCTGGTTCTATTTACGGTGTACGTATTTTAGAGGCGTTAAGAAATATTAATAGATCTCTTATCCCTGTCATACGAGTAGCTGACACTGGGATCCAGAGAAAAAGAAATATAGATTCCAGCGTCACGCGCTGCAAATTTGGTTATGAAACTCATTTAGTGATAAGTCGTGCTGGAAAAATAACTCTAGCTCATGAGATTAAAGAAAAACTTGAAGACATTACATCACTTGCAGATTTTTACTATTCTGAAGAAAAAATAGGAGAAAAAATAGCAAGTGGCTCATTTAAAACCTCAGGAATGATTGTAGCACCATGCTCCATGAAGACAATGTCTGAAATTGCATCAGGTGTTACTTCCAATCTATTGACAAGGGCTGCAGATGTAACGCTAAAAGAAAGAAGAAAATTAATTCTTATGGTGCGAGAGTCACCATTACATCTTGGGCATTTACAAAATATGTTAAAATTAACGGAGATGGGAGCAATAATTGCTCCACCAGTGCCTGCTTTCTATATTAAACCAAAATCGTTGGATGATATTATTAATCATTCTGTTGGCAAAGTATTGGATTTATTTGATATCAAATTACCTGACTTTAAGGAGTGGCAAGGAAGTGACAATTATTATTGATGGTAAAAAAATAGCAAACGACCTATGTGAGAGGCTATCACAAAAAATTGATATTTTAAAGAGAGAGTGTAACGTTTTTCCTTGCCTGAAAGTAATTCTCGTGGGCAGCAATCTAGCAAGTCAGGTTTATGTTCGCAACAAACAGAAAAAAGCAGAATCAGTAGGCATAAGTTCTGAGACCATTGTTTTGCCTAATAATATTTCAGAAGATGAATTGATTGAAAAAATCAATGAGTTAAATGAAGATCGATCTGTGCATGGCATTTTAGTACAGTTGCCTTTACCAAATCATATTAATGCAAGCAGAGTAATTAACGCAGTAAGTATTGAAAAAGATGTAGATGGCTTCCACGATGAAAACGTTGGTAGATTGGTGAAAGGTGAAAAAAACTGCCTTATACCTTGCACTCCTAAAGGTTCTTTGCATTTAATTAAATCAATTGAAGAGAACCTTTCCGGTAAAAACGCAGTGGTAATTGGTAGGTCAAATATCGTGGGCAAGCCAATGTTTCACCTATTGCTGCAGGAAAATTGCACTGTTACCATCTTGCACTCACAGAGCAAAGATTTAGCTGAATATTGCTCTAAAGCGGATATAGTAGTTGCAGCAGTTGGAAAGCCAAATTTTGTTCAAGCAGACTGGATAAAGAAAGGGGCAATAGTGATCGATGTTGGCATAAATAGTGTTAATGTAGGAGAGCTTGTAGGTGATGTTGACTTTGAGGGAATAAAAGGGAAAGCCAAGGCTATTACCCCAGTACCCGGAGGCGTTGGCCCAATGACAATTGCATTTCTAATGATGAACACTGTTATTGCTGCTTGCTTGCAGAAGGGAGTTGATGCTTCTAATTTCATTAGTTGAGGTATGAAGAGGAAAGCTATATGAAGATAGAATGTGCCACATCTCACAATTAATAAAAAATTGAGATTTTTGAAATTCCTCAGTAGTCAAATTTATTAAATATTTAGGATCATCATCATTCTACCTTATCCAAAGCCATTTTATACCTTTTTATCCCTTCTAGGGCAACCTTTTTTCAGTTAGCTATAGGTATAAAATAATGGAGTATGTCTCTCCATTATTCAACAGCAATCACAGTATGTTTTTACAAATTTGAAAATTAGTGTTAAATAAAAATATAAATGCAAAAGGAAAAGAAATGATTGAACTTAAAGGCCAAGAAATTTGTGCAGGCGGAAATAAGAAAAATTTGATTATTTTTTTACATGGTTGGGGCTCAAGTGGCGATAATTTCATTCACCTTGCTAAAGTTATGAGCAAGTTTTTACCCGAGTCATATTTTGTAGCACCCAATGCTCCGTTTGAAAGAGAAATAGGTGATGGTTATCAGTGGTTCAGTTTGGAAGATCGTAGTGAGGAAGCGCTATATAATGGAGTAAAAAATGCTACATCAATTGTAAATCATTTCATTGATACAAAATTAAAGGAGCTTAATTTAAAAGATACGCAACTTTCTTTAGTTGGATTTTCTCAAGGAGCAATGCTTGCAATACATACAGCTCTCACCCGCTCTCAATCATGTGCATCAGTTGTTGCATACTCTGGTAGGTTTCTTTCACCTTCAAAAACTGCACCAGAGATCAAGTCAAAACCTAACATATGTGTTATCCATGGTGATGCTGACGACGTGGTACCTTTTTCGTCTCTCGACTTAGCGGTTAAAGCTCTGAAAGAAAATGGGGTAAATGTTGAAGGGCACCCAATTCATGGATTAGGGCATATTATTAATGAAGAGGTGATGAAATTAGGAGTAGAATTTATCAAGAAGAATTTTAAAAATTAATTTTCATGCACTTGTTTTGCTTTGGTTATGGATATGTGGCTAAATTTTTATCGAAAAAACTGCTGAACTTAGGTTGGAAAGTCAGTGGCACATCAAGAAGTAAAAATATACAAAATGTAATCCTCTTTAATTATGAGAAAGTTAGTCAAGATCTGCTTAAAAGCGCAACGCACGTTTTAATTTCTATTCCTCCAGATGGTGATGATGTTATGGAGAGATATGGTGATTGCCTGCAAAATGTTAAATGGTTTGGTTATTTGTCTGCAACTAGCGTTTATGGTGATTACTCTGGTAATTGGGTGAATGAGGAATCTGAAACAAAACCTATAGAAATCAGAGGGGAAAAGCGCCTTAGATCTGAAAAGAAGTGGCTGAATAGCAAACTGCCTGTACATATTTTTCGTTTAGCTGGAATATACGGTCCTGGTAGGAACGTGTTAATTGACTTGCAGCTTGGCAAAGCAAAAAATGTGAAAAAAGAAGGGCATTTTTTTTCTCGTATTCACGTTGAAGATATATCGAACATTCTATTTTCTTCCATGCAAAGCATAAAACCTGGTGAAATATACAATTGTGCAGATGATTCACCCACTACACAATCTGAAGTGATAATGTATGCAGCCAAACTTCTCAATGTTAGTCCTCCAGAGCCAATTGAGTTACCAGATTATGCACAGAGTTTTTATTTAGGATCAAAAAAAGTAAGTAATGTTAAAATTAAAAAAGATCTTAATGTCTCTCTAATTTATCCTAACTACAAAGTGGGATTAGAGAGTTTGCACGTAAAAAAACTGAAATCACATTAGAATGATAGATAGGCCTATTGTTTAGTTCTGTAATTGTGTCCGCTCAGACTAATGTTCTCTAGGTGAGATCGTGGAGTGTTCGTTGCAGTATTTGGTTGTTCAATTATGCTAGTTGGTATAATACTTCTATTTCTTTCAAAATTTCCATCTCGTATAGCTTCCAGAACGCTTTTTCCTCCTAAAAGACAGTTTTCTCCTAAACTTAATCCACTTTTTTTTAATTTTTCAAACACTTCTTCACTACTTTCATCAAGCTTTACTTCTATTTTATTACTATTTTTCTTAGGATTTAGATGAATACTGATTTTTCTTGCTTCACTATCAAAAGATAATATTACACCTTGCTTAAGAACATCCAGATAATTTCTTTTTCCGGTGTAGCTTTCAACTCTTACTATACTTTTCCCAATTTGCAGTATACCAACTCTTAAGTTTAAACTTTTATTCTTTTCATTGCTTAGGATTTTTGCAACTTCAACAGTACTATCTTGTCGATATTTTATACAAAAGCACTCATTATCTATCTCTACTTTTAATTCTAATTTGTCCTTTTGAGCTTGCTCATTTTTGTTTACAATACTTTCATATGCTACATTTTTTAGATCGTTTTCAATTTCCTTACATTCCGCAAAGAGATGCTCGTCAAACTGAAGAGAAGAATTATCTACAAATGCAGTGGTTGCATGTCCTATCCTATCATGATGGAAGAGATGTCGTTTTACCCTCCCGCCCTTTAACAATAAATCACGAACAATGCTTTGTATAATGCTTATATTTTCATCTTTTGTTGCTTCATCTTCATCCTTACTATAATCTAGAAGGTCTATAGGGTCAAACCTAGATGATCTACCACCAGAGGTTGTATTTGTGGTACTTTCAAGAACACCTACTATTTCATTAAATATTAAGTTTACTACAGTTTCTTCACTGCTATTACAACGTGAATTTAACTTTATCCTTTTCTCTAAGTATTTATCTACTACGCTTTTAATACGTTCTAAAGCACCCTCTGTCCAATTTTCTATACTTTGCTGCTTAGATATCTTTGTTTTATACTCTCGTTCATTTTCTTCTATTTTGCCTTTCATCTCCTTACAAAATTCATCAATCAGCTTCTCTTCATTTTCAGTTAATGGTATTTCTAGATCCATTAAAAGTGAGCCACCTTCAGGAAAATAAGAATAATCTGAACTACAGCTCGAATTTGAGTCCCAATCACTTGGTTCAGTAAGGCGTCTATCAGCTGAACTATCATCTGAATCATGATCACTAGAGTTCTGTAGTCGATTATCACTTTCGTGTTCATCTGTTTTGTTTGACAAATCACTGCGAAAGAACTCCATCGGATCTTTTTATTACTTCCAAAACTTTGTGGATCTATTATTTGTTGCTTTTTTATCTCATCAGTCATGTTATATAACCATTAATTCTTTGACAAATACTATAATACATAGGCAAGTCAGTAAAGAAATTTGACTTACATTCCTCTACCACGATTTCGAGATAGAGGAATGAATTATTTTAGTTTTGATATTTAAACATTTTGTATCTGCTGTAATGATTTCACTTCCAATTTGCTATTCTTTACATATTGAATTGCAAGCGCTAACGCTTTACTCCCAGAAGCTGTGGTGCTATAAGCTATATTTTGCAAAATAGCAGTTCTGCGAATATCTTTGCTGTCTGAGACTGACTTTACACCTTTTGAGGTATTGATCACTAGATTTATTTTTCCATCTTTGAGCATATCAACTATGTGGGGTCTGCCTTCTCTCACTTTATTTACAGCTTTTGCAGCAATTCCATTATTGTTCAGATACGAAGCTGTGCCTTTGGTGGCATATATTTCAAAACTCAGTTCTTTCAACATTCGTGCAACAGACAATATATACTCTTTATCATCATCTTTTACTGAAACCAGAGCTGTTCCTTCTGTTGGTAACTTGTATCCTGCAGCCATGTGCGCTTTTGCAAGTGCAGCTTCGAAAGATGAGTCAATTCCCATCACTTCTCCTGTTGATTTCATTTCAGGACCAAGTAAAGTATCAACTCCTGCAAAGCGGGTAAATGGAAAAACAGCAGCTTTAACTGCAAAATGATTGAAAGGCTTGTTTTCCTGATTCAAATTTTTACCCAAAATAACCTGAGTGGCAAGCTTTGCAATAGGAATATTGATTACCTTGGAAATAAAAGGAACGGTTCGACTAGCTCGTAAATTTACTTCAAGTATGTATACATCACTCTCTTGAACAGCAAACTGAATGTTTATCAGACCTTTCACTTCTAGTGCAAGAGCTATTCTTTCAGTTTGGAGCTCGATCTCTTTTATTACTTCGTCACTCAATGTATTTGTCGGTATTGAGCATGTTGAATCGCCAGAGTGGATACCAGCTTCTTCAATATGCTCCATGACCGCTGCAATGAAAACTTTTTCCCCATCACACACAGCATCAACGTCAACCTCAACTGCATTGACTAAAAATTTATCAAGAAGAAGCGATCCGTGTTCAAAAATTTTGGTTTGATTCAAGACATACTCTTTAAAGCTCTGAGAATCGTGTCTAATCGACATAGACTGACCGCCGAGGACATATGATGGCCTGACTACTAGTGGAAACTCCACCTTTTCTGCATTGGTTAACGCTTCTTTTACTGAATGGCAGATAGAACTTTCAGGTTGTTTTAAATTAAGTTGCAAAGCAAGGTTTTTAAATCTCATGCGATCTTCTGCAAGGTCAATAGAATCAAACGAAGTTCCCAGAATTTTAAAACCTCTCTCGTTAAGCACTTTGGCTAACTTTAAAGATGTTTGACCACCTATTTGAACTATTACACCAACCAGTGTGCCATTTTCTTGCTCTTTGCTTAGTATTTCAAGCACATCCTCTGCAATCAGTGGGGCGAAATATAAACGATCAACGGTATCATAATCAGTTGAAACGGTTTCTGGATTACAGTTAATCATTATTGTTTCATACCCCATTTCTTTGGCGGCAGAAGCTGCATGTACGCATGCATAATCAAACTCAATACCTTGACCAATGCGATTTGGACCACTTCCTAAAATGACAACCTTTTCTCGGTCAGAAACATCTGCTTCGCACTCCATTCCCTCTGTCATCCGAGTAGCTGACACTGGGATCCATTCTTCCTTATCTCTGGATTCCAGCGTCACGCGCTGGAATGACATCATTGTGTTACCCTCATAACAGCCATACATATAAGCAGTGCTCGATTCAAATTCAGCTGCACAGGTATCTACACGCTTATAAACTTGTTTAATGCCAAATCTTTTTCTTATTGCTTCAATTTGCTCTACTTTCTTATTGCTTAATTTTGCCAATCTTGCATCTGAAAACCCCATTTTTTTCAGCTCTAACATTTCATATGCAGTCTCAGGAAGGCCGTTTTCCTTGATTTTTTGTTCAGCTAATATAATTTGCTGTATATTCTGCAAAAACCATAAGTCATATCCTGTAATCGAATTTATTTCTTCTATGCTTATTCCATGACGCATTGCGTCAGCAGCAATCAGTAATCTGTTTGGCAGCAATTTTGCTAATTGAGATTTAACATCTGTGTCTTCAGAAAACACTTCATCAAGTCCTGTAAGACCAGTTTCAAGTGAACGGAAAGCTTTCTGTAGTGACTCATTAAAAGTGCGGCCTATAGACATCACTTCCCCCACTGATTTCATGGAAGTTGATAGCTCACAATTCGTCCCCTTAAACTTCTCAAATTCAAAACGAGGAATTTTAGTGACGATATAATCAATCACTGGTTCGAATGCTGCTGGTATTATTGGAGCACAGTCGTTACGTATTTCGTCGAGCGAATAGCCAATAGCAAGTTTAGTTACAACTTTTGCAATAGGATAGCCTGTTGCTTTCGAAGCAAGTGCAGAAGAGCGAGAAACCCTTGGATTCATTTCAATCACAACGAGGCTTCCATCTTCTTTAGGATTCACTGCAAACTGCACATTTGCACCACCGGCGCTAACATCAATTTCTCTCAGCACTGCTATAGATGCATTTCTCATCTGTTGGTATTCTACGTCACGCAGAGTCAAAGCAGGGGCAACCGTGATACTATCCCCAGTGTGCACTCCCATTGGATCAATATTTTCTATCGAACAGACTATTATGCAGTTATCTTTACAATCACGGATAACTTCCATTTCATATTCTTTCCAGCCGATAATTGATTCATCTATCTGAACTTCATTTATTGGCGAAATTTTGAGAGCACTTTTTGCAATATTGAAAAACTCCTCTTTATTGTATGCTATGCCGCTACCTGCACCACCAAGGGTGAATGACGAGCGGATGATTGCTGGTAATCCAATGTAATCCAAAGCCTTTCTTATTTGTTCTTGATTTTTTATAATGATACTTTTGGGGTATTTTAGCCCTATTTTATCCATGGACTGACGGAATAACTCTCTATCCTCTGCTTTTTTTATTGCTTCTCTATTTACCCCTATTAATTCTACATTGTATTTGTCTAACACTCCATCATCTGCAAGTTTTATTGCACAATTAAGTGCTGTTTGCCCGCCCATTGTTGGCAATATTGCGCCTGGCCTCTCCTTAACTATAATTTTCTCTATGATTTCAGGCAGCACCGGCTCAATATACGTCGCATCAGAAAACTCAGGATCTGTCATTATAGTTGCAGGATTGGAGTTAACCAAAATGACTTTATAACCTTCACTTTTTAATACTTTACAGCTTTGCGTTCCGGAATAATCAAACTCGCATGCCTGACCTATAACTATTGGGCCTGCTCCTATTACTAATATAGATTCTATATCTGTGCGTTTTGGCATAATTACAATAACGATTTCTGTTCAAATAATGTTACCAATCTTTCCTGTATATGTGAATTTTTATTAAACCTATTAGCTAACTACTTTTAGGCTTGACGACTATTACTATGGTTATATAGCTAGCACAAATTAGATCTCCCTACGTCATACCGCCGCGGTATCTCAAAGCTAGATCCCGCTAACAAGTAGCGGGATGACGAATTGCTTAACCTTCATACCGCCACGAACCGTCATATCAACTATGTTTTTTTTAAATTTTTTGAATTTAGTTTTATTACAACTCTTGTTTATAATTTTGTATTTTTATTCAATTAGAAAATGCATTTTTGACAATAAACACCCTAATTTATCATAGAAAAATTTTATATCAAACAACAGTTACTGCTTAGATTTTATGGTTAACGAATATGTGCTTTAAGTGTGTGTGGACGCACATATTCGTTAACTTATTTTCTATGCAGATTTTTTAATTCACATTAACTGCTTCTTTAAGCCTGGCATTAGCAATAACCATAATTTTACGCATTAGAGCTTACCATCTTCTTCTTACCACTTTCAATGAGCTTGGAATAAAAGGCACCAAGTGCAGATTTGGACTTTGCAGCAGCCATTGCAGCCGTAAAAAGCTTAGTACGAACATTGCTTCTACCGCCTGTTATTCTTCGATAACCAATAGCTTTTCCACTTTCTTTTGGATGCGGTGCAACTCCAGCAAGACTTGCTACTTCTTTTCTGTTTAAGTAGCCAAGCTCCGGCATCAGACACACAAAATCTTGTGATAACTTTGGACCTATTCCTGGCACTGTTCTCAGAATTTTTTGGCGCTTCTGTAACTCTAGATTTTTATCAATGATTTTTTGTATGGCATTATTGAGCTTATTTATCTGACTGTTAAAAAAGTCAATGGTTTTTTGGCAACTTTTTTTTGTGTAGTCATTTTCAGGTGCTTCCAACCTACATTTCTCTTGGGCTCTCATTTGTGTAAGGTCATCACGACGTTGACAAAGTGCAATCAAAGTTGATTGTTCTTTAGAAGTAGGGAGAAAGAGTTCTATGGCGCATACTGAGCAAGAGCCATTGCATCTGATTTATCAGACTTTGCTAAAGTTCCGTGAGACAAGATAAAGCTTTTTACTTTACGGGTATTAGCTCGATGTACAGCGATATTCTTGTCAATAAGAAAATGCGATAAACCAAGCTCATATTTTCCTGTATTTTCTAAAGTTACTAAAGAATTAGGTAAGATACCTGAAAACTTTTTAAACAATTGTTGCCAACCAGAAGCATTATTATCAAATTCGACAACACTCTTCTGTGTGTGAACCGCAACAACATTTTTAAATTTTCCGATGTCAATACCAATAAAGTTTTGATAAGATGTAACCATATTAACAACCTCGATAGTTTATTGATTTAAGATTGTAAACGGGTGCATACATATGTCCCATGCAACTATTCAAACGTATCGAGGGATAGGGCTAGTGTACCTTGATATAGACGGTTGTTATAACACCAACGCCGCGCACACGCCCGTGATAGCTCTATTCCTATAGTGAGTAGAGTTATCTTCCCTCTTGTTTCTTTTATAACATATTTTTAACTTACAACCGCCGCGGTGCTAACAAGAGATCCCGCTAACAAGCAGCGGGATGACGAATTGCTTAACCTTCATACCGCCGCAGACCGTCATACCGCCGCGGCGCTAACAAGAGATCCCGCTGTGAGATGACGAATTGCTTAACCGTCATGCCACCACGAACCGTCATACCGCGATTCATTCGCGGTATCTCATCCGCTAACACGTAGCAGGATGACGGTTGTCGGTGAACCTAAGTTACTTTAGCTGTAAACATTAAGAAATTTACCAAACGAAAAAAAAGGCAAAAGAAGACCTGGTCATTGTCTATTTTCAGTATTTGGCGTTTTTTAAATCTTAAACACTGCAATTTAGCTGCTTTTAAACGCAACTCACCTTAGTTTAAATGTTTAAGAAATTTACTAAGCAGAAAAAAAGGCAAAAGAAACCCCGTGTTAGCTAGTTGTCACTCTCTAATCATGCAAATTGGCGTACTATACTGTCTTAAACGACTTATAAGCGCGTTTCAGCTTATATAGGTAAAAACCCAGAAATGTTGTGAAGACATAAGGTGCACATAGTGCAAAAAATTAAAAATAAGACGCCAACTACGTTGTTTTCTTGCTGTTTAATCTGCACAGATGAAGATAACTGAATACCTTCAATATCATGATAAGGGGGCTGGCGAAACTTGTCAAGCAAGTTTTTTCGTTTCTGCGAGCTACTTGAGTTATTGACTTCATTAGAGCCAAAACTCTTGAGACCTAGGTGATAATTCTATCTAAAAGGATGCCAAAAAAGAGAAGCAACCCTACGTAGGAATTATTTTTAAATATGGACATGCATTGACTGGGATCGTCAGGATTGAAATTTTTGTATTGGCGGTGAAATATGAACCCTACAGCAAGTAGAGCAATATAAAAGATGTTATTTAATGATGATAAGATACCAGCATATAGCCACGTCATAAGAGATATTAAATAAAATCTTTTCAACCAAGATTTTGTTGTATCACCAAAATATAATGCGGTAGATTTCATTCCGAGTTTTTCATCATCTTTTTTATCTTGGTGAGCGTATATGGTGTCATAGCTAAGTGTCCAAAAGACGCATCCTATATAAAACAGCAAGGATTCTATACTGATCTGGTTTATTATTGCTGCTGAGCCCATGAGCGATCCCATATTGAAGGTAAACCCTAAGAACAATTGTGGCCACCAAATATACCGCTTTAATAAAGGGTAAGTAGCTATCATACACATTGAGATTATTCCAAGTATGAGTGTGGTTTTATTAGTTAACAATAAAATTACCAAAGCGATAGATAGTAGCAGTAAGAGTAAAACCAAAGCCTGCTTTATGTTTAATGCACCACTTGCAAGTGGCCTATATTTTGTTCGTTCAACGTGTGCATCTATTTCCCTATCGAAAATGTCATTGATTATGCACCCTGCAGGTCTCATTAAAAATGCGCCTATAGTGAACAAAACAAGGAGAAAAAGAGCCTGATACGATAGAGAAGTTGAGGCTAAAAGAATACCGCTCAAACTGGGAAATAGCACAAGCCACAAACCTGTTAAACTGTGCAATCTCATTAATGAAAAGCAATCGTTGAAATACATTAATTAAGTGTGATTATGTAATATTTTGCTTACATTAACAAAATTATCGAACGCTAAATCAGGCTTGAAAACTAACTCAGGTATAAATCGCAAATCAACATAACACAATATAGATTTACGTATTGACCATGCAGATTGGTTCATTTCATTAATAACAGTGTTAATATCACAATTATTCTCAGAAGGATCTCCAGTGCGGGATGCTGAAATCCATGTACTTTTTTCTGAATCTGAGTAGTCAGCTACTTGGATATTCAATGAAGATACCACAATATATACATCTGCTTTTTTCAAATCTTTACTTAATTTTACGTCAGATACCGCTACATTTTTATTGAACACCTTACCTTCCATTAGGACTCTTGATATTGCTCTATGCAATACCGATGCTATTTTTAGGTTTCTAATTTCCTTTTTCATATCCATCTACTATAACACCCTTTCTTCTTGCACTAATTGATAAGCTTCCAAAATATCTCCAACTTTAATATCGATATTACTCTCTAGTGACACTCCGCATTCAAAGTTTACACCTACTTCTTTAACATCGTCTTTAAATCTACGTAGTGCTTTTAACTTTCCTTCATGCACCAATTTGCCACCACGCACTACCTTAATTAAAGAATCTTTTCTTATGACTCCATCACTTACGTAACATCCAATGATATTACCAGCTTTAGATACATTAAATATTTGCTTTACAGATGCAGAACCAACACGAACCTCTCGTGTAACAGGCTTTAACATTTTAGTTAAATACATTCTCATGTCGTCAATGAGCTCGTATATTATGTTATAAGTATGTATTTCTACACTTTTTTGTTTTGCCAAGTCCCTTATTTTTGAGTCCACTTTTACATTAAAAGCTAAAATTACTGCACTTGATGCTTCTGCAAGCAGCACATCTGAATCTGTTATCCCTCCTACTGCTTTGTGTAGGATATTTAATTTCACTTGGTCTTTACCGAGTTTATCAATTGAACTTGATATTGCTTCAATAGAACCAGTTACATCGCACTTTAAAACTACAGATAGTTCTTCTGTTCCACTGTTATTACGACTGAATATATCTAAATTATTGTCGTCTGAATCTTCTTTCTTTTTCTTGATCAACTCTAGCCTGTATTCAACAATTTCACGCGCCTGCTTTTCAGAATTTACAACAACAAATTTATCTCCAGCATTTGGCACACCATTTAGACCAGTAATTTCAATTGGAGCGGAGGGTAGTGCTGCTTTTTCTCCTTGACCAAGGTGATTAACCATACTACGTACTTTGCTGTATGTTGTACCAACTACCAATATATCACCAACCTTTAACGTTCCTTCCTCAACTATCAATGTAGCTGATATTCCTTTCGCTTTATCTATTTTGGATTCTATTACCCATCCAAGTGCTCGACAATCTTCTATTGCTTCTAGCTTCATTAATTCAGCGATTAACAAAATCGCCTCTTCTAGTTTATCTAAGTTAGTTTTCTTTTTTGCTGATACTGGCACAATCATAATATCACCACCAAGCTCTTCAGAGATGAGATCATATTGAGGCAAACTATTAATTATTTTTTCTATATCACCAGGCTCAGATTTATCAATTTTATTAATAGCAACTATAATAGAAACATTTGCTGCTTTTGCATGATTTATTGCTTCAACTGTTTGTTTCATGATTCCATCGTCAGCTGCAACTACTATTACAACTATATTAGTAATATTGGCACCACATGCACGCATCGCAGTGAACGCTTCATGTCCTGGTGTATCAATAAAAGTAATTTTTTGCTTATCTTTTGTCGTTATTTGATAAGCACCTATGTGTTGAGTGATGCCACCTGACTCTCTTTCTGCAACATTAGATTCACGAAATGCATCGAGCAATGAGGTTTTACCATGATCGACGTGTCCCATAAAAGTGACGATTGGTGGTTTAGGTTTTTTAGGCAGGCTTTCTCTGCCTTCTATAAAAAATAAATCCTTTTCTCTGTTGGTATCGCTCACTCGTTTAGCCGTATGACTAAATTTTTCCACTATTTCAGATGCTATATCTGGATCTACCAAATCATCCACTCTATAACTCTCACCGACTTCTTCTTTGAACATTTTTAGCACACTCTTGCTATCTTCTGCCATACGAATAGATAACTCCCTGATAGTTATTTTGTCTGGTATAATAACTTCTCTTGATATATTTTTACCCTTAGTAAACTTTGACTTTTTACTTCTTATACCAAATCTTTGCTTAAATACAGGGGGTTGTTCAGTTTTTTCATCTATTGCATGTGCAATTACCAGTTTAGAATGCTTAGAATATATATCTTTGTTGACTTTGGAAGACTTTTTATTGTCGCCCTCATAGTCAATATTATCTTCTCTTAGTTCAACTAAGTGAGTATTACTTAAAACTTTCTTATTTATTTCTTTAGATAAAGTGTCCGCTTCATTTTTCTCGTCAATCTCTTTATTGTTGTCTTCTTTTGCTGTTTTCTCTTTTTCTTCTCTCTGATTTCTTTCTTTCAGCAAAGCAGCATTCTGCACAGCATTAATGCGGAAGATTTGTTCTTTCTCTGTTAAAGAACCTAATTTACTCTCATCAAATAAATTATGTTCTTCTGCATCATGAGATTTTTTTCTTCTTTTTTTTACTATTGTAGCTCCAGTACTTGGGCTAGCTGAAGAGTTTAAATTGAGGTCTAATTTAAGCTTGCTTAAGCCTTGGAGCGTTAATTTTTTATTACTGATATCTTCATTATTCATATTATTTTATTATATTAACCCAAGCTTTTTACGTGCTTCTATGATTATTGAGTCTACTGTATCTTTTAGATTTTCTTTACTATCAGCTGAGGAAGAGAGTATGCTGCAAAACTCATAACTTGATAAATCTGCTATGTCCTCTAAAGTCTTAATATCATGTTTGCTAAGAGCAATTTTATTGTCTATTGATAAAGTTAAATTGATTACATCATCTTCCATACCCAGACTTTTTAGCTCTTCTATTTTTCTATCATTTTCTGCTTTCAGATACTTGTTTGCTCTATTATGAAGTTCGTTTGCAATATCCTCATTAAAGCCCTCTATTGAAGCAAGCTCTTTGATTGAAGCGCTGGATATATCTTCTACGCTTGAAAAACCTTCTGTTACCAATAGCTGACCCATAATCTCTTCTAAGTTTAAAGCTTCAGCAAATAAAGCTGAACATTGACTAAGTTCTTTACTTCGCCTTTCTGATTCCTGCTGAGTGCTTAATATCTCAATTTTCCATCCAACAAGCTCTGAAGCTAATCTTACATTCTGGCCCTTTTTTCCTATAGCTAAACTCAATTGATCTTCAGCAACTATTAACTCTATGCAATTTTCATTTTCATCAATAATAACCTTCGATACTTCTGCAGGAGTAATGGCTTTAATAACAAATTGACCCAAATCTGAGGAGTAATTTATAACGTCAATTTTTTCACCATTTAATTCGTGTATAATAGTTTTTATTCTATCTCCCTTAACTCCAACACAAGCACCTACTGGATCGATGTTCTTGTCAGGAGAGAAAACAGCAACCTTAGACCTTGAGCCGGCGTCTCTAGCTATACCTTTAATTGTTACTAACCCGTCAGCAATTTCTGGTATTTCTTGATTTAATAATGCCTCTAAAAAGCCTTCATGAGTCCTAGAAAGAATAATTTGACGTCCATCATCAGAGCGCTTAACGGTCTGTATGTAAGTTTTAACCTTATCGCCTTCACGAAATGATTCACCACCGGTCAAATTTCGCAATGGAAGATATGCCCTAGTGCCATTTATGTCTATAATAAGATCTGAATATTCTACTTGTTTAACAATACCATACCTTATTTCTCCCACCTTATCTTTAAATTCCTCATATTGCTTTTTTGACTCTTCATCTTTAATTATTTGAGCAATCTTTTGCTGGGCAATCCTTGCTGAAGCAAGATCAGTGTTAAGAGAGAGCAATTCACTAACATTATCTCCAACTTTTGCATCTCCTTTTATTAATTTAGCTTGTGTCAGCGTAATTGATTCATACTCAGTATTCTTTTCTCCATCGGATTCGTCATCAATAACTTTTAGTTTTCTGTATGAAGTAACTTTGCCTGTATTTCTATCTATATTAACTACAATTTTACTTTTGCTACCATATTTTTGATAAGCCACTGCTTCTATAGCACTTTCTAGTGCCTTTATTACAACATTAAAATCTAAACCTTTTTGAAGTGAAAGTTCTCCTGCTGTTTTTATTACATCAAGGCTTCCAACTATGTTATTCTTGTTACTTTTCTGCTTAACACTGCTTTTACGATTAGCAATCATAATAAATAAATCCAATGTAATTAGTGATAATTATAGCTTCAACGGGCAAAGAACGCTATCTTAAATGTTAAATGATTGCTAATTTAAGTCAAGTTTTTTCATGTCTTTGTATGACAAGCAACGCAGGAGTAAAGAATAAAGTTAAGACCGTTGCAGCCAATATTCCACTTGCTATGGTTGTTGAAATGTCAACCCACCACTGGCTTGATGGAGCATCATATATGATTTGTAGCGTAAAAAAATTGATATTTAACCTGGTAATCATCGCTATTAAACCAAGAACTGTGGTTGCAACGGTAAGCAATATTGGCCTCACGCGAGAAATTGCAGCGTTTATTACACATCGCTTGATGTCATTTTCGTGTACCTTAATTTGGTGATGAAAGGCATCAAGCAATAGTATGTTATTATTCACTATAATTCCTGCCAAAGCAATTATCCCCACTCCACACATAACAACTACGAAAACTTGTTGGATAAGAAAGAAAACAAAAAACACACATGTTGTGGATAAAAACACTGCTGTCATTACGATAAATGTATGGTATACATTATTAAACTGTGTCACTAATACCAATATCATTAGTGTAATTGCTAATATAAAAGCCTTTAACAAAAATGTTCCTGATTTTTTTTGATCTTCTTTGTCGCCTTTAAAATCAATTTTTACTCCCTTGTCCCAATTCTGGGCAATAGAATTCTGGATGAACTTTACTCTTTCATTAACAAGATAGCCCGTATCCACATCAGCGGAAATTGTCACTGTACGTAATCCATCAATCCTATTTAGTTTGTTTACCTTTTTTTCGGGAGCATATTTTACTATGTTGCTCATAGGATACGGGCCATTAACTGTATTGATAAAAAGATTATCTATAGTTTTCATGTTGCGGTTCCTTCTGGGGAAACGGAGTACAATATCGATTTCTTCATCCGTGTTATTTGGTCTATATTTTCCAATCAACACTCCATTTGTAACCATCTTTATAAAATCGCCAATGGTTGCAACACTTACTCCAGAACTTGTAGCCTTACTCTTATCAACACTCATATTCCACTCTATTTCAGGTGCTGATCTGCTATCTTGAATATTTATAAACCCGGATGAAGGTTGGTCCATAATTTTTAGAATTTTATCTGCTGCTAGATTCAGATTGGATGCACTTCCGCTGAGGTTAATTTGTATTGGCTTGTCAGCCGAAGGTCCTAACTTTTCCTCTTGAACATTAATTATTATTCCTTTCATGTCTTGCACACTGCTTCTTATATCGTTTAATATGTGCTTAGCTTTGCGCCTGAAGCGCCAATCCATAAGTTCTAGTTGAATTCTGGCAATAACGTTGTCTGAAAATGCTCCTGATCTAGCATAAGAAACATGAATTTCTTTTTCAACGCTCAAAATGCGTTCTTCCACTTCTTTGAGTATCAGATCTCGTTCTTTAGCTGATAAGCTTTCTTTTGCTTTAACACTGATTAAAATATTATCTGAATCCATTTTCGGAAAAAACTTCACTCCAGGACCAAAGGTAAAGTACAGCACACTAAATGAAAACAGGACGAATACAGTAGCACATATGAATTTTTTAGGATGATCTAAAACCTTCTCTAGCATGCGTGTGTAAGCTCTTATTATAGGTCCAGCATTTTTTATCTCACCACTTTCTATAGCACTCATTTTTTTTATTTCTTTTTTTGAAGTTATCGAAGGCTTGCCAAATATTGCACCAAGTGTTGGTATAAAAACCAAAGCCATAATGAGCGATCCAGTTAAAGTTAGAATTATTGTAATTGGTATGTACTGCATGAATTTACCAACAGTATCAGGCCAGAATAATAAAGGAAAAAATACTGCTAATTTAGTTAACGTTGATGATAGAACTGGATAAAACATATCACGAACTGAAGTGTGAAAGGCTTCTACTTTGTCCATTCCGCAGATCATCTTTCTATCGGCATATTCGCTAATCACAATTGCATCATCAACCAGCATGCCAACAGCCATAATTAAACTGAAGAGCACAACGATATTTAAGGTTATGCCCATAAAGTAAAGAGCTATTATCCCAATGAAAAAGGAACCTGGTATCGAGAGTGCCACAAGAATAGCAATCCTTGTTCCCATAGAAAGCATCATTATGATCAATATTAACAACACAGCAAATATTATGCCGTTTTCCAAGTCATCAAGCACATCGCGGACGTTTTTTGACTGGTCATTTAAGTACACCACTTTTAAATTTTCAGGTAATTGATCTTTTGCCTTATCCATTAAGTATTTTACTTGATTTACTGTGTCTATTATGTTTTTTCCGTTACGTTTTGAAATTTCTAGCACGACACTAGGTAATCCATTAATGCGAGCAAACCCTTGGTGGTCCTCAAACCTAGGATATACTTTTGCTATATCTTTGATTCTCAAAACTGCATCGCCTTGAGATCTAATAGGAATATTCATAATGTCTTCTATATCTTTTAATAACCCTGATATTTTAATCGAATATTTACCGGTATCGTTTTCCAGTGACCCAGCTCCCACTAGTCTATTATTGCTTGATATAGCTTGGAATATTTCGTTTGATTGAATGTTATATTTTGTTAGAACTGTGGGCTCAATTATAACTTCCACTGTTTCTTTACGCATACCCGCCACTTCAACTTTGAGAATATTTGGCAGAGATTCTATTTCTTTCTTTAGCTTGCGTGCTATTTCAGTTAAGGCTCTTTCTGGTAAATTACCAATTAAGCCGACATTGAGTATCGGAAATAAGCTCAAGTTTATTTCATTGATTATCGCAGATTCCGCTTCAACAGGTAACTTCGATTTTATGTTTGAAAGCTTTGAACGGACATTGTCGAGCACTTCTTTATTATCATACTCTGTTCCAAATTCGAGTATCATGTGAGCACCATCATTAGTTGCAAAAGCTCTCAATTCTCTTACACCTTCGATGGATCTTAGTTCATTTTCTATAGGAAGCACTAATAGCTTTTCACTATCTTGAGCAGAAATCCCAGGAAGTCCAACAAACACGCTGATTATAGGAATCTGTATATCAGGGTTACTTTCCCTTGGCATTTTTACATAAACGTATGAACCGAAGATAAAAATTACTATAAGTAATAATACCACCGCCCTGTTTCGCTCTATGAGTAAGCTCTGCATGTTGAATGTTAACTGAATATGTGCGTTTGTACAATATTATAGTCGAGATACATTGCATATTAATTAATCCTTGTATAGCTTTAAAACTTTACGCAAATAATTAAAATTTTCGCAAAGTTGCAAGTATAAGAAAATTTCTGTATAATAATTCTAGAACAGTATTTGAGAGGTTATTATGGTGGCAATTCTAAATATAACAAAAGGCAAAAATAAAGTTATTGTGTCTGTACTAGCTGGGGCTTTATCAGCTTTAATATTTTTAACAGCAATTCACATTGCCGCAAAGATAGCCATTATAGTTGCTGCTGCTGTAGTCACTTACTTATTACTTTCGCTGATTCGTAAAATAAGAACTAAAAAAGAACAGCCTGCTGAAATTACTGGTGTTTCAGGAGATAAAGTTTCAGAAGATGAAGGGTATAGCAGTGTTGATGAAGGTAAAGAAAAAGATACGGAAATATCCGAAAAAGAACCAAAAAGAACTGAAACTGAGCTAGAAGAAGAAATAATAAGGAAAAGAGCAGAAGAAAAAATGAAAAATGGACTACCTGAACATATGGACCTTGACGGTAACTCACTTGCTGGGGCTGATGATACAAGTCAGACTAAATACGCAACGAACTATATGGATTTAATGCGATCCCCTCCTATGCCTATGAATGGATGTTACCAGGAAATCACAGAAGTTGCCAGTGCTCCAAAAACTTTTGTCACTAGTGATTCAATGAGAATGCCAGAGCGGCTAACTATGAAAGATATTGTTAACCAACGTGGTTAGAGTTTATATCAAACTCTCCATCTTATATTGAGAATCAGATGCAATGCCGTACACTCTATTTGGTGGAGCAGTTTTGTTCTCTATACCAAAAACTATACCTTCAATTATTGCTGTGAGTACTTTTTCAAGGTTACAGTCTGCTCCAGGAACACGGTGCTCTAGGCGGCATCTTTTGGAATCGTTGCCAAAATAGGGAATTCTTATTGCAGCAGTTCTGTTATTTACTCCCCAACTAATTGTAGTTGGAGTATGAATATCCGGGTACTGAAATCTTAAATATGAATCATCATTTGGAGCAAAAAACAACATATGTTTTTTCATCATTGCACATAATCCACCAATACTATGAATCAAATAATCACTATACTTTTGCTCATTGATATAAAATAAGTTATCGTTATTTGAATTCACGAGATTAACATGCACATTTAATGCACTGCCTGCTCTATCCAAATAAGGCTTTGCTTTAAAAGAAACATTCCCGCCAAGCTTTTGTGCTGTTTCAGTAAGTAATTGTTTCGCTAACTCAAAATGCTTAATTAAATTGTCAGAGTTCGTATAACAACCACTTTTTATCTCATATTGATGTGTAGAATTCTCCTTCTCGCAAGAAAATTCAAGAGATGCTATTTTATTTTTGGTGCTACTCAGAAATAAATATTCTTTTTCTATTCCTTCAATGTAAAACTCTAGTTCAATACCGAATACAGCATGACAACTCGAATTACTTAATATAATCATAAATTTGCTTCAGTAGATCTATATTAGGTTAGCTATATTTATATGAATACTTTACTTATTTGCCAGTAAATTTAACATCTTATTTATACATAATGTATTACTATTTTTAATAGCATGCTTTTAATCCTCGATACAAGCGACATTTACAAATTGATCATTTTTTTGAAATAAAAATGATCAATTTTAGTGTTTTTATACCCTTTACAACCCATCAAAAAATCACCATAATTTTTAGCGTGTGTTTAAGTAGTATTAGCTTTTTATTTTACAGTAAACTATTGATTATCTTATATTTTCTAATTATTACTTTTTTTCTTGGTGTGGTGT
>NZ_CP101658.1 GCF_024804185.1 Wolbachia endosymbiont of Aedes albopictus
ATGATAATATTAATTGGAGGTCAAAAAGGCGGTGGTGGTAAAACAACCATAGCCACAAACCTAGTGACTATGCGCGTTATAGAAAGTAGAGATGTCTATCTCTACGATATTGATCCTCAAGAGACAGCTACCTTATGGGCATCTCTACGAGATCAGAACATGAACTTACCGGTAGTTAGCAGTAGTCAAGGGATACATGTTGGCGCAGCAATCAAAAATGAACTAAGAGCTTTACATTCCAAATACCAAGATATTATTGTTGATGCAGGCGGTGCTAATAATGACGCATTAAGAGCAGCCTTATTATTAGCTGATCTAGTTATATTTCCCATTATTCCATCTGGATTTGATATGTGGACATTTAAAACTCTTAGCAACTTAGTTGCTGGTGCCCAGAGTTGTACAAAAACCTTTAAAGCAAGAGTGCTACTTAATAAAGTTAGTACTAATCCAGCTAGAGCTAAAAGAGAAATCGAAGACTGTGATAATCTTTTGAGTGATTTTGATAACTTAACGAGATTCAATAGTTTCTTAAGTGAGCGAGTTGTAGTTCGAAACGCCTCTAACGAAGGTATGACGATTGTTGAATATAAACCAGCTGACACAAAGGCAATTGAGGAAATTAAATCTATTTACAAGGAGGTTTTAAGTGTCCACTAAAAAAGGAATAATAATCCCTACAATTTCAGAACACAGATCGAATAGAACCTCTGGTAATTTGGCTGTAGGTTATAAAAAAGAGGATCAACAGGACCATGCTTTTATTAGAGGACGGGAACCAAAACAACGATTAACATTAAGGCTTTCACCTGATTTTTGTAGAAAAGTAAAAGAAATAGCCTTTAAAACAGAAGATACAGTTTCTAACATCGGATTCAGAGCTTTAACAGAATATATTAAAACCTTAGAGAAATAACTGTGGATAACTCACGTATAACTGTTTGTCCCTTTACTACTATAATATGGGGGCACTTCCAACTTTTATAATAAGAATATACTAAAAAAATATAATATGTACATATATACTATTGTTACTAATAAAACTGTAGATAACTTTTAGAAAAAATAAAAAAACTACTTAATTTTAGAGTAAAAGTAGTACAAAACTTGTATAGTTACCAAGTTTTTTATGAGCCTTTTTCAATTAAGCAATAAGAGGGTCACTTTCAGGTGAAACGTTAACATTTTTACTTCTTATTTAGGGTCCCTGTAGATTGTACAGTTTGTTGTAATCCTCCAGAACATCAAACGGATTTTCTCTTATACAAGATAGTATGTGGCGTAGCTCCCGCAATACCCTTCTTCTGCTCTGAATATACTTCTTGTTGAAAAGAAAAGAAACATGCCGCCGCGCGATCAAGAAAAAGTCTTTCTCCGTGTTTACTCCAATCTTGATCATTCTGTCTTTAAACCTGTTGAAAATGAGTTTTAGCCGCCGCTCCAGCTCTTTTCTCACGTATATTTCAACAGCAGCTCCTCCTCGCTTGCTTAGCAGACTTATTTGGTATAGATTATATCCCTGTACTGTCCTGAAAATTTGATATACTTTGTCGGGTGTTGCTCCTGCAGCAAGTAGTTTTTCCTCTCTTTCCTCACTGGTGTTTTTTATTATAAAGTCTATGTGGCGGTCAACTTTTTCTTTCATACCTCTAATGCTGTATAAATGCTCATCAAAGGTTATCCAGAGATTTTTGACGTAGACCATTATCACCTTAATTTCAGGATGATCCTGGAACTTTTCGAAAACTTTTTTTATCGCATCTTCTCTAATAGATAGTACGTCCGGAGCTTGCGACGTTTTTAGACTGTAAAACTTATCATTTACTATCTCCACAAAGTATTTTTCCGCCTCTTTTTGGGCTGCATTGGAAAAGATTTTCTTTGCTTTGTGCGGATTGAACGGTTCTGAAAGATAGCTACTATGTTCTTCTGGAACAGAAGTTCCATTTTTAAACCATCTTACTTCCTTATTTTTTAAAACTTGTAGTAGTTCACTGGCAGTAAGACGCGTTTCATTATCAAAAGTTCTAATTGGAAGTTTGCGCTCAATTGACTTTTCTCGCGCTTTTATTCTTCTTCTAGAGTTGATTTGTGCCCTGACATGTTTGCTATTGGTATTAATTACGTGAGAGCTGCCACGTATATTGAAGTTATGGGATATATGATAATAAGAAGTCAAGATTTTTCTTGTATTTTTCTCTTGACTACTCTTTTCGTTCTGATATTCTATTATTGTTCTGTCTTGCATAGGGCGTGTAGAATTTGTTTCGCAGCAGAAGTCTACAGGAAAATTTTTACCGTGTAAAGTGTAAGATTGCGCTTTACACGGTTTTTTCTGAGATATTGAAATCACAACAACAAAGAAAAATTAATCCCTTCTGTTCTTGCATAGGTTTGTTTCTAATAGGTTGATTATGCTTTTTAAAGCATAAAGGACAGTTCTACTATAAATTAGTTAGTGTGTAAAGTAGAACCTAAGATTTTTTTGACTTTAGTTTTTCGATCTCGTCGATTGGAAGACCGGTGGATTCAGCTATTAAGTCGACAGATATGCCAGCTTTAAGTAGGTTTTCTGCCACTTCAATTTTTCCTTCAATTTTTCCTTCGATTTTTCCTTCAGTTCTACCTTTCTCTTCAGCAGTCTCAAGCCTGTATGCAAGGATGGCTTCTTCTTTTCGTAGATCCATTATTCTTTCGTCATATGCCACCAGATCTTTCTCACTCCAGTGTTCCTTGTTTAACTCCTCATACGCTAGATTTATTATCGGAGATTTTTCTGCTATATCTTTTAGGTCTTTCTCTGTAGTATCTTGTGCGTGTTTGAAAAAAAAGCACCAGCGTTCTACTGTACTTTCCAACTGTTCCACTTTATCTTTTTTGAATTTAGGTAATTCAATGAAGACAAATTGAAAACCTTTTAGGTAATGTCCATTAGTTTTTATTTCTCGTATATTATGAGTAGAAATATACTCAACTTCCTCAGGAAACAGAATATTATTAGAGATGGCAATAAAGAATACTTTCTTTAAATTAACATATTCGTTACCTCTTCCAGCTTGTCTTGAATAAGCTTTAGCAGCATATAGTTGTGCGCGTTCTTGAAAGCTTTTATCGCGAGCGAGTTGCATCTCAATTACGTATCTGTGACCACTAGAATCTTTGCAAAGAACATCAACAATACTTTGCTTATCAGATGCAATCTCAGGATCCATAATGGTGCTGAGAAACTCAACTTCTTGTATAGTATCTACTCCAGTAAATCCTAAAATATCATTAAGAAAGTGAATAAGGATATTCTTATTTTCCTTGTTACCAAATATCCTTTTAAACGTTAAGTCGCATTTTGGATCTAGGAATTTAGAAAAAACCATAAGAGATTTGCTTGAAAATTATTAATATTATACACTATTTTCCGCGATCTTTCAACTTAATATTCTCCCTGTATTTACTTGATATGGTACTGTAACCTTTCCGGTTGACCCGCTGCGATTCTTTGCAACGTTTATCTCTAAGTCGTTATTAGAATCAGCCTTATAATAATTTTCTCTGTAGAGTAATAACACCAGATCAGCATCTTGTTCGATGCTCCCTGACTCTCGCAGGTCTGCCAATTGCGGTCTTTTATTTTGTCTATCTTCTACCTTACGGCTTATTTGTGATAATGCTACAATAGGAACATTAAAGTCTTTTGCTATATTTTTTAAAGTTCTGCTGATTTCTGTTACTTCAAGAGTTCTATTTTCGGTTACTTTCGATCCTCTGAGTAGCTGTAAGTAGTCAATGTATATGCATTTTATTTTATATTTTCTACAAATTGATGAGATTTTTTTCTTTAGGATATTTAAATCCATATTTCCTGAATTATCGACAAGAATATTTAAAAAAACTATTTGATTTATCCCTTGATGTAGAAGTTCTGTGTTTTGTTTCTTGATAATATTGTTTATTGTCTCATTTACTTCAATACTAATCATTCTATTAATTAACTGATTTGCTGACATCTCAAGTGAGAAAAAGCAGACATATTCTTGCTTTTTCAGTAACTTTGCAGCCTGCAGAGCCATATGTAGTGCTATTGAAGTCTTGCCAATTGAAGTACGTGCTGCAAGTACTGTTAATTCTCCTTCTTTTAAGCCACCAGTTATGGTGTCAAGCCTGGGTATTCCTGTTGTTACTCCTTCTATTTCATTGTTATTTGCAAGTAGTTTATCGATGTAGCTTTTATAAGCTTCAAAATAATCAATGATTGGTTTGATGTCTTCATCAACATGTGGCATTTGGTCGACCCTGACCACTCCTTCCTGATCCATTCTCTACCTTAAACCGGAGGCTCCTCAAACTCTAAATCTTGTTTTCGTCGCCTCTCCCCTAATTATATACTATATTATATATATAAATATAATATAGTATATAATTTATAGGGGGGTGTACCAAAAAAATGAGCTTTTTTTGAGCTGAGCGAAGCCACCTAAGGTGGAGAATGGATCAGGAGGGAGTGGTGTATAAAATTATATATATAAAATCTTTAAGATTTTCTGTATAATTTACTCATGTAACTTGATAAAAAAGGAAGATAGAATCTACTGAAGAGTATATGTATCGATTATCTTCAAAGCCTCTTCATAAATGGTGTCTCTATGCCCTACTGCAACAATAGTTACTGCATGCTTTACAGTATTTACACTATATATGATGCGATAATCACTAACTCTTAGCCTTCTGTGCCCTTTAAAGCTGTGGTGTAATGGTTTACCAAGGTTCAATGGATCGACTGTAAGCCGATCATGTATTGCGTCTACAACTCTTGACCTTATCGTTTTTGGAAGGTCTGGAAGATTTTTCTTGAGAACGTTCCTTAAGAAGACAATAGTGTATTCCAATCTACATCCTCACTTCTAACCGTCTCTGCACCTTCAACGTCATACTCGTTAGCAACCACAGATAGTAAAAAGTCTTCCATTTCACGATCTATTGCTTCTTTAAATAGCCTTTCTGCTAATTCTTGAGTCGGCTGCTTAGTGAGCTTAACTAGCTTAGCAAAGTGCTGCAAAGTTTCTTTACTGAGAGCTATGTTAGTGCTTAAGTTTGCCATATGTTCTACCGAATTCTACCACTGTAATCATTTTACAACATTTTTCTGAACTTTTCAATAAAGAAAATTGATGATATGTAAAAAGAATTTTGTGCACCTGTGTTAATAAATTATTAATAATTTGGCATATACTAGAACTGGCTTTTGCTGATGTTAGGGAGAAATGACACAAAGGTTAATACTAAGCATAGTATTGCAAGATATTATCAAAAATAAGGAAGGTATGCCAGCTAGCGGGTACTGGATGTATTTTTATGATAAGAAAAGTCCAACTACTTTACGCCACGCATACTATAAAAACCAAGAGGGAAATACTGTACCAGCTCCAAACCCTTTGCAGCTTGATGAAAACGGTGCCTTACCTCACAAATTATACTACTTTGTTGATGTTGATGATCCTGAAGATCGTTACACCGTAGAGCTGAAGTGCCGGTATGGCAATGCTCTAGCTCCTGAACTCATCTTTCATGATTTACCGTACTTTCAAGAACAGTCCAAATCAGATACAGCTACAGCTATATTATCTGATAACTTATTTATCGATGGTCAGTTTAATATTGGTATACAAATTGATGATAGAGGGCATGGCCCTGGTTATGTTTCACATGAATTTTCGCAAGTGCCAATAGCAGGGCTTTCATGGCAGTTTTTGAGATCTTATGCTGATTCAGTTCCAGTGGAAGATAGGGTTGATATAGATAGAGTTTTCATTAAAGAGATCAGCGAAGCTGAAAAAATCTTTGAAGGCGACCCTCGCTTTTATTTAAACGTCATCTGCGAAAGATTTAGCGAAACAACACCACCGCTAGAAAAGGTTGTAGCATTTAGGAGTTCTAATGTGTTGTGGGGTACTGCTGCCAATCCTATGCTAAAGTTCTATGCTTGGAAAAGTGGTGACAATATACCGATTGAGATATCAATGATTCGTAATTTTGGTTCAAAGTCATCAACAGCACCACAAATTATACCGGTTGATGAAATATTAATTGATTCTGATACTCCAAAGCCTTACTATACTAGTGCTCCTTTACCAGAAATAACAATACCTAAAGATATTGGTGATGATCAATATTTATTGTTTAAGTTTTCGTTACCAACAAATCGAAAGTTTGATTTTAGAGCAACGAATTTTTATTGTGCAGAGGTTTCATCTCATCCATCAATCCTTGAGTTTGAATATCCAACACAAAACTCCGACTTAGCAAAGTCTAAGTTATTATTTTCTTCATTTCCGGCAACTAAATACAGCATTGATAACAGCTACAATGAGCTAGTTTTTACAATTGGTGGTCTCAAATTTGCCGACAATGTTGGTGAAATAATCCGCTATCCAAAAGGTGCAAAAGTCAATGAAAAAGAAATAAATTTGATGAAATGTGATGGTCGCGCACTTGATTCAAGGGAGATCAGTCCAATAAGAGTTGAATATAAAAGACTATATGAAAAGCTTGGCTTTACTCCAGCTACATTTAATATGCTTCAAACTGAAGACGTACCAAATTGGTTCAATGCGATATCAAGTGAGTATATTAAAAAGTTTATTGCGGATAATAAGGTTAAAGTTAAGTTTGAAGGAAATGGAGTAGTGAATCCAAAGCCAGAAGGTGATGATATTGGTCATCTGTGGCTTGAAACTACATTTCATGCTAATGTAGATCTTACTACTTGTTGTCATTCGTTTGATATTACCACTGATTATTCGAATGGAATGGTTGTAGCAACTAATGATAGTTTATATACTGTAAAATTTGCGGGTTATGGTTCTGATTTTCCAGGTTATTTTCAGGCTACAAGTAAATTAGGTGTATTTTGGAATTATCAGGGCGGTAGTTCATCATATAGTCAAGGTATTGATAAAGTAACTAAGCAAACTACAGCACATTTTTCTGTTAAAGAAGGATTTTTATATTTAACAATAAACCTTAATTATCAACAATTTCCTTATCCTTCTGGTTTATGTGGATTTTTTAATTCTGTTAATTTTACTAGTAGAGTTTATGATATTGGTTTTCCTTTAATTATACCACAAGGTAGCGCTACTTTTTTGCAAACAAATCACATGCAGACTAGTGTTTCACAAAATTACTTTTTGTTTTCGTCATGGTTTGTATATTCGATGTCTTCGGTGTATGGTTTAGGGGGTAGTAAGTCCGCAAACGTTACACTTTTTGGTAATCAGGGTGCAAATTTATTAACGAAGTCATGGGGTGATTACGTTATTTACAAACAATCACTGACGGACAAAAGAACGCCAGGAAAACCGAATGTTCTATTTGCTGATAAAAATTCAGTGATAACCTATGCTATGCAGCACAAGGCACTGTTTACACAGAAATGTTTGTATGTTCTTAAGTTTAAAGAAGTGAAAGCAGGTGACTTTATAGGTCTTAAAACATCTCATAACATCCAAGCTGGTAACAATTTTAATGTAGTAATATGGTGGAGTGTCGATGGTGAAGGAAAAGCACCAACTGATGTTACTGCCAAGGAATTCAAGGAAATTAAAGCAACAAAAGATACGACACCAGAGCAACTTGCAGACATGATTGCCAGTGATATTAACAATAAGGGAACAACTATATTCCATATCCCCAATATCACTGACGATAAGTATGACTACTACATGAGGTATTAAAAATTTAAAAATAGGAGAAAAACATGATTGAACAAACTGACGAATTTAATGAAAAAAACGCTGAAATCAGTGAAAAAAATGCTGAAATCGATGATTTTTACGAAGAAAGTGTAGAAAAAACGAAAAATATCATCGATGAGGCGATAGCCAAAGGGTATACGCTCGGTGATGATGATCGTAAAGTTTTAGAGCTGGTAAAAGCTAATGAGCAATTTGCTGAAAAAGTTCTAAGTGGTGAAGATTATCAGGATCTACAAGATTTTTGCGATACACTCACTGTAAGTAAAGTTCGTTATATTAATGAGCAGATAGCAAAAGGCAAAAATAAAGCATCTTTTGTTAAAAAGATAGCTGATATTGCAAAGGATGATCAATTAGCTCAGGAACTGCGTAATAAGCCACTGTCTAAGTTTAAAGAGGAAGTTGGTGGGTTAAAACAAGGGCTACACAAAAGCAGTAAAGCAACTGCTATACCCACTAATTATCAGTATAGTGATGTTCCAAGTAGCTTCGAAGAAGAGTTCAAAGAAGTACAAAATTATTTTCGTACTAGGGGGTATTAATGCCTATTACATCAAGTTCAACATATTATAGAACAACATTATTATCACAGCTGCTTATTGAGCGTGTTTTATTTTCAAGTCCATTGCTATCCTTTACCGGCCTTGGTGCTGATGATATTCCCAATCGTTACTCTGGAAAGGATAGTTTTTTAATCCAGCCTCCTTTTGTTTCTACACCAGGAGGATTAATCAGTGATGACAGGTTCATGGATGAAAAAGATGGTATTCATACCGTCAAGCAAAAAACCATGAGGATTGACTATAAGAGAGTTTCTGGGGCAGCTAAAATTGATCATGATGATGTGAAATTTTTATTTAATCGCGATCAGTTTCCTACAAATGTACCAACAAGTTTAACATCGTTTGTGGAGCGTGGTGAGCGAGCTTATCATGAATTATTGATGAAGGTCGTTAAGCAAATAAATGATTATCAGTTTAAAACGATAGCATCACGTGGCTTTATTTGTGCTGGTTCTACTGAGGATAATATGTATGACTGCATAGAAGGATACATGCGCCAGCTCATCGATTACATGATTCGTGTAAATGGTGGCGTAATGCGAACTTCAAGGCTTGTAGGTTCAATGCCAAATTCAGCGATGGGATTATTGCGTACAAAATCAGGATTAAATTACACGCAAGCACCAAAAAGTGATATGTTCCTCAGCGACACTAAAAATATGTTATCGCCACTAGTGTTTGATTTAGCAGAACTTTACATTGACACCTCAACTTATTTCCACCAAGCAGGTGAAGTATCCAAGAAAGAAAGTATAACGTTAGAAAAAATCGATAAAGAAATCGATGAATATCACTGCATGACTGCAACTTTTTCAGAAGGTTCGTTTAAAAAAGGAGATATCATTCAGCTAGAGGATAAGGAGTGGCTAGCACGAGATAGAAAAGGAATACCATCTGGAGTACCGATAGCACTTACTGTAATGGAAGATACAGATGAAAAAACTGTGCGAGTATCACCTGGTATTACCCCTGGTGTTGATGTTCCAGATAAAGATTATTTAAAAGGTGCGAAAGCAAAAGTTGCTCCTGATCACTGTAAAGCGTTTTTATGGTGGCAACCAGCTTCGATATTTAAGATGTCAACAGTACCTGCACCTTCTGGTAGCAAGTATCTTTATAAGGAAATATCCGCTCCTAATGCCGCTTTTGGCCCTTCAAGAAATAACTCAATGTCATTTGCTATAGAAAGTAGATTTGTACTGGAGCGACATCCACAAGAGATTGGTGAATTGATGGCATATCTCTATAGTGATTTTTTCAACTTTTTTGTTGGCACTTTGATATTACCAGCTAAATCACCGAAACCAGAGACTTATATTAAAACGATCAAAAATCTTTCTACTGCTGATAAGGAAAAGAAAGATGGAAATTAAGACTTACGATGATAGTTTTTCCAATTTACTTGTGGAAATACAAGGAATGCTTGGGATTAACTCGCGCCGTGATGCTTCTGAGCATTACGGTACGCTTGATTTAGTTAAGAGGCTTTTTTGGGAAGCTTTTGATCAGTTGCATGAAAATTACTATTGGCTGGGCTCTGACGTTGTCCAGGAGTTTGAGTTAGAGCCTGGTCAAACAGTTGGTGGTGGCTATTTGTTTGATGGTTGTAACAAGAGGAAACCAGCTTTCGATGTCAATCTAACCCACTACAAGAATTTCTATGTCATGGATTTAATAGATCACTATGGTGCATGTAACTTACGCTATACACAGTCGCTACGGATGCCATGGTTACCATCTTACATGTTACTCACGCGTGATACTTGTCGTGAAATTAAAATTTTGCCGGCTGTGAAATCATCTAAAAAATATGTAATTTACTTTAAAGAGGCTGGAGTTGTGTCTTGTGAAAAAACAGGAATGGACGTACCAGTTGGTCTTGATGGATTAAAACGAGAATTTTTGAAATATTCTACAGCTTTTAAATTATCAGTGCGGCTGAATACTCCTCTGCCACAGGGTTTTAATGAACAGTATCATGAAATAAGAAATAGGCTTTGTGCTGGTCACAGTGTGGGAAGTCAAAGTATTAAGGAAACTATTTGGATAGACAATGAATTCTTTTGAAATTCCACTACTTAGAGATATTAAATATGGTTACTGTATTGATGATTTCACAGTAATGAACTTTTTGGCTACTCCTGAAGGTTTGCGGCTGCGACCACCACTGTTTCCACTTTTTGACATTCCTTTTGCAATTGGCGATGTCATCGTTGGCTTTTACTACGGTAATGATGATACAATTTATTTAGCTAAGGTGAGTGCTACTTTTTCACTGACAATTTATAAAGTTGATCTACCGAAAAGTAAATATAAATCAATATTTACTTTGGCGAGTGTCTCTAGGGATGATCGTCCTTCTATGTGCAATTGTAATAACTATAAATTTTGGTTGATATCGGGCAAACTTTATAAGCTCGTAGATGATACCTTTACTGAAATTGATATCTCAAAAGGCGATATAAAGCCAAAGGATATTGTAGATTTTGCGGTGATGAACTCAACTCTCTACTTGCTAAGTAGCAGCAAAGGAGAAGTGTTCTATACTAGTGATTTTGCTGACTTTAAAAATTGGGAAGCATTTAATATTCGTTCCTATGCTGGCAAAGGAGTAGGCCTTGGTGTAATCAAGAATAATCTCTGTATCTTTACCCAAAGTGGAATGGAAGTATGGTACGGACAACCGAGCAGTGATGGAGTATTTCCACTTACTAAAAGACGAGACCTAAGTTTTTCCTATAAGCTAATAAGCAAACGTACTTTGGAAAATGATGGCAATTATCTAATTGGTGCATTTCATTTAATCGATGGCAAATTTGTAATCATTCGTTTTGATGGTCAAGAAATGAAAAAACTCGATAATGCTCCTCTTTTCGATTATTTTAGGTCAGAGAGAAGCAGTATTGATTTAAGTGACCATGCGGTCAGTAGCATGTTCAATTATAACAACAATACTTATTATGTATTATTTTTTAATTTGCCTAATGGTGATTTAAATAACAAATATTATCCGAACGTTGCTTTCTGTCTGCATTTGAATTTAGGTATTTGGACACTGCTTAAAAACCAGAATAGTTTTTCTGCCAATTATCACATCAATGTTAAGCATAAAGTTTATAATTTACTTATCAATGATGGCAGCTCTGATATTACAATCTGCGAAGCTAGTGGATTATTGGAGGAAGATGTTGATAATGTTTTTACTTTTGATGGGATAATAATAACAGATTATTTTCCATCGTCTAAGCCTTATGTTACCGAACAGCTAACGTTTTTATACTTCTATGAAAATACGATCAGTGAGCAGCTTAATTCTGAAGAAGGGGGCATGTTTATTGATATGTTTATTTCCTGCAAGAGAGATTTTCCTGTTGAGCCGGATTATCGATTAACAATTCTTGGCACTGAATTTGAAGATAGTAGAGAAAAAATCATCAAGCTTAATTATAATCTTTTTGGCATTAATGGTGGAGTTGTACGTTTTAAGTTCGAATTTAAAAGATACAACAGTTACAAGTTTAATTTTTTATTGAAGGGTATTTATGGAAAGGAAAGAATTTAGTTTAGATTTATTAGCACCTAAAGATATTGTGTCGTACACCTACGGGGATAATTACGATACGTATTTTGCAGAAGCAACTAAGCGTTTGAACATTTTGTGGGCAGAATATTTAAAGAGGGGGGAAAATGGAAACAGAGAATCAAAAAAGCACGAAAGGCCTTATACGTGAGACAATCAATAAAGAGCTGCAAAATGTAATTAATTCTGCTGATAAAGAACAGAAAATGAGGCATTTAGAAAATGCTTTAATATTGAAACTTGGTCTTGGAATTTGCGATGAGATTGATGGTGGTGAGCTGAAGAATCTAGTCTTTGCTCATGATAAGTTAAAAAGTGATAACAACTTATCAAGAAGCCAAGAAATGGTCGACGGCATTGTTGATGAGTATAGGGGAGATTTTGAAGGATGTTAGGGTTACTTAGTAGTCTTGGTAAAGGAATGCTCGAGGGTAAATATGAGCAAAGACTTTTGGAACGAAAACGCTTTGAAGAGTGGCAAAAACAATATATGGAGCAGCAGCTTAAAGCTCAGGAGCTGTCAAATGAGGAAAAGGCTTATATCTCAAATGTGCCAAGGTATCAAAGAGCACTGGAGTTAGCGAATGAGAAGCTGAGTGCTGCTGAAAAGTCTGATGCTTTGCCTAGTTCTTCATTTGGTAGACTATTCTATGGTGATACAATGAATCCAATTATGGATCTTGTTAGAAAAGAATCCAAAGTCAGTACTCGTAATGAGTTTAGCCGTTACCTAGAAGGTGAGCTTTTACCTGCAATTATGCAGATAGAGGGCTTGCCGATGAATGAATATTCGGTGAAAGCCTTCAAGAAAAAATTTGATGTCAATAAACTCTCAGCTGAGAGTTGGAGGAAGTTTTTTGCTGAAACAAAGGAGAAACTTGAGGCTCGAGCTGGAGATATTCAAAAGAAAGTTAGGGGATTAAATGAGACTCAGCTTAGTCAGCTCATGCAAGATCCGCAAATAGAAAAAACTGTAAAGGAAGAGGCAATAAGAAAACTTGATAGTCAGATTGAAGGTTTAAGTGATGATGAGATGAGTTCTTTGATTAAGTTTTCAGGTCATGCTGAGATAAATGAAGAACCAAAAGAGGTGAAAAAAAATTTTCTGCGGGAAATGGGACTGCAGATAATTGTAAGTGTTCCTGCGATGATGATAGCAGGAGCATTGGCAACACCTTATGGAGCTCTTGCAGTTTTTTCTGCAGAACTCTTGGCAGGTCTTGGTTCATCTTTTGTTGGCACTGCTATTGAGAGAGGAATAGCAGGTGATGAACATTATATTGCAAATTCTGCTGTTGATACAGCAGAAGAAGGGCCATTGATTGCTGCAAGCCATCTTATTGCTCCGGGATTAGGCAAGATTGTGAAAGGAGTAAGAGGTCGTTTTAACCCTGGGAGAGAGCCGGTGCGTAATGTAGTTAGTCGTGGTTTTGATGCTGCAATAAAAGATGTGCCAAATATAGGAGTTAAAGATGTTGGTAGCTATTTAAAGAGTGCTGCTAAAGAGACGAACAATCCTTTTCAAAGAATTGTTGCTAAGGATTTAGCAAAGAAGTTTTCTAGTAAAGATGGAAATTATACAGCCAAAGAATTTGCCGATATATTATCAGGTCTCAGGGAATCTTCTCGAAATTTAGCCAAAAAGTATGATGTACCAGAAAGTCAGATCAGAGATATTGTAAGCAAACTAGAAGAACGCTTTTTACCGCTACGTGCCAATGTCAGTAAAACAATGGGGCTACTAAGCGGTGCGAGTAGTGCCTTAGAGAAAGGGAACGTTAGAAAAGTAGCTGAAGTATTTGGTGAATTACCTGAAAAGATTGCTATTGACAACGGAGTATTTACTAAGGACCAAGTAATTAGAAGTTTTTTATTAGAAAATGCTGATGTCATTAGAAATAAGTTTATAGCACCTGTTGCTTCAGAAAAATTGACAGAGTTTGCTAATAAAACAGGATGGTTTGGTCATTTATCTACAGGAGCTGTTCGAGAGACTTTAGCAAAAATAGGTCTCAATGGCTTTGCAGATGGCAAAATTGCTAAGTTATTTGCCCAATATTCTTTTGGTTCTGCCAAAGATCCAGTAACACGAGAACTACTATCTGCTTTGCAAGGCAAGATTATTGAAGAACAAAGTGGTTTCATTTTAGAAATGCTTAAAAAAGCAGCGATGAGTGGTGGTAAAGTGGCACTTCGTGGGCAAGTAAAAGGAAATGACTAAGCTAGAGTACTTAACAAGACTGAGGAGTAGCTGGTTTGATTATTGGAGCCAAAATGTTGAGCAAGCAAGGCGGCAGCATAAGTTCGTGATCATGGGGCAGCAGTATACTGAGAATGAACAGCGAGAGCTGCTAAATATTGGTGCAGAACCGATAGTTTTCAACGTCACATTTGCGATGGCTGAGAAGATTTTAAACACTGTTCGCGGTAAAAGGTATGACTTAGAGCTTAAGGTCAATGGCGAGAGCAGAGATCCAGAGATTATGCAATTGATGCATGGGTCTATCACTGATCTGATCTTTAGTCAAGATCACTATGTTGAATATAGTAAAGCATTAAAAGAAGCAATAATAGGCGGATATTCAGCGCTCTACGTTGGTTTTGGTTATAACAATGAAGATATCGAAGATGATGAGTTGACGTTTAAAATCAGGGCAATAAACGGTACTGAAAGTTTCTTCTTCGATCCACACAGTAACGAGCCGCATAAGGGTGATGGTCGTTACTGTGGTATTATTCATCGCTTATATAAAACTAGCTTGGAAAAAATGGGTTTTTCCCCTGCTAAAATTGCAAAGCTGGAATTTAAAGATAAAGATACTGTTCCTTATATTGAAGTTACTGATTTGTATTTAAAAAAAGATGGTGGCATAACTTTTTATCGCTTTACGAATGAAGAGATTCTTGAAACTAAGGAATTATATGGTCACAGACATTTGCCACTGGTATTTCATGGTGGCTGCTCTCATTATATTGATAATCATGAGGTAACAAGACGACTGGGTGTTATGTGTCACTATGCACAGAAAGCCTATAATCATTGCATGGCAATGATGAATTATGGTGCTAAATACTTTCAAAATCGCTATTTAATGCCACAAGCGAGCGTCAGCAATGATAAGGCTCAGCGCTTTGCTGATCCTCGTGAACTGTTACTAGAATATGCGCCGGTGGATGGTATGCAGCCTATTGTTATACCGCCAACTGGCTCTGACCCAAACCTCGCAATACTAATGCAGCAAGCTTTGAGCTTATTATCGCAAATTTGGAGTGACACTACGAACATTGTGAAGGATAGCAAATACTCATCTGCCGCTGCTTTGCGGGACAAGTTGAGGGAGAATGAAGGTAGCGTCACTTCGTACTATTTTGCTCATCAAATTACGCTGGGTCAAGTAGGGAAAGTCCTGCTTTCCCTTTTGCCGTATCAATTAGCGCAAGATGATGAGACTTTAGAAATTTTAATTAATTTTAGTAGACAAACAAATGTAAAAATTAAAATCAGTGAATCTTTGGAAAAACAACGTGAAAAAGATAATGAACTGATGCTGAATGTCATGCAGTACCTTGGTGCGAATGGTCTTGCTAATCAGCAAATAAGTATCGAACTTATAGCGGAAATGCTCCTGAATCAAGATACAGTAAGTAGTAAAATTTTACGTGATAAAGTGCTAAACGTTGGTCAACAGTTACAGGAACAAGCGCAGCAGCAGGCACAGCAACCAACAGAACAGGATATTAAATTACTTGAGATTCAAACAAAAAAAGAAGCTGCAGAACTGAAAGCCAAAGTTGACTTAATAGCTGAGCAGTTAGCTGTTTTGCGGGAGCAGATGCGTAATGCTCATGAAGAAAAAATGCTGAAGGAGAAGAATGGAGCTTAAAATACGAAAATTTCCATGTCCAAAAAAACTTAAAGGTGTTCCTGAAAATGTCTTAAGCGTTGATCTTGGCAAGAGTAATGGTTTTGCCTATGTGAAGGATAATATACTTTATTGCGGTAGCTATGTTTCAGGAGTTGAAAAATGGCGGCTGGGTGGAGAGACATTGCGCCGGATTAGTGATGAATATCGAGGAGTCATTGATTTATTACTATTTGGAAATCAAGAAATGGATTTAGTACTGCTAGAAGATAATCAGTATTTTTTCAAGCAAAGATACATTAAAGGTAGCCACATGTCATATTATAAAAAGCTACAAATGGTGGTAGAAGGGTTATTTTGTTTGCACTGGAGAGGCAGAATTAAACGCTATTTTGGTGGTGCACTGAAAAAGAGATGTTTTGGCGCAGCACGTAAGGAGATTGTCAAAGAACGTATTAAGAAAATGCTCAATGTTTCCCGGCTATGTGATCACACAGCAGATAGCATAGCTGGTTTATTTGCTGTTTTAAAAAGGGAGGAATAATGTTTGGAGATTTATTTGATTGGCTTTTTGGTAGTTCTAAAGCTGATCGCCAGTTTGAAAAGAATATTGGAGTACAAGAAGGGTTATATAATCGATACAACAAATTCATGGATAGTCTTGGAGGATTTGGGAAGGGAGGACCAGGAGGATTTATCAATCAAATAGCATCGCAATATCAAGGTAATCCTTACCAGCAGTTCATTAGCAATCAAATGAATACAGGCCTTGGCAACCAATTAAGAGCAAGTGGTCTTGATCAATCAAGCTATGGTCTGTCTAAAGTTGCAAGTTTAAACTCTGAACTTGCCTCTAAAGGCTTAAATGACTTTATCAGCTCATCTTTAGGAGGGCTGCAAAGTCTTATTGGAGCACATGGGCTTGGTGCACAAATTGGTCAAAATCTAGGTGGTGGTTACACTTCTTACGGAAAATCTTTAAATGATCGTTGGATGGCTATCAATCAGATGTTAGGTGGACTTGGTCAAGGTATTGGTAGAAATTTAGTTTGATTTTTTATACTATACATAATATAATATTAATATATTAATTAAGTAAGGTGATGTTTTTATTCTTTATTTTCATGTTGGGGGTTGTTTGTGCTAGCTCGAAATCTGTTCAGGGTATAATTGCTCATCTGCTGTCTTGGACAATTGCTGGAGTATTTTGGGTAGTGATTGCGTTAGCAACAGGTTTATTAACGTGTGGGATATTGTTTCTTATAGTTGATTTCTTTACTTATATTTCCTCATTCATTCCTATTCCTCTATGGATGGATAGTATATTGCCTTTTGTTCCACTTACAATACTATTAAGCTGGTATCCATGGAAGGTGTGGAAAGTATGGAAAACTCGAGACAAAAAGACCTAGATTTATGCCGCAAAGACTTTGTTTTCTTTGCGTTTCAAGGCATGCTACGAGTATTTAACATTAGACTCAATTTAAAGAGAGAAAATGGTAGCAAAAACTATCTGTGGCTGCTCTTTAGCAGTGTTAATTGCTTGGTGTTTGAAAAAGCATACAGTCAGTGGTGGAACATACCGCCAAGATGCGCTAAAACCACGCTCGGTTTTATATTTCATGTAGCGTTTGCTCTTGGCAATAATCCCAGGGCAAAATTCATGTACATCACTCATCAAAGGGATCTAATGCGTGAGAAGATGAATGAACTGCACATTGTCCTTGAGTCTACATTTTACCGCCTGGTTTTTCCAAACGTCAAGGTGGTTGGTCGCAGAAGTACGCGAGTAATTAGAACTAAAGAAGGCGGTTTTGTTAATGGTTTTTCAATATCAGGGCATGTAACCGGTACAGGAGCTGGGGATAGCTCTCTTGATTTTGATAAAGGTAGAAAGTACGGTGGGTGCATTATCCTTGATGATTTACACGATGCAAGCTGCGCTTATAGTCGAGTATCGCTAATTAGTGCCTGTCAAAAGTTTGAACAATGCATAACTTCAAGGCGTAATACTGCTGATACGCCATTTTTGGTAATTGGTCAAAGGATCAGTGTTTATGACATATTTGGTTATTTAGAGAAAAAATCAGAGCGGCAATTTGAGAAGATTATAATACCTGCAGTGCTGGAAGATGGTACCAGCATTGATGAAAATAGACTGCCAATGCAAGAACTGAAAATTAAGGAAAAAGCAGAACCTTATGTTTTTCAATCACAATACATGCAAGATCCGCCAGAGCCAAAATGGCGAATATTTAATGAAAAATACTTTAAGAAGATTGATTTTGCTTATAAGACAATCGGTGAAAAAGATTTAGTAGCATTTATAGATCTAAATAGCGGTTCAATAAAAACACTAGATAGAACAGCGGTGGGAGTATTTCAGCCGTTTTTTATGAAGAGTGAGTTTTCATATGAACCAAAACGGTGCGGAGTATGGGTAGACTTACTGGCAGCAAAGCTCGATCCTGCTACGGTTGAACTGGATATTCATGCATTTTTGAGGAAATATGAACATAGGTTGCATGCCATAGTGGTAGAAGAACACGGTATAGGTTTTAAGGTTATAGCAGATTTACGGACGCTACTGCCAAACACTTTGATTTTAGGCTCAAGAAGAACTAGATCAAAGATGGAAGTGTTTCAATCTTGTAGTCAGTTTGTAGAGCAAGGTCATATCTTTCTTGAGAAAGAGGAACAAAATTTTCATTATTTGATATTTGATGAATTTGAAAAAATACATACTGAAACTGAATTTACCGATGATATAGCTGATGTCTTAAGTGAATTTATCATCTGGTTTCCTGAAAAGAACCGTCTAGGAATAGCTTGTCCTGAAGAGATGTATAACATGCAGTGTTAAAGAATGACGCTATAAGTGCCGTTTCTGTTCGAGCACGAGCCCCTTTTTCTTGTTTGAATGTGTGTGAACATGTTGACACGTTGACTTGGTGACACGTTGACTTAGTGACATGTTGACTTAACGACATGTTGACTTGACGACACGTTGACTAGTTATTAAGATACTGTTTTAGAATTAAAATTAGGT
>NZ_CP101659.1 GCF_024804185.1 Wolbachia endosymbiont of Aedes albopictus
ATGGTAATAGTTATTGGTGGTCAAAAAGGTGGTAGTGGTAAAACGACCATAGCTACAAATATAGCGACGATGTGCGTTATAGAAAATAGAAACATCCTCCTCTACGATCTTGACCCGCAAAGGACAACTACCTTATGGGCGTATCGACGAGACGAGGACCAAAGTTTGCCTAGAGTTGACAGTATCCAAAAGGTGTTGAACGGACAAACGATTCAAGATGGTGAAGTAATTGTAGATGAATTACGAAATTTACAGTCTGAATGTCGGGACATTATTGTTGATGCAGGAGGAATAAATAATGAAGCATTGAGAGCTGCCTTATTATTAGCTGATCTAGCTATATTTCCGATTATTCCATCTGAATTTGATATGTGGACATTTGAAACTCTGAACAATTTAGTTGCCAACCTTCAAAGCTGCTCGAGGACCCTGAACGCAAAAGTGCTAATTAATAGAGTAAGTACTAACCCAGCTACAGCTAAAAAAGAAATCGAAGACTGTGATGGTTTTTTAAGCGGTTTTGATAACCTAACAAGGTTCGATAGTTTTTTGAGTGAACGCATTGCAGTTCGACGTGCCTCTGGTAAAGGTATGGCAACTGTTGAGTATAAACCGGCTGATTTAAAGGCAATTAAGGAATTTGAATCTGTTTACAAGGAGGTCTTAAATGTCCAATAGAAGAGTCCCTATAGCACAAGGTGGAAACAGATTAAGTGAAATTAATAATTCTGCTGCTATTAGTTCTACTCTAAGTTATAGAAAGGAATCTCAACGAGAAAGAGCCTTTATTAAAGAGCGAAAGCCAACACACTCGTTGCTACTAAAATTGCCACTTGATTTACATCAAAAATTAAGAGAAATAGCCTTTAAGACAGAGGATAAAATGACTCCTATCATAATAAGGGCTATAGAAGGGTATATTAAAGCCTTAGAGAAATAACTGTGGATAACTCACGTATAACTGTTTGTCCCTTTACTACTATAATATGGGGGCACTTCCAACTTTTATAATAAGAATATACTAAAAAAATATAATATGTACATATATACTATTGTTACTAATAAAACTGTAGATAACTTTTAGAAAAAATAAAAAAACTACTTAATTTTAGAGTAAAAGTAGTACAAAACTTGTATAGTTACCAAGTTTTTTATGAGCCTTTTTCAATTAAGCAATAAGAGGGTCACTTTCAGGTGAAACGTTAACATTTTTACTTCTTATTTAGGGTCCCTGTAGATTGTACAGTTTGTTGTAATCCTCCAGAACATCAAACGGATTTTCTCTTATACAAGATAGTATGTGGCGTAGCTCCCGCAATACCCTTCTTCTGCTCTGAATATACTTCTTGTTGAAAAGAAAAGAAACATGCCGCCGCGCGATCAAGAAAAAGTCTTTCTCCGTGTTTACTCCAATCTTGATCATTCTGTCTTTAAACCTGTTGAAAATGAGTTTTAGCCGCCGCTCCAGCTCTTTTCTCACGTATATTTCAACAGCAGCTCCTCCTCGCTTGCTTAGCAGACTTATTTGGTATAGATTATATCCCTGTACTGTCCTGAAAATTTGATATACTTTGTCGGGTGTTGCTCCTGCAGCAAGTAGTTTTTCCTCTCTTTCCTCACTGGTGTTTTTTATTATAAAGTCTATGTGGCGGTCAACTTTTTCTTTCATACCTCTAATGCTGTATAAATGCTCATCAAAGGTTATCCAGAGATTTTTGACGTAGACCATTATCACCTTAATTTCAGGATGATCCTGGAACTTTTCGAAAACTTTTTTTATCGCATCTTCTCTAATAGATAGTACGTCCGGAGCTTGCGACGTTTTTAGACTGTAAAACTTATCATTTACTATCTCCACAAAGTATTTTTCCGCCTCTTTTTGGGCTGCATTGGAAAAGATTTTCTTTGCTTTGTGCGGATTGAACGGTTCTGAAAGATAGCTACTATGTTCTTCTGGAACAGAAGTTCCATTTTTAAACCATCTTACTTCCTTATTTTTTAAAACTTGTAGTAGTTCACTGGCAGTAAGACGCGTTTCATCATCGAAAGTTCTAACTGGACGCTTACGCTCAACTGACTTTTCTCGCGCTTTTACTCTTCTTCTAGAGTTGATTTGTGCTCTGACATGTTTGCTGTTGACATTAACTAAGTGCGAGCTGCCACGTAAGTCAAAATTATGAAATTTACAGTAAAAAGAAGTTTTTTTTACTTGACTTTCTTTTTTATTAAAGTAAAAATCTTTTTGCATGGTTTGGTGCTGGTAGACCTTTTTGCTGGTAACGAAAATTTTCTACCAAAAAATTTAAGTTGTGTAAAGCGTAACTTTACGCTTTACACAATTCTTTCCAAAAATTAGCGATTTCAATCCATTTCTGACTTCAAAAGTCTTATTGGTAAAAAATCTGGTCGTTACTAAGGTTTCATAAAAAATCAATTCCACGCTAAATGTGTTAATAATTGAAGCTAAGCAATTTAAAAAATTGGGTTTTTCCTGATAAACTGAAAATTCTATAGTACCAGTCTTTCATAAGATGCTCAACTGGAACAGCAGCTACAGCGTAAATATATAACTTATGAGAAAGCACTAAAAAACCATCTAAACAACGGATATTTCATGGATAAGTCTGATCCAAAAGTTTTATTGATTTAGTTCAAAAAGAAGTTTCTCAATATGTGGTTAGTGATTCTATTAAGGATTTGAATTCAAGGAAAAGCAAGGTATTTACTGCGTGGGTATTGCTATAAGACAATCAAGTTAACGAATCGTTCTACTTGGTAAGTTGATCTATTTCATTTATTGGCACAAGTTTAACTTTTGCGTGTGAACCATTCTGCTGACCTGTATAGATTAAATATCCCTTAGCTGTTTGAGAGAGTTTACAGAAATACTGTACATTTTTAATAAAATCACTCTGAAACGTGGAACCAGCCTTAATTTCAATAGCATGAATGTTACCACCCCGTTCTGCTAATAAATCTATTTCGTGTCCCGTTCGGTCACGCCAAAAGTATATATTAGCAGGTAATCCCTGATTGAGGTGCTTCTTGAAAATCTCCAAAACAATCAAATTTTCAAACAGAGCTCCTTTAAGGTAGTGTGTTTCTAGTTGACTCTCCTTTTCAAGGCCAAGGAGCGTACAAGCAAGACCAGTGTCATAGAAGTATAACTTTGGCATCTTGATTAAACGCTTGTTGAAACTTTGGTGAAATGGTTGAAGAAAAAATATTAGGTAACTAGCTTCCAAAACATTCAGCCACTGCCGCATAGTTGTATGAGAAATGCCACAATCTTGAGCAAAAGATGATAAATTAAGAATCTGACCTACTCGACCTGCACACAGTTTGAGGAAGGTTTGGAATCTACCAATGTTTTCAATATTTTTAAGTTGTCGAACGTCTCTCTCAATGTAGGTTTGGATATAACTAGGATAGAAATCCAGTGGGTGTATGTTAAGGCTATGTAATCCAGGATACCCTCCCTTAAAAATAGCTGAATTAACATTTATAAACGTACCAAGCTCAGATAAACTGAGGGGCAATAGTGTTGTCATGCCTATGCGTCCTGAAAGGGATTGAGAAACGTGATGACTAAGAGCAAAATTTTGAGACCCCGTTAGTACATATCGACCCTTTACAGGAGACTCATCAGCTATTTCTTGAAGATATGATAATAACTCAGGCACGTGCTGTACTTCATCAAAAATAGCGCCCTGCTGATAATTAGCTAGAAATGCCCTAGGATCATTTTGCGCTTGAAAACGAGTGTCAATATTTTCTAAAGATACGTACGGCAAATGCTTAAACAACGTTTTTGCAATAGTTGTTTTACCAGACTGTCTGGGGCCTGTAATGCCCAGAGCAGGATAAAGCTTAGAAAATCTTTCTAAAACTGGGGTTATAGAACGTAAATACATAAATTGAATTTTATAGTTTCAATATGCAAGAATACTATAAAATGACAACACTTACACGAACATTATGATTTGAAAACAGGGTTTTGCACAAGACTTGCTGAACTTTCTACAAAAACATAGTTGATATCTCTGGCGATAACGTCCCTGAGCCCTCCTTCCTGATCCATTCTCTACCTTGAACCGGAGGCTCCTCAAACTCTAAATCTTGTTTTCGTCGCCTCTCCCCTAATTATATACTATATTATATATATAAATATAATATAGTATATAATTTATAGGGGGGTATACCAAAAAAATGAGCTTTTTTTGAGCTGAGCGAAGCCACCTAAGGTAGAGAATGGATCAGGAAGGAGGGCTGTATAATAATATATTTAATGTTTATAGAGTTGTTTTAAAGTTGAATATTTGTAAAAAATAATGTATAATTATTAATGGTTTTTAAGTGGATTTCTTATGGTTTTATCAAAGTTCTTAGATCCAAAAAACAATTACGCGTTCAAGCGTATCTTTGGCAGTGAGAAGAATAAAGACATTCTTGTTCACCTTCTCAATGATATTCTAGGTCTCACTGGTGAAGCTAAAATAAAGGACGTGAAGTTCTTAAATCCTATTCTAAACCCCGATATTGCCTCTCAAAAGGAGAGTATTGTTGATGTACTCTGTAGAGATTCTAAAGGTATTCAAACGATTGTTGAGATGCAGGTCGCCAGAACTACTGGCTTCGAAAAACGTGCACAGTACTATGCTGCTGGAGCTTATTTTAGCCAAGCCGACGTAGGTGGTAAATATCAGGACCTAAAAGAAGTTATCTTCATTGCTATCACTGACTTCGTTCTATTTCCTGAGGATTCTGAACATATTTCCACTCATCACATACTTAATATAAAAACCTATAGACATTACTTAAAAGATTTTAAATTTGTCTTTATTGAATTGCCAAAGTTTACAAAAACAAAAGAGGACCAATTAGAAAATATATTCGAAAAATGGTGTTACTTTTTTAAGTATGCAAGTGAGACTAGTGAAGAGGATCTGCAAAAAATAGTAGGGAGCGATGAGGTTATTGGCAGGGCTTATAATGAGTTGGTTGGATATAATTGGACTAAGGAAGAACGTGCTATATACTATGATGATAAGAAACGTGAGGATGACAACTTTTCCTGCATCATGCAAAGTAGAATCGAGGGAAAAATCGAAGGAAAAATCGAAGTTGCAAAAAACCTACTTAAAGCTGATGTATCTGTTGACTTAATAGCTGAATCTACTGGTCTTCCAATTGATGAGATCAAAAAACTAAAGTCAAATTAACCAAGTGCACATAACTTAGCTCGTTTGCAGACATGCTTATAAAAGCGTTTTAAAAGGTTTTTATAGCGTTATTTGTAATCAGATAGTCTTCTATAGCTTTATTTAGAAAACATCTATAATGCCCCTTAAAATTTGAATAAAAGTTGATGCGAGCAAATCTACATGGTTTGAGTGTGTGTGATCCAAAATAGAATAAAAAGGAGGGCTGTATAAAAATATATTTAATGTTTTTGTGGCTTGAACTTTTTATAAACACCTTGTCTATGCTTTACTGAAACAATATCCACTTTGTGTTCTGTAGTATCTACACAATAAATCATGCGGTAATTCTTGACTTCTATCCTTCTGTGCCCTTCAAATTCGCCAAGCAGTTTTCTACCAACACTAGTTGGATTAGTCGTAAGAACTCCATTTATTATTTCTAGGACAATAGACCTTATATCTGCTGGTAAAGCAGGAATATCTTTTTTGAGAACGCGTTTAGCACATTCAACCAAATATAACTTTTTGTAAGGTTTCTTCATCAATCTTTATTCTTTCCTCACCCTCGCATTCCTCAATGATTTTGGATGCTCCAATATTCTCTACTTCATCGATTACTTGTTGCATTATCTTTTCTACTAGCTCTTGAACAGGCTTTTCAGCAACTGCAGCTAAGTCAATGAGACAACCTGAAAGTTCACTACTGAAAGTCATACTGACTTTTTGATCTGCCATAAGTTTTACCAAAATCTACCACTATGACAATTTTACAACATTTTTTTAATTTTTCAATAAAGAAAGGAGGGCTGTATAAAAATGTTTATGGAGTTGTTTTAAAGTTGAATACTTGTAAAAAATAATGTATAATTATTAATGGTTTTTAAGTGGATTTCTTATGGTTTTATCAAAGTTTTTAGATCCAAAAAACAATTACGCGTTCAAGCGTATCTTTGGCACTGAGAAGAATAAAGACATTCTTGTTCACCTTCTCAATGATATTCTAGGTCTCACTGGTGAAGCTAAAATAAAGGACGTGAAGTTCTTAAATCCTATTCTAAACCCCGATATTGCCTCTCAAAAGGAGAGTATTGTCGATGTACTCTGTAGAGATTCTAAAGGTATTCAAACGATTGTTGAGATGCAGGTCGCCAGAACTACTGGCTTCGAAAAACGTGCACAGTACTATGCTGCTGGAGCTTATTTTAGCCAAGCCGACGTAGGTGGTAAATATCAGGACCTAAAAGAAGTTATCTTCATTGCTATCACTGACTTCGTTCTATTTCCTGAGGATTCTGAACATATTTCCACTCATCACATACTTAATATAAAAACCTATAGACATTACTTAAAAGATTTTAAATTTGTCTTTATTGAATTGCCAAAGTTTACAAAAACAAAAGAGGACCAATTAGAAAATATATTCGAAAAATGGTGTTACTTTTTTAAGTATGCAAGTGAGACTAGTGAAGAGGATCTACAAAAAATAGTAGGGAGCGATGAGGTTATTGGCAGGGCTTATAATGAGTTGGTTGGATATAATTGGACCAAGGAAGAACGTGCTATATACTATGATGATAAGAAACGTGAGGATGACAACTTTTCCTGCATCATGCAAAGTAGAATTGAAGGTAGAAAGGAGAGAGAGATTGAGATGGCAAAGGCAATGCTTGCTGAAGGTATGGATGTCACTACCGTTGCTAGATTAACAGAATTATCTATTGACGAAATCGGGAAACTAAATTAACCAAGTGCACATGAGTTAGTAAACAATACTAATTAGCTCGTTTGCAGATATGCTTTGAGGTATAGAAACACGATAAAACGTTTTAAAAGGTTTTTATAGCGTTATTTGTAATCAGGTATAGTTTGCTGTAGCTTTATTCAGAAAACATCTGTAATATCCCTATACTTCCGTGCTTTTAAAAAAAGTTGATGCAAGCAAAATATTTTTTAATATGTTCGGGTTGATACCAAGAGGGGTTTATGTTAGCGTTTGCCCAGAGGCTTAGAAATATGTTTAGGTCAAATCTTGCTAATAATCCAGAAGGAAACATGGAAGAGGGATATGCTGATGGAAGAGAACATTACGAACTTCAGGAATTAAGAAATCTGAATTCACAATTTTTCGATATCTGTGAAAGAGAAGGTGTCAATTCAGGGATTAATTTTCTAAGTGATAATGGTTATTTAAATAGAGGGTCGCTTTCTAAAGTTATTAATACTAAGAATAGAGAAGGAAAGGATGTAATTACTCTAGTTGTTGAAAGTGATAACCTAGAATGCATTTCAACTGCTTTTGAGTACTTAACTCATGAAGATTTTAACAGAAAGGGTGAAAGAGATTATACACCTCTACATGAAGCTGTGCGTTTAAAAAGTAGTAACGCAGTTAAAAAGCTTTTAGAATCAGAACATGTAGACGTTGAGCTCCTAGATGAAAAGTTTTATAAAGCACGGAAGTATATTGACGATAAAGAAACAGCAAAATTGTTTGTTAAGTGCTATGATGAAAAAATCAGTAATTTGAGTGGAAAAGTAGAAGATAGCAATAAAAAATTAGTGCTAATTGGGCGTGCCATGCACACAACAAAATGTATTTTTGGACTCTTGGCAGCTTTTGGCTCTGTTATTAAGATATATGAAGATTATAATGCAGGAGCTGAACATAATCCTATCATTAATACCCTTGGTTCGCTTGGTAGTGCTGCAGGTCTATTCGTGTCTATTAATTATTGCGTCGATGCAGTGCTTTCATCGTATAGAAAAAAGAGTTCTAGTTTGAAAAAAGAACGCGAAAATTTTATAGAAGAAAGATATAAGGTGGAAAGAAAATTATATGATTTTCGAAAGGAACAGGCATCTTCTCATACTGGGACGAATTTAGTTGCTCCACGGGTATTGCAGTTAGCTTCAGTTTCTGATAGTGTGTATAGTCCCGAAATGCGGAATTAGGTATCTCTGGGACATACATCTAAATTAGGAATTGATGAGTTTGCAGTTAGAGTATTCTACTTAAAGCATATTGAACTATTAGTTTTTTATGGTATGTTAGCGGTGTATCAATTAGGGTAAATATGCAAAGAGCTTCTTCTATCGAGGAATCTAAGTCTGTCAAGAAAACGCCTTCCAAAACACCTGCCAAAAGAGCTAAAGCTAGCAAAGTAAGTAAAGATTCTGATAAAAAAGCTGAGCAATCATTAATAGATGTTATGCAGAATGAATCTGAGCAACCATCAATACCAGATAGTAGTTTGCTTGAAGTACCCAGAGGGCATAAAGTCAAGAGTGGATCTACGTCACGTAGAACAAGTTTTAATTCAGAAGCATCAGGAAATGAGAGTGATGTATCAGAGGTAAATGACATTGATGTTGAAGAATCTTGGAATTCGGTGTTAAAAAAAGATATAAAAAAATTTATAGAAGAAAAGAAGGAAAAAGGAGAGAGTTGGTGGATAGAGTTATTAGGGACGAAGGTAGGTTTTGATGCTGTTGCGAAGAAGTGGATAAGGGGAGAAAAGGCAAAAGATAATTTAGGACAGCTTCCTCAGGCATTAGATGAGCTAGTGGTAAGGTTAGTATGTGAAATTGACATATCTCCTGGCACAGCTTTCGAGGCAAAGAGGATATTTGCATTGTTTGAGTCGCTTAGTAACGTAATAGAAAAAGAACAGCGCAGAAAAATTGTGGAATTAATAGTTCAAGAGGACAAAACTAATCTATTAAAACTTGTTTGTAATGAAGAGAATAAGGGTCAATGGAATAAGAAGAAGGATGGTAGTATGGCTGCCTCATTCAATAACAGCGCAGATCGTCGATACTTTTGGAAAGGAGAGTTCAGTGGTTTTGCTACAATAGCAGAATTACTAAACTATGCAATTGATCAAGGTAGTCCTGGATCAGTGAGACTTCTTGTAGACAAAATATATAGTGCATTACATCCTATATATAATAAAGGACGGTATCTTGGTAGTACGCTATATTTGGGTCATTATTCATGTTCAGTTAATGGCAAAAGTATAATGTCAGGACAAGAGAAGGAAGAATTTTTTAAAGAGCTTCTAGAAAAAGTAATAGAAAAAGGTTTCACAGATTCATTATTGGGAATGTTAGGCGGAGATATAGCTCAGCTTATTCTTAGGATGTCAAAAGATAAATTTGAAGCATGCGATGAACTTCAAGATATTTACAACATGACTAAAACTGCAGTAATACGTGTTTTACAGTCATTGGTACAACCTCAGGCAGAAGATCGCAAAGCGCTCATAAAAGAATTAATAGAAAAAGGGGCAACAGTAGAGGAACGAGACATTAACGAAAAAGATCTAATAGCACTGGCAGGTGAGCACGGAGTAAAATTATTATTGAAAGGAAAAGGGAAAGGCTATATCAAGAGAAAACTTCAAGAAAATGGAGTGAATGTAAGCGAAGTAAAGAGGAAACTATCACAAGGTGTAATATATGGCATAATAGTAGAGTTGTTTTTTCATCAACATAAGCAAATATATGCGATAGCAGAAGGCACTAATAAACTAATTTTTTATGATTATTATAAGGATCTAACTGATAAAGATAAGGTAAAAGAAGTATTAAGTGATTTAAAGCAAGATATAGAGGGAGAAGTATTAAAAGTAATCATACAATTGAATAAGGTAGGTCGTGCTCAACAAAACCTTTTCTCTAGATTGGTATTCAAAGAAATCATGCTCGTTGAACCTAATAAAGGAAAAGATTCAGAGATAAACGTAGACAATGTAGAGAAGATAATAAAAGCTTGTGCTGCTCTTTGTCAAGAACCAATGCAAGAATTGGTGGAAGGTATAAAAATAAACAAAATTAACTTAGAAATTTATAATATTCTTAGACTTATCAATGTTGAGTTGCCAGATAATATAACAGTATTAGATACACTGAGTTTTAATGCTAGTGATATTATTTATAACGACTTTCAGAGAGAAATAGGCTCAGTATACAATAATCCTTCATCAGTGCCGGCATTTAGTGGATTCTCCCAGTATATTATCGATATGTTAGAAGCAGGAGAAGAAAAGTTACCTGAAGTAATAAGTGAGGTGGAAAAAAATGTGAAAGTTCTAGATGATAAAGGTTCTATTGATGTGAATGGTACGTTTCAAGTTCTTGAGATACTTCATCCAAAAATAACAAAAGAGCAGCGCAGAAAAATTGTGGAATTAATAGTTCAGGAGGATAAAACTAATTTATTAAAGCTTATTTGTAATGAAGAGAATAAGAGTCGAGAGAATAAGAAGAAGGATGGTAGTATGGTTACCTCATCCAATAACATGGCAATTGGTCAATACTTTTGGAAAGGAGAGTTCAGTGGTTTTGCTACAATAGTAGAATTACTAGAATATACAATTGATCAAGATAGTCCTGGATCAGCGAGACTTCTTGTAGACAGAATATATAGCACATTACATCCTATATATAATAGAGTACAGTATCTTGATAATGTGCGCTATTTGCAGAACTATCGATGTTCAGTTAATGGCAAAAGTGTAATATCAGTACAAGAGAAGGAAGAATTTTTTAAAGAGCTTCTAGAAAAAGTAATAGAAAAAGGTTTCACAGATTCATTATTGGGAATGTTAAGCGGAGATATAGCTCAGCTTATTCTTAGGATGTCAAAAGATAAATTTGAAGCATGCGATGAACTTCAAGATATTTACAACATGACTAAAACTGCAGTAATAGATGTTTTACAGTCATTGGTACAACCTCAGGCAGAAGATCGCAAAGCGCTCATAAAAGAATTAATAGAAAAAGGAGCAACAGTAGAGGAACAAGACATTACCGAAAAAGATCTAATAGCACTGGTAGATGAGCACAAAATAAAATTGCCATGGAAAGCAGGAATAAACGATATCAAGAGAAAACTTCAAGAAAATGGAGTGAATGTAAGCGAAGTAAAGAGGAAACTATCACAAGGTGTAATATATGGCATAATAGTAGAGTTGTTTTTTCATCAACATAAGCAAATATATGCGATAGCAGAAGGCACTAACAAGCTAATTTTTCATGATAGTCGTAATGATCCAACTGATAAAGGTAAGGTAAAAGAAGTATTAAGTGATTTAAAGCAAGATATAGAGGGAGAAGTATTAAAAGTAATCACAAAATTTAATAGGGTAGGTCATGCTCAACAAAACCTTTTCTCTAGATTGGTATTCAAAGAAATCATGCTCGTTGAACCTAATAAAGGAAAAGATTCAGAGATAAACGTAGACAATGTAGAGAAGATAATGAAAGGCTGTGTTGCTCTTCGTAAAGAACCAATGCAAAAATTGGTAGATGAGCTGAGGGAAAAAGGTGTAACAATAAATGAAAAAGTTATGGATGTTCTGAAGCTTGTTGGTGTTGATTCTTTAGCACTAGAAAAGAGTAATGTTGTAGCAAGTAGAAATATTCCACTGCTACAAATAGAAGATTTAACACTTAGTTCAAACAGTGGATCAGAGAAGAGCACTTCTAATGAGTTAAGACAACCATCTGCTGATGCTGAACTAACAAGTGATGATTGTTCATCGACTTCTCGTGATCCACTAAAGATAAACATTACAGGACCCGAGAGGGTGGCTAAAGCCAAGGTTTTGTCTCCACCTCCACCTGGTTCAAAAGCGGTAGAGAAAAAAGATAAAGGTTTTATGCAAAGTAATTGTGGACAAGGCGGAGAGTCTTATTATAATGCAGATGTAGGTAGTAGTCGTTACTACCTGAATATACAAAATAGTTGTAGGATGGTTGGAATGCACAGTTTGCAACAAGGAGGAATAGATAAGATCCGTTCTAAGCAACGGGAGTCATCGCGAAAGAAGTCATCTAATGTTTTGTTACCAAAAGTTAGTTACTTAGAGGATGCTCATTGCGAGAGATATAGAGAAGTGTTTCTAAATATGATGCTTGATTATAATGAATTTGTAGATTGTCGTGATTTACTACAGGAAGATCCGAATACAGGAGTGGGTCGCTCATCATTGAGTAGTTCATCAGATACTTCACTAGTTACTTCACCAAACAGTCAAAATGGTTCAAGAGATCAATCATACGAGGAGGAAGACCATTATCTAGATGGCATGCGAGATTACAATGACGCGATTGATCTGTTCAAAAAAAGAGACGTGGATCAAGCTAAGGGTAAGATTTGTCAGTCAGCAAGTAAGAAATTCGAATATGGAATGTTCGCATATGCGATAATAAAGTTCAAGGAGGCTATAGAAGGTAATATCACTCTTAAAAACATGTCGGGAGTAGACTGTGCTCCACAAGAAGTGATCAAAGAGGCTGTTAAATGTATGCTTGACTCAGGGAAGTTTTTTTCTCCCTTGAGTAGTTTTATACTTGGAATTATGGAATTATACAATCCAGGAAATTATGGCAAAGTGATTCAACATGAATCGGAAATGTCATGGAAAAGGCATTTCGCTGATGTCTTGCGGTATACTGAAACTACCACTTTAAGGGACAATCTCTTGGGTTTTATTGGAGCAAGTAACTTAGATTCTATTCAGCTAACTAGTTATCTGAACACAGTAGGAGAAGAGAGAGGAAGGAAAAAATTAGAATTTATAGTCGAATATGTAGAATATGAGTTAGCAAAAGAGATGATATCAAATAAAAAGGAGCTTGTTACTGCGGACTGTCTGCTTAAACGATTATCTTCCGAATCTTTTTTTGATGCGAAATATTCGTATGCGGTTGCGCTGTTCAGCGGTAGATTTGGTTACAAAGCAGATGAAAAGAAAAAAGAAGAAATTCGCGTGCTTCTCCAAGATGCTAGTCGTGGATGTCCAGAAGCAAAGCTTTTTATGGGGGGGGTATGAGTCTTTTAAGTCCGTTATTTGTTGGAGGTATTTGGAAGGTTATTTAAATGTAAAGTTTGGTGATAAGGCTGTGAAACAAAATTATCTCAAAGAAAAAATATCGATTTTTGTTGCTCATGAATACATTAAAGAGAACAGTTTATATGTACAATATGACAAACTAAAGGCTATAAATATTGTGCAGAAGAATTGCGATGAAGCTCAATTGGAAAGGTTAGAAAAAGCAATAAAAAAAGGCAAAAAATGTTCTCAAGGTCTATTAGATGATGAGGTATTAAAAACATTAAAACATATGGTTCATGTACTTCAAGATGATAAGTCAAATGGTAAGTCATATGCTCAGAAGTTATCAGATATGCTAAAACAGCTACGTGAGGAATTAAAAAATAGCAAAATGACTATTCAACAATCGTCAGAACTATCATCTATACTGAAAAGTTTAGCTGACGCGAAATTTGATAAGAAGAAGGATTTTTCACAACTACAGCATCTATGTTGTTTTTTAGAAGAACAAGTTAGTAATGAACAGGAAAAAGTTTTGTCATTACTAGAAAAACTACAAGAAGAGCTTACTAATATATTAAAAGAGATGCGTAGTGGTAGTTCAGCTAGCTATTGTAAGGTTTTTTCTTCATTATCCTCTTCAAATACAGGTTATATGCTACCAAAGAGTAGTAACGAAAGTCCACAAGCCCATAGTACGCCGCTTGGTCTTAAAGGTAATATGCATCAATTTTTTAGAGATAAGTTCTTAGGTATTAATACTACGTTAAGTAGTAGAGAACAACTTTTGTGTGCTGAACAAGAATTGGAGAAGAGTCAGGTTAAAAGTATGGAAAGTGAAGATTTAGAAGGTAGTTTCTACTTAGGCATGGCTGCTTTAAATGTTGCGAATAAAGGTCTATCTGGATCCAGGCGAACATCTTTTTTTGTGCATTCGAACCCCGATGATGATGTTATGGGTGCTTCTTTAAATGTTGGAGTAAAACTTGCAAAAGAAGGTCGGTTAAAGGATGCTGATAGCATTTTTGATGATGTATTCAACAAAAGAGAAAGTGGTGGTTATAGTAGTTACAGTAAATTAAAGGTTCTTCATAATAAGGCAGAGCTGTATCGCACCCAAGGTAAAGATGAGGAGTGTTTAAAAGTTTATAAGATAATATATGACAAGTTAGGCTGTGATAATCCAGCTTCTTTATCAGTTGTGCGTGATATTGCAGGAGTGTTTTTTAAACAAGGTAAATTTGATGATGCTTTAAGACCTCTTCAGGAAGTGTATGGGGCTCAAGAGAAAATATTAGGTGGTGATCATCCTGGTGTTATATCAGTTTTTGCTGATATTCAGGAAGTATTAAAAGCACAGAAAAGTGAATGTTCAACACAACTTTTTCAAGGACGAGAGAAAGGTAAGAGCAGTTATAGTTCAAGTTCTAATACATCTGGCTTTGCAAGTAATTTTACTGCTCTCTCAGGTGTGCAGAATATTAGTGAGGGAGATAAAGTAACCGATTCAGGTTCTAACCCGAGTAGCGCATCCGGTGGGGTAAGGCAAAAACAAGGCTCGTATAGTTCACGACAAAATGTTCCTAAATCTAAGAAAGAATGGAGCAATGATGTTAAACCAAAAAAAACAGTACATTCTTCCAAGAGAGAGGTTGGTGCTACAGGAAGTATACCTAGCCTCAATAAACATACCTCCAAAGAGCAGGAGAGAAGAGAGAAAAATAAAGTGAATTCTTGTGGAAGAGGAAGGGGTAAATAACTGGGATAATGTGCTCGCGTTATCAAATTGTAACTTTGGCGTGGAAGGCTGAATATGAAGTTTTTGTTGTGATGGTGTAATATTATGCGTGCTCTTTATCGCTATTTTGGATAATTCATTAACGTTTACGAAGATAAGGGAATTTTGTATCTGTTCAGCGAAGCGGCAGAAAATTGTTAGAATGAAGTGGACGGTGTAATATGGTTGACACTTTGCACAGTTTAAATGGATCGGTTGAAGTCTTTTTCTCAACCATACTCCTGAAATGCTATAAAAAGCTGGATAATCCTGAAGCAGCTAAACCACAACAAAAAGCATTCAAAAACCATACAGTCAAGGAAGACCACCTTTTTCTTGCTTGACTGTATGTGATTACCACCAACAAAATACTAAAATATCTTGACTCTAAATAGAAGTATGAAAAGTATGCTCTTAAAAGAAATTTGCCTTTTTTACTGGAAGATGTGGCCAGCCAGAGAGATGCAAAAAACTAATGAGAGCGCAACAATTTAAGAGTTTACTAATAGGATATTTTCAAATATAATTGGGTATATTGAGATAAGAATACGGATATGTTTGATATTTCAAAAATTGAAATAACACCTGAAATACTAAAATTAGTTGCTGAAATTGATGAATTTAAAGGAGCATGGCAATTATTTGGTAATTTAGCTCCAGAACGTTTACAAATGCTCAAAAAAATCGCAGCAATTGAAAGTATCGGTTCTTCTACTCGTATTGAAGGGGCAAAATTATCAGACCGTGAAGTTGAACAATTATTATCCAGACTTGATACACGCTCATTTCGTTCTCGGGATGAACAAGAAATAGCTGGATATGCGTATGTGTGTGAAGAAGTGTTTCAAAACTTTGAAACTATGCCGTTCACAGAAAACATCATGAAACAGTTTCATATCTGGCTTTTGCAATTTTCATATAAAGATCAAAGACACATGGGAGAATATAAGAAATTTCCCAATCATGTTGAAGCGTTTGATGAATCTGGAAAAAGCTTAGGCATAATTTTTGAAGCAGCTTCTCCATTTGAGACGGTGATACAAATGCAAGAACTTATTTATTGGACTAGCCAGCAATTAGAAGTGAAATCGTTACACCATCTATTAATTATTGGTATCTTTATAGTTACTTTTTTGGCTATCCACCCCTTTCAAGATGGAAATGGAAGGTTATCACGTATTCTTACAACTTTCTTACTGCTAAAGTTAGGGTATACATACGTACCTTACAGTTCTCTTGAAAGTGTAATTGAAGGTAACAAGGAGAGTTATTACTTAGCTTTACGTCGTACTCAACAATCTTTGAAGACGGGCAGCTATGATTTTAATCCATGGCTTATGTTTTTTTTAAGATCACTACAAAAGCAAAAGTCTCATCTTGAGCAAAAGGTGTCACATGAAAAAATGTTAAATCTTTATTTACCACCACTTTCAGCCAAAATATTAGTTTTGCTTAGCAAACATGGACGTCTTACAATAAAGGATTTAGAAAATATTACTAAAGCAAACTGCAATACCTTAAAGAAGCATGTATATAATCTTGTGAAGAGTAATCACATTACTCAGCATGGAAAAGGAAAAGCAACTTGGTATGTAAGCATTTAGTTAAAACGCAAAAAACTTTAGCTGAGCCAGAAAAGCTGAGCTAACTGACGATACCTGCGATGTTACGCTCGAGCACCTGTTTTAACGCTAACTACGGATTAGAAAGAGAATAGAGAGAGCTTTTAGCAACAATAGGCAATGCATAAGAATATAACAGAGTTATTCTGTTTTGTAGATGATTATTGTAAAATAATAGATGAGAACTTTGCAACTAGCCAATGGTAAAAAACCTACAAGAATACCCATAATAACGTATTCTGAAATTATAACAATAATCCTATTTTCCTGACTGCTTTCTAATCCGCAGCTAAGGTTAATAAAATGCTTGATATATAAATATATACATATATAAATATACATACATATACATATATATATATACATATAAATATATGTGCTATAAAATGGAAGGTGTACT